>CAMWPX010000072.1 GCA_947176205.1 uncultured Porphyromonadaceae bacterium
TTGATTAGTAAGTTATAAAATTATTGATTTAATTGTTTATCCTGATTTATTTATATTTACTTAATAAGGCACAAAAAAGCGCGGACAAACTCTGTTTATCTACACTTGAGGTCTTCGACTACCTAAACAACTAAATAAACGAGTATAGCCCACGCCTATAACGTGAGCATCTTCGCTTTTATCTTGGTTGTTTTGAAATTGTCGAAGTTTCAAGTGCAAGATGTTCAGCAAAAACGCTTTTTCTTATTCTATAGTGCTTATCAAAATTGGGATTTTATTCCATAGGCAAAATGTTATGTTAACAAGAACAAAATTAAATATTATTTCTATATTAGCAAAAACTACATATTAAAACCAAGTATTGTCAAATTAGCTTAGTTAATATAATTTTTATTACGATTAATCAATTAACAGATTGATTTTTTTGTAAATTTGTGCATATATCATTTCAACAGATTGTAGTTATGTGGGAAAAGCGTCTGAATACCGCCGAACAGCTTCAGCTTAAATCATTATATACTGATTTGCGACGTCATTCTTTCGATGTTTGTTCAATCGAAGACATAGTACGACTGCGCGAATTGATAATTAATGCACATGATGAAATGCTGCTCAGTCGAGATTCTTTTGGTTTTCACCCCATAATCCGTAGCCTTGACACAGCTGATACCCTATGTACTTACATCGAGCCTGACCGCGAGATGATAATAGCGACAATTCTCTTTCAATTGCTGCAAAACAATGTTATCGAATCGGAATATATAGCTAAGGAATGGGGTGCCGATGTAGCACGTCTGGTAGAAGGTTTATCAAAAGTACACTCTGTAGACCATAAATCATCAGGCAATTCGGCTGAAAATTATCGTAACCTGATGCTCGCATTAGCCTCGGATATACGAGTAATCATCATCATGATTATTGACCGTCTGGCATTGATGAAGTCAATCAATCATCACCCTGACGTGTCATCGGTTAAAGAAATGGCTATAGAAGCTGCCCGACTATATGCTCCACTTGCCCACATGCTCGGTCTTTATGCTATAAAAGGTGAATTGGAGGATATGTCACTGAAATATACCAATCGTGACATATATACCCGTATAGCTAAGAAACTCAATGAGACAAAAAAACACCGTGATGCATATATCGCACAATTTATCGAGCCGGTAAAACGGTCTCTTACTGAGGCAAATTTGAATTTTGACATAAAAGGTCGAACCAAATCCATTTATTCCATCTGGAATAAAATGATAAAGCAGCATACTGATATTGAAAATATCTATGACCTTTTTGCTATACGAATAATTATTGATATCGAACCGATAGAGAATGAATCTGAAAAAGATACCAAGACCCGGGAACACACAGCCTGCTGGACAGCTTTTTCCATCGTCACCAATATGTATCAACCCAATCCGAAACGTATTAAGGATTGGCTGACCGTACCTAAAAGCAATGGATACGAATCTCTTCATACTACAGTATTCGGTCCTGACAATAAAATGGTGGAAGTCCAAATACGCACACGCCGCATGGATGCTGTAGCTGAACGCGGTGTCGCCGCTCACTGGAAATATAAAGGCATACGCACAGAACACTATATCGACGAGATGATGACACATGTGCGTGAAGTCCTCGAAGATTCTGCTTCCGGTTCGGGCTCACTTGATACCATGCGTCAGTTAAATCTTGACGTTATGGATAGAGAGGTGTATGTCTTCACTCCGAAAGGTGATTTATATAAACTTCCCAACGGAGCCACATTACTTGATTTCGCTTTCGCCATACATTCCAAATTAGGCTGTAAATGTACCGGAGGTAAAGTCAACGGCAAAAGCAGTAAACTCAACTATAAGCTTAAAAATGGTGATACGATAGAGATATTCACATCTCAGAATCAACTACCCAAACATGATTGGCTCAATATAGTCACGACATCAAAAGCCCGTAATAAAATCCGACAGTCACTTAATGACCAAAACAGCCAGGCTGTAGATATCGCACGTGAGTTGCTTCAACGGAGATTCAAAAATCGAAAAATCGATGTTGAAGAAGCTGTGTTGATGAAACTCATAAAAAAGCTCGGATATAAAACTGTTACCGACTTTTACCTTGCTATTTCAAATAACACACTTGATGTCAATGATGTAATAGCTAATTATGAAACTCTTGAAGATAAACCGGATGATACGTCAGAGCGTACATCGGCTGAAGAATTCACACTCCAGAACAACATCGATGAATCAACCACAAGCTCCAACAACGATATTTTTATAATCGGTGATAATGTAAAAGGATTGAACTTCAAACTATCAAAATGTTGTAATCCGGTACATGGCGATAAGGTATTCGGGTTCGTATCATCGGAAGGAGTCATAAAAATACATAGGGATAACTGTCCGAATGCCGAACATATCAAATCAAAATATCCCTACAGACTGATAGCTACGCGATGGGCTGGAAAAACCGGTAATCAGTTCGTCACCACATTACGTATTGTGGGACAGGATGATATAGGTATTGTCACAAATATCACATCCATTATAAGCAAAGAGTCCAAAGCATCGCTACGAAATATATCCATTGATTCTCATGACGGTATCTTTCATGGGTATCTGGTAATAGGTGTGGAAACTATAGATGTATTATCACAATTAATAAAGAAAATACTTACAGTAAAAGGTGTAAAAAATGTCGAACGCAGTAACTAAAGCCCTATTTATAATAGGATTACCATTAATATCCTATATCAGTACTTCATGTAGCGACGATAATGTGAAACGAGCAGAAAATCTTTTGTCATCAGCTGAAGAATCACTTGCCAACCATGATTTTAATCACACGCTATCACTTCTCGATTCCATAGACCACGCATATCCTAAAGTCATTGATGTCCGCAAAAAAGCCATGTCCATACGCCCTAAAGCTATGGAAGGTGCTATAATCAACAAAATTGCCGAAACAGATAGTATGCTGGCTATTAATTTGATTGCCGGTGACTCTTTAAGCCGCAATCTAATAAAAATTGATAATCCTATAGAACCTTATTTCATAAGTCAGGCAGATGCCAATATTAAATCACAATATAACGTGGAGGGATTACACGGACGAGTAGCTCCAGACGGAATGTTTTATATCATAGCATCCGCTTCAGGAAGTGCACCGTTTACTACTATAGCCGTTGAGACCGGCGGTCTAACAGCTGAAACTTCTGCTGTAAACCCTGATGGAGAGCGTAACCGTATGCTTGACAAGAATCGTGTAATCACGTATATAGCCGGAGAATGTGATTCTGTAGGGCGAATACTGAGTGATTATAATACTCCTGCCACTGTTATTCTTAAAAACGGGGATAAAGAAATAAAAAGATTTACTCTTTCTGAATCTCAACGTGAAGGCATCTCCGATACATACCTCACAGCACAAGCCTTTATGAAATGCCATCTTTTACGCATAGAAAAAGCCAAGCTGGAAAAACAGCTTAGCTTATCCCGGCAGCAAATAGCCGATACGTATTCTACAAAAGATTAATCAACAAGGTCAATAAATTTATTGAGATTTGCTGCGTCAAGATGCATAGTATGGATAAATGATTCGTATTCAATCTGTGCATCGACGAAATATGTCAGTTCAGTGATATATTCTGTAAGATTAATTTGTCCGGATTGAAATAAACGCTGAAGCATATCGAGGTTTTCATATCCGGAAAAAATCTTGCCATACGTCTCTATATCCGATTGAGCAGATATTACTTTATGCCGTAATGTATTGTATTCAGCAACCAATGAAGCATTTAATTCAGTGAGAGACTCTTCCGCTGCTATTTTATTATAATCAGCTGTCTGGACAGTATTTTTTCTTGAGTATATAGGTAATGTCATGCTCACTGACAGCCCGTTAAATCGCTCACCCATCTCATACTCATGCTCATATCCTATTGAGAAGCCCGGGTAACGGCTTGCCGATGCCAAAGTCTGTTGGAATTCTGATATCTCCACCTCTGATTTTGCAGCAAGGAGCAGGGGATTCATATTTACAAGTCGTTCGGCATATTCTTCCTCACTTCTTACTTTTACTACTGGATAATATTCTATACCTGCCATAACAGATTCGACATTGCAGCCGACATTTATCGCTCTAATCTTATCACCAGCCTCAATCAGCATAACCTCAGCTTCGCGCAGATTTCTTGATGCCATACTACGCTCTATTACAGCTCTATTCAAGTCGAGAACTGTAATATCACCGGTTAATCTCGCTTTTTTATAAGCATTATATAGCGAATCGACCTGTTTGTATACCACCGAACGTAATGCTATAAGACGCTTGGCATACACGGCATCAATCATGGCTTCTTTAGCTGCAAGAAAAATCTCAGCAGTCTTAACCATAGCATAATCTGACAAAACTTTCTGACGCGCAGATATTACTTTTTTTCTTGCAGAATATACTCCGGGCCAATCAAAATTCTGAGATATACCTATAGTATATTTATTGCCGATTCCGCCTTGTCCCCATAAATGAGAAAAACTCACTTCCGGATTTTCCAAAATATTATCGGCTTTTAGCTCTGAAATCTGGGCTTTTTGAGTATTGAGAAAAGCTCTTAATGCCGGACTTGACGATGCTATTTCTTTGGCTTTATTATTGATATAATCTGCAGCATACGCACTATCTGCAATGCATAGTATAATTGCTGTCGCAAATATAAATCTTCTTATCATGCTTTATTCTTATTAATCAAATAGTAAAATATAGGAACAATAAATATATTCAATAATGTGGATGAAACCAGACCTCCAAGTATCACCAATGCCATAGGAGACTGAATCTCATTGCCGGGCTCTGACGCTCTGAGTGCCAACGGTATCAATGCCAACGCAGATGTCAATGCCGTCATTATAATAGGATTAAGTCGGTCACGCGAACCGGTATATATGCGCTGCAATAATGGTAACCCATCTTTTTCAAGAGTATTGTAATGTGATATCAGCAGCATACCGTTACGAGTGGCTATACCCATTAGAGAGATAAAACCGATGATTGCTGGAATATTTAATTCCGAACCGGTAATAAACAGAATAAATATACCTCCAATTAAAGCCAATGGCATGTTTATAAGTATAATAAACGAATACGAGAGTTTTTTATACTCATGATACAATATAAGGAATATCAATATAATAGCACCAATTGAAGCTAATCCAAGGGTACGTGAAGCAGCCTCTTCATTTTCAAACTGACCGCTATATTCCACATAATAACCTTGAGGTAACTTAACTTTGTCTTCAATGGCATGCTTAATAGCATCAACAGCTCCACGTAAATCACCACCTTCAATATTTGTAGAAACAACAATCCTGCGATTGACATTCTCCCTATTAATAGTGTTAGGACCGGAAGTGGATATGATTTCAGCCACAGAGGTTATCGGAATAGGTCCGACATTCGAGTCAATCATAAGACGTGACAAATCACTTATTGTTGCTCTTGAAGAATCGTCTACTTTCAATGTTATATCAAATGGTAGCCCATCACGATAAACCTGCGACACTGCCTCTCCGCCCAACATGGTAGCGATATATGAAGCAAACTGCTCATTAGTAATACCATATCGAGCCATCATATTGCGGCGCGGTTTAATCTCCAACTGCGGACGGTCCACCATCTGCTCTACATTTACATCAACTATACCATCTATATCCTTAATAGCATGTTTTACTGAGGTAGCAATATTATGGAGCCGGTTAAGTTCGCTTCCGAATATCTTTATCGCAATCTGAGCCTCCGTACCCGAAAGCATAGCATCGATACGGTGAGATATCGGCTGTCCTATTTCAATATTTGCGCCTGGAATATGTTTCAACTTACCACGCAATTCCTTAACCATTTCCTCTCGCGTACGACCGGAAAGAGTGTAGGGGGCTTCTATTTCAGAGACGTTAACACCCAATGAATGTTCATCAAGTTCAGCACGTCCTGTCTTTCTGGCTACAGTATTGATTTCCGGTACAGACAAAATTATACGTTCAGCTTCACGTCCGATTTTATCACTTTCATCAAGCGAGATACCGGGCAATGTACTTACATTTATAGTCAATGAACCTTCATTAAACGATGGCAAAAAACTTCTTCCTAAAAAGGGAAACAACGCCAATGCTACAATAATCAATACTCCCGTTACACCTAATAATGCTTTTTTATGAGCCAAAGCTTGAGGTAATGATTTCTCATAAAAATCCGCCAAAACACGGCTAAGCCATGGATTAGATGTCTTTGTCAGCTTCTTATCGTTTTTCAGTAAAAAATAACATAAAACAGGGGTTACTGTCAAAGCAATCAATGTTGAAGACGCTAAAGCGACAATAAATGAGATACCAAGCGGTATCAGCATTCTGCCTTCAATCCCATTCAGGAAGAACAATGGCAAAAAACTTGCGACAATTATCAGGGATGAATTAAGAATAGGCAAACGCACTTCACGTGATGACTCAAATATAACCTTGAGTACACTTTCACGTTTTCTTTCAGGCAACTCAGAGTTCAGACGCAAACGTCGGTATACATTCTCCACATCTACTATGGCATCATCTACTAAAGACCCAATAGCAATAGCTATACCACCAAGACTCATGGTATTTATGCTCAATCCGCACCAGTAAAGTATCAATAAAGTCAAAGCTATGGATAGTGGAAGAGCCACTACAGATATCAACGTAGTACGTATATTCATCAGGAAGAAGAATATAACTAAAATCACGAAAATACTTCCTTCAAAAAGTGATATCTGCAGATTAGAAATTGAATTTTCTATAAAGTCACTCTGGCGGAAAATGTCTGTGGAAATATTGATTCCTTCAGGCATTGTTTTCGACAATATATCAAGCTCCCTATCTATTTTCTTCGTCAACTCAATCGAGCCGGTATCAGGCTGCTTTGTCACGGTAACAATTACTGAAGGCTTACACTTTTCTGATGCTACACCCAGACGCGGTGATTTACTGCCTACCTCCACCACAGCTATATCGTCAAATGTAACCACACCTTGTTCTGTACTCATTACCACACTTTTAGATAATTCGTTTACATCTGATGTATGGAGCGCAGCCTTTATAAGATATTCATTACCATAATCATATATTACTCCGCCGGAAGTATTGTTATTGATATTCTGAGCCGCCTCTCTCACTTGGTCAAGTGTCACACCGAAGTATCGCATTTTTTCCGGACTGACTTTTATCTGATATTCTTCCACATCTCCACCTAAAACGGACACTTGGGATACACCACCAAGTGACAACAATCGTGGTGCTATATTACGGTCAGCTATAGACCGTAAGTCACGTAATGCAACAGTATCAGAAGTAAGAGATATAATAAGAATCTCACCTAAAATTGAAGATTGAGGTCCGAGGGTAGGGATATCACATCCCGGCGGTAATTGTGATGATATTGACGATAGTTTTTCAGATACAATCTGCCGTGCACGATATATATCTGTATTCCAGTCGAACTCAACCCAAACTACAGAAAAACCTGTGGCAGAGGATGACCGGACTCTTCTTACTCCTGATGCTCCATTAAGATTGGTCTCAATGGGGAAAGTCACCATTTTCTCCACCTCTTCAGGCGCATAACCCGGTGCCTCTGTCATAACCACAACAGTAGGAGCATTCAAATCCGGGAAAATATCCACCTCGGTACGAAACATAGTCCAGCATCCAAGAAGCAGCATCAATCCGGCAAGCAACAGAATTACAGCACGATTCTCTAATGAGTATTTTATTATCTTGCTAAGCATAACAATCGATTATATTAATGATTATGAGAGTGACCTTCAGGTACCACTGTGCTCGTTTCTGCCAATCGTATCATCGTGACACCATCACTTACAACGACTTCACCCGGATTAAGTCCCGAAAGTACCACCGTGCGTAATCCATCGGATTGACCTAATCTTACATTACGCTTCTGATAACCGTGGTCATCTATTTTTACATATACGAAATACTCACCTTGTTGCTCTGATATAGCACTATTTTTTACAGTAATTACTGATGCGGAGTCATCACCAACCAAACAGACATCAACGAATGAACCGCTTGAAAAATCATCTGCATCCGAAAGATTGAAATACACAGGAATATAACCCGGCATGATATTTGATGATATCACATCGTTAACAGATTTATCTCGTTTAACATTTATCCATTTATCACCCGATACAGTCCTGACATTGGCACTTTCAATATTGGAAACCATAGTACGGTATTTTTCAGGTAAATCAGCACGAAGTATTAGTGCGTTGTTTTTTGAGACAGTCGCAATAGGTTGTCCTAAAGACACATACGCTCCAGTCTGCACCAATAATTCAGATATAATACCCCTGATAGGTGAAATAACCGTACCGGAGGCTGCTTTAGGACTATAAGTAGCCTTAGCTCTTTCATATTCAGCTTTTGCGCTATTATATTCATTACGAGTGACAAGTCCGTCAGCATACAAAGGAGTCAATCTATCAAGTTCTGATTTAGCAGCATTCATTGCTATTAGTGCCGCTTTATCCGGATTCCCACCTGATACATCAGTTGATTTGACCGTAGCAATTATTTGACCGATATTAGCTCTACTACCTACATTGATACCGTTATTAAAAGAAACCATGCCTGATGTGGGAGCACTTAATATGGCTATGTCATCAGTAGCACCGGTTATCTCCCCAGTGACATTAATAACATAATTAAACTGAGATTCACAGACTGTATCAGTCTTAACCCCGAATGCAGCAGCATCTTTAGGTGACATAACTATCTCATCACCATGGTCATGATTCTCTTCCGACATCGTTTCTTCATGAGCGTCATGGTCATGGTCGTGTCCGTGCTCATGATTATGATTATGCCCTTCGCAACTCCATAATAACAACAAGGAGCCGAATATAAAAGTATATGATGTTTTCATATAAATAATCAAATCAAAAGTTTGTCTCAACACTAATCGGCAATATCGAATCCGGCGTGGCGAACAGCATCCATAAGGTCTTTTTCATTGTAATTACCTTCTACGGTGGCTATTCCGGTAGTAAGATTTACGTCTACTTGAGTGACACCCGCTACAGATGCTATACTTTTAGTCACCGCTGCCTGACAATGCGGGCAGTTCATACCTTTAACTGAATATTTTTTAGTCATATTAGTGAATTTATTATTATGCGAATAAGTTTTTATAAAAGAATACAACATTAGCCCACAAGAATTACAGAACATATCGTAGGAAATAGCGGAAAGGCAGCATTATTGCCATGACATGCATGCATATCAACAGCCTTAACAGCAAACCATTCTGACGGTAGCAGATAATCTATAAGCAACCCAAATGCTACAGCTCCGACTATTATAGACCCAATATATACCGATGCCGCTTTTTTACCCATTTCACTGGAAATCAAAGTTACAGAAGCGAAATTTACAGCGGGACCGGCCATAAGCAAAACAAAAGCAGTTCCTGGGGATAGCCCCTTAAGAATCAATGACAGTGCGATGGGTATGGAACCCGTAGCACAAACATACATCGGCACAGCAATAATCAGTACGGCAAGCATAGCCACTACCGGACGGTCACTTAGTCCGGCAAAAAAATCAGTTGGTACGAAAACAGTGATTATCGCAGCAATAACCAATCCTATTATAAGCCATTTACCAATACTTGCCACTAATTCTACAAATCCATATCTCAAAGCATCAACACATTTTGCGCCAAAAGACTTTCCGTGTGATTCGGCTACAAGATTCTGATTCATCACACATTCACCAGCCGGTTCAGACTTACCGGCCAAAAGCCCGCCGAACAAAGCTGTAGTCAATGCCGCAACGGGACGAATAACTGCAAATGCAGGTCCAAGCAATGACCATGTAGCCGCAATACTGTCTACACCTGTCTGCGGAGTAGCGATAAGAAAAGCTGTAGATGATGCCCGTGAGGCTCCGCTCCGACGCATACCGATAGCAGTTGGCAATACCCCACAAGAACATAAGGGCAGGGGAATACCGAATAATGTGGCCTTAACTACCGATTTCCAACCGGAACCGGAAAAATGCCGCGCCATTTGTTTCTGTGAAACAAACGCATACATCAATCCTGCAATAAGAAATCCCAACAAAATGTAGGGCGACATTTCATTGAGCATATATAGCAAAGAATAAAACAGTTGCTTCATAATTAAAAATATTAATGTTTCGTGTTGCAAAATTATTATTAATCATACTGAGTATAACTACCAAATTATACAACAAA
>CAMWPX010000073.1 GCA_947176205.1 uncultured Porphyromonadaceae bacterium
TTTGGGATATCCGCCGCCAAAATAACACTTCTTACATTCGGTAACGAATGTTCAAGTGAATATTTTTCAGGATTAGAAGCCAGTTCATTGAACATTGCAGCAGTGTTCTTCATCCCTTTTGCAACTTTAGCAAAAGCTCCATCAGCCTCAATAGCTGCATCCACAGCTTGTTTTACCCCACGAGCCCCATTTTTTATGACATCTCTAATTGCGTCACTTCGCCTTTTTAGACTTTCAGTATAGTCTTTGGCATTCTCCATTACGGTATCATTAAGGAGGCTACCTGTAGATTTTATTGCGTCCGACACAATTGTTCCCACATCTTTTTTATCAGCATCTCCCATAACATCATATGCCGCTTTGACGCCTTCTACTTTCTTTTTAAGCGCGTCATACCTTTCAACAAGCGTTAGTACATGCCCGTCCTGCGTCACAAGAGTATCATTAATGTCTTGCAATGGTCTTGGTGAGTAATCCTTGATAGCTTGCTCCATCTGCTCGATGCCCTGAGTCAATTCGTGAGTTGACAGGCCTTCAGATGGTTTTATATCTTTGAGTATTTGCCTTAAGTTATTGGCTCCCTCAGACGCTTTTGTGAATATATTCTCGCCAATTTCTTTAGCTTTTTCCATCTGCTCGTTATTCTTCTCCCAAGCGTACATAAGACCTCCTATGGCTGCCATAGCAATGGTGACTGGATTAAGCAGGAAAGCACCAATGCTTGATGCGGCTCGTCCAAGACTCGCAAACGCAAGTTTAAGGCGTGTTACTCCAACCTCTGCATGAATTATTGATTGGGTGACGGATTTGAAGCCGTTCTTTGCACCCGTGACAAATCCACTCCAAGTAAATGCGCGTACTTTTTGAGTGAATGTAGTCCACGTCGTAGTCAACTGATTGGTGAGAGCCTTGAATCGACCCGGCACTCTTTGAACTGATGAAAGAAAGCCCTTCCATATTCCCGACAGGGATATTCCTTTCATTGACGTGCCAAGTGATGAAAACCACTGTCCCACCTTCGTTTGTTTCATCATCGCCCATAACGAGGCAAGACTGACTGTTAAATGTCTTGATGCCAATGCAGCCCGTACATCTGCCACTTCGACAGCCTTTATTGAAAGTAAATATCTGAGCTCAGCTGCGGTAATACGAGAGAGTGCAATTCTCCTTGCTATATAATCTGAATTTACAGCTTTACTTGCAATCACACCATCCCATTCCGCTTGTGTGAGTGCTTTGTGTGACAATAAAAGCGAGCGATTTAATTTCTGCAATCCACTCTTTGCAAGAATAGCATAATTTTCAGCGTGCGTTAATTGTCGGTACGATTCAGCTTCCAAGGCGTTAGCTGCCGCAACTTTATTTGATGTGAGAGCTTTCCGCACACCAAGCGCATTGGCTTCACCCATCATGCGGTTGCTGAGCGCAACTGCAACCCTATAAGCTCCGAAAGCAACCGCTCCAGCCGCAATAACCGATCCAAGTGTCCTCCAATTCCTTGTCAACCCTTGCAACATTTCCGCAATGCTTTTCAATCCGCTACCGATAGAGCCTTCCGCAATCTCACCAAACATCAGTTCGATATTGTCTCGCACAAGTTTCCACGAGGTTTTGACAGAACCGGCGAGCGCTTCCTGCATATTGTAGAACTTGCCACCGGGGTCTGTCATATCCCACAGCACATCTTTCACTATATCGAAGCCGATTTCACGCTTTTTCATGCGCTCCATGACCTGCTGTGTGGTTACCGCCTGTCCTTCCAATTCCTCCAGCTTCTTACGCACCATCTCGTAGATAGGAATATTGGCATAGGCAAACTGCTTTGCTTCCAACCCGTCAAGGAAACCACGTGATTTTGTCTTACCGAAGGCAAGGATAAGGCGGTTAATGTCAACCGAGGTTGCAGCCGATATGTCGGCAAGTCGCTTTGCGGTGTCGTAAATCTCATTGTACTGCACACCATAGGCTGACAGGGCTTTTACGGATTTGGTAAGCTCCATCACACCGAATGGTGACTGACGCGCCAATCCTTTGATTTGACCGAAAAGCTCAACCGTTTTACCTTTATCACCAAAGATGGTATCCATGGCGATTTTCTGATGCTCCAGTTCACCACCAATCTCTATGACCTGCGAAAGAAATTCTTTTGCCGCATGTATAGACCAAAGGTCAGCCAACATGGATTTGACCTCTCCTATTGGTCCCGAAAGAGAAAATAACGAACTGCCTACTCCTTTAGCTGCTTCACTATGAGTATTCGCTGCATCTGCCGCTCCGAGTTGAGCCGCCTGGACGCGATTAAGCTCCGTTACTGCCGCTTTCATATTCTGCGGATTCATGCCGGAGGCTTTATTAAGCGCAGTCTGTACAGCATTTCGGACATCATCAGTCTTGACGTAAACCGAGATAGGAAATTTGCGTCCTCCCAATGCTTCATCTATCGAGCGATAGAGAATGTCACGACTGATTTTTAATCCGAAATATCGGCTCTGCACTTGCATCAAAGATGCCTGAACACTTCGGGTAATCTCTTTTGCATCGGCATGAATCTTTACTGTGTAGCGAGTGCCATTAAGTTTCTGTTGAACAACCTTTGTGTAATTGTCATTAACCGTGGATATGTTTATCATAAAGCCGTGCTTGTTCAGCACTCGCTCTATAAGCATGCGTAATTTTGTGGATTGTACCCCAACCTCCATCTCAGGCGGATTGTCCTTAGTGGCGTCTTTCAACGCCTTTCGCAGATGGGTAAGCAACGGCATCACCTGAACCCTCATCACCTTGTCTTTTACTGCCGCTTCCAGCATTTCATTTGTGACAGATTTTAGCTTTGGGTCAAGTTCGAGCGTTATGCCTTTTGGCAAAACATCGGTAATGCTTTTAGCGAACTCCGGAGTAATCTTGATGTTTGCTCCAAGATTTTCAAGTTTTTTGTTTATTTTCTGTAGGTCGGCATCGGTCATATCTTTGATGCCAAGCTGATACCAGATGGATCCGAGTGAACTCATGCTGTGTATAAATTAAAAAGAGCCTATCGCGGATCACTCCGAAATAAGCTCTTAGGCTTGGTATCAATAAGCTCTTATGTTTATAATGCTACGCAAATGTAGCTATTTTATTGAAAATACACAACCACAATTAGCAATTATGTGAAAATAAAAAATATTTGAGAAGATTTGAATAAATCAACGACAATGAAACCTTATATCTCTTGTTTTCTATTTCCTACGCGCCCATTCGGGTAGGGGAGCGGCGTCCTCAGTTTCCGGCTCAAACGAGTAATCTATAATAGTTCTGATAGCCAAGTCTGCCTGATGCCGCATCTTCCTGATGTAATCGAACACAGGACGGTTGTTAGCCTCCTTAATGGTCTGCCCGATGGAATACTCCAAGATGTAAAGCGGTATGCCAAGCTCTGAACCGAATTGAACAAAAGTTTTGCGAGCGGAATAATAGGTCAAACGCTTTTCAAATCCTAATTCTTTACCTATACGATTGAGCGATTTTGTGACGAAAGACCGGAACTGCTCATACTCGCTGTAATGATAACCCATATCAAGTTCTCCACGCTCATTGATGTACCTGTCTATTATTTCCCGGGCTTCGGGCTGTATGGTAATTGATACCTCCTTATCTGCTCCGGTTTTCTTCCCTGCGGTCTTTTTGCGGATAAAGGTCAGAACATCACCGGTAAGTGTCGCGCTCATAAGATCTGTTAAGTTAATTCCGGCGCAATAAAACGAGAGCAAAAACAAATCCCTTGCTACAGTAAGGCGTTTTGCCGATACGCCTGTAAACTCAGCTTCACGCAACATAGATAATTCTGACTTGCTTATACTGATGTCCCGCACATTCTTTGCAGGCATCTTATAATTGCGGAAGGGAAATATCTTATACTCAACTATACCATCATTGACAGCAGCATTCAGCAATGCTTTAAGATGGCTCATTCGGATATTGGCAGTAGTTGATGAAGCGGACTGTGCATTATCTCCTTTTTTCTTAGCACCACCCAATCCCATTAGGTAATCTTCAAAGATATTCAGTGTCGAAGGCGTAATGCTCTGCAATGTCAGATTCTCGCCAAATTTTTCCAACAGATATTTCAGAGTGTACTCCATATTTTTTGCATAAGAAGTACGGTTTTCTTTTTTCAAGCGTTCTATATATTTCTCCGCATAATCCTTCAGCAAATCTGATTTGTTGTGCTGCGACAAAAGATATTGCCGAATGTCGGCTGCGGACACATTGGGATTAGGCATAGCTTCATATATCGTTTCGTACTCATGCAGCAGTTTTCTAAGTTGCCTATTTATATAATCCGCATCGGGGTGTTTAACAACCTTGCCGTCCTTCCATTGCTTAATGTTATCAATTTTATATCGTGTGGCAATATATGTCGTGCGTGATTGAGACCCGATAGCAACTTTTATGGTATATGAACCATCTGTATTTTTTTGAGTTTCCCGAACACAAAGTGCGATTGTCGCCATTATAATTTATAATTAATGTTAAATTCGTTTGTATCGTTTTTGTATCGTTTTCTGTCGCAAATTTGGACAAAAAAATGCAATTTAGCAAGAAAATTACATGTATTATAAAACAGAAAGTGAAAACCAATCTTTGTAAATGATTGATTTCCACTTTATTGTATTTGAGCCGCAAATCAGACTCGAACTGATGACCTTTTCGTTACGAATGAAATGCTCTACCGACTGAGCTATTGCGGCATTACCTTTTAGAGGCGCACAAAGGTACTAATTATTTATGACTTGCTTGCTATAAATAAACTTAATTTTAGCATTGGCAACATCGAGACCACACATTACGGGAGTACCGACGTAGGGATTAACTCCTGTGATAACGGCTTCGCCCGAACCATAAGATGATGATGTATCTTCGGTAACAAGATTGATGGGGGTAATAGTAAATGTGTAATCATCAACTGTCAATTCATCATCTTTTTCAAGCATCGCAAGTATATAGTCTCTCAACCCGCTGAAAGTATAACATTTTTCAGTAGAATCATATGATGCAAGGAATGAAGACGTATTATCAGCAAGTTCGGATTTCTTGAAAAATTCCTTCTTCTTATTCGACAATACGAGGAGAACATTCTGAGGGGGCTGTATACCAAACTGATTTTCAATAGATTCGACAGGGATAGACAACGAAAGGCTGTTAATCACAGAAAAATCTCCGGCATTGGCATTATAATTTTCTAAAATCTGCGGGGTAGGGAATTGAATCCGGGCATCGTAACCTGCCGGAGCTATAATCATGGCATCACCGGCATCGACACGTTTCTGCAAGGATGGGGAAATCTCTAAGTTAAGATTGTTATAAGAAATTACTTCAGGAGTAACACCCATCACGGCATTGTTTATATTCAAAATAGTATCACGGACTTCACCGACGCGATTGGTGTATGTGGTTTTACGCTTATATGACAGGACTACACGTGATTCAGAGATATTAATCACACGTCCGGAGCCATAGCTGTTTTTCACATATATACCGGGGAAAAATTCGGAGAACGAAGCAGGTGACTGAAATGTGGTAGGTGAGTTGGTGTACTCATTATAGAATTTTTCTGTAAACTCTTGAGGCAACGTCACATCTATAGTGCGATATGACAGAGCGCTTAACGAGTCACTATGCATGGCATTAGCCGAATAAACCTCAGTCTGCGGCGACCAACAATTATTTTCATCATAATATGAAGCGATATTCTCCACTTCGCCCAATTCATTAGGCTTTAACTTTCCTATGAGCGGATATATCTTAAATCCCATGGGAACAATGGAGTCACCGGTAAAATCACCTGAACGCATAAACATGAGCAAACGCATTTTCATGGTTTCAGGCTGATACAATCCGGAAAAATCTATGGTATTAACTGAAAGGAACTGAGTGAGGAAATCAGATGACAAAGCCCCGAACTCATCGATGTCGAAGCGACCCAATAACTGATTGGTATTGCGTGACTGAATTTCTTCGTTTTTCACGCTACCACCGGTGAGTGTAAAATCTGTCTCCACTCTAATTTCCGAGCTGTCGGTAACAAGCGAGTTACCTACCGTGGTAACATCATCATCGCATGATACAAATGCCGTAAGTAACAGACAGCCTATAGATACATTAAGGAATTTCATTTTACGATAATAATTGAGAATAGAAATCGACATACCGCTGCGACATTTCAGAGTCATTTCCGGTATACAACATAAACGGTTTACCTGACTGCCGGGCATATTCCACAAGTTCCGGTTCAACACTTTCCGATGATTCAATTACTGCATCGGCATAATTGATGGCCAAGCGATTGAGTGCCTTATAGTCAACAGGTCCATCACCGAGCACTTCCAAATCCTCAGGGGTAAACTGACATTGAAGCAATTTATCAACAAAGCGCTCATCAAGATTACCTTCAAACTTGTCGGAATGCAACGAGTAAACTATCTTGGATGATGAGAAAACGGGGTCATCATGAAACATACGCTTGAGATATAGCGGAGCCAATGCACTGGTCCAACCGATGCAGTGGATAAGAGCCGGAACCCAACGCAGTTTTTTAACTGTCTCGATAACCCCACGTACAAAGAACATCATACGTTCGTCATTATCGGCAGGTGAATGATGTATTTCGAGAGTCTTTTCGGGTGAAAAGTGAAAATAATCGTCATTATCAATGAAATAAACCTGCATTCTTATAGGCTGAAGAGTAGCCACTTTGATAATCAGGGGGTGGTCAGCATCATCAATTATCACATTCATACCCGAAAGACGGATAACTTCGTGAAGTTGATTTCTGCGCTCATTAATTACACCATATTTGGGCATAAACGTACGTACTTCAAAACCCTTTTCCATAGCACCCTGTGGAAGTAATCTACCCAGAAGCGACATAGGAGAATCAGCTAAATAAGGTGCGATTTCTTGAGAAATATAAAGTATTTTCTTATGCTCCATAACAATAATAGTGATAATTTATTTGCAAAGATAGCTATTTTTTTTGAACTATAGCGCTGACTGTAATGTATTTTAGGTAAAAAGTGTGAATTAAGGGGGTCATTGCGTAAATTTGAATTATCTTTGCATGAAATTTCTTATGATATGACACGACGTATAATATCTCTACTGTACTTATGTGCGATATGTGTCGGATTATCCGTCAGCACATCAGCGCAAACCACCCCCATAAACTGGCGAATGAATGTAAAAATGACTTCCGACACCGAAGGGGAAGTCATAATCAAAGCCATTGTGGAACCGGGATGGCATCTTTACGGAACCGAACTGCCTAAAGGTCCCGGACCGAAACCCACAGTCATTGACATGAGTCAAAGTAATGGCGTGATATTTACCACAGAACTCTCATCAGCACCAGCCACAGTAGAAAAGACTGACGCCATGTTCAATCGAGTTCTAAACTGGTGGGATACAAATGTCACTTTCCGCCGACGTTTCAAACTTACGGAATCAAAAGATGCATCGCGCTCCGTCAAAGCCGTAATAACTTTCATGGGCTGCAATGACGCCACATGCCTGCCTCCAACTACTAAAATCCTGACTAAAACCATAAAATAATGAATCGATTACGTTCTATTATAGCTTTTGTTATTTCAACGCTGGTATTTGGAATAGACTGCTATTCCCAACTATATCATCCTGTCAAATGGACATCATCTGTCAGCATGACTTC
The DNA here is from genome assembly GCA_947176205.1 of uncultured Porphyromonadaceae bacterium. GTDB lineage: Bacteria > Bacteroidota > Bacteroidia > Bacteroidales > Muribaculaceae > Paramuribaculum. The sequence continues at coordinate 7,706 of CAMWPX010000073.1, forward strand.
AGATAACGAGGGGAAAATAACATTTACCGCAAGCCTTGAATCAGGCTGGCACATCTATGGACTGGAACTTCCATCAGGCGGTCCACAAGCCACCGTTTTTGATTTCACAAAAACCGAGGGCGCGGAACTCGTGGGTGGAATTGTACCGTCTACTCCTGCCCATGAAGTAGTGGACGAAATGTATGCCTTAAAATTATCATGGTGGGAATCAAACGTAACATTTACCCAACGATTCAAGCTCTTACCTGACAGCCATGGCGCCAAATTCATCGGTAATATTTTATTCATGGCATGTACGGCTACAAGTTGTACCGCTCCGGCAAAGGAACCATTTGATTTAACTATTGGCTCACCGAATGTCACGCAACAACCTGATGAAGTCAAAGCTGTCAAAAACGCAATTAATTTCAATCTGTCAAAAAATCAGGACACGCAGGATGACGACTCTGCCAATATATGGGCTCCGGTAAAATTCCCGGAAAGCGAAAGCGGACATAATTCATCGTTAATATACATCTTTATCTGGGGATTCCTTGGCGGACTACTTGCCCTTATGACACCTTGTGTATGGCCTATGATTCCGCTTACGGTAAGTTTCTTCCTTAAACGTAGCGGGTCAAAGCGCCGTTCAATAGGTGATGCCCTCATTTACGGCGGAGCAATCATAGTGATATATCTCGCTCTCGGTCTGACAATCACAGCAGTGTTCGGAGCCGGTAAGCTGAATGAACTTGCTACTAATGCAGTGTTCAATCTTATTTTCTTTGCCATGCTCGTGGTTTTTGCCATATCATTTTTCGGAGCATTTGATATAAAACTTCCGGCAAAGTGGAGCAATAAAATGGATAGCAAAGCTGAACGTACAACCGGATTAATCAGTATCTTCTTTATGGCGTTCACACTGGCTCTCGTATCATTCTCATGTACCGGACCGATTATCGGAACACTACTTGTGGAAACAGCCACTAAAGGGAGTATAGCCGGACCGGCTATCGGTATGGGTGCTTTTGCTCTCGCATTGGCTATCCCGTTTGCTCTATTCGCCATCTTTCCGACTATGCTTAAAGAAATGCCACGTTCGGGCGGCTGGCTGAATTCTGTCAAAGTCGTGTTAGGATTTCTTGAACTTGCCCTTGCTTTCAAATTCTTATCCGTTGCTGACCTTGCTTATGGCTGGCATATACTTGACAGAGAAATATTCTTGGCTTTATGGATTGTCATTTTCGCATTGTTGGGTATTTATTTACTTGGCAAAATACGCTTCAGCCATGATGCACCGGTGGAATCCGTGGGCATTCTGCGCTTTTTCCTTGCCTTGATATCATTCTCAATGACGGTATATCTGCTGCCGGGACTCTGGGGGGCACCACTCAAAGGTGTCAGCGCTTTTGTCCCACCGCTATATACACAGGACTTCAACCTATACGAATCATCACATGTCACCACGTTTGACGATTATGAGGAAGGCATGAAATATGCCTCGGAACATAAAATGCCCGTACTTGTAGACTTCTCCGGCTACGGTTGTGTAAACTGCCGAAAAATGGAAGGTGCGGTATTTGATGCCCCGGCGGTAAAAGGACTGCTTAAAGAAAACTTCGTAATGATTACTCTTATGGTCGATGACAAATCAGACTTGCCCCAGCCTATCAATGTCATTGAAAATGACAAGCAGGTGCTTCTGGAAACCGTTGGCGATAAATGGAGTTTCCTGCAGCGCTATAAATTCGCAGCAAGTATCCAACCTTATTATGTGATACTGAATAATGCCGGTCAACCGATGGGCATGCCATATTATTATGATGAAAATATAGATAAGTTTGTCAACTGGCTTACCAACGGATTAAATAACTACGAACACGAATAAACATAAACTTATGTCACATACACGCGAAGAAAAGATTGAAGCTCTCGGTAGAGTGATAGACACACTTGATATCCTGCGCGTCAAATGTCCATGGGACCGCAAGCAGACTAACGAATCACTGCGTCCGAACACAATAGAGGAGGTATACGAACTATGTGACGCGCTGCTGGGCAATGACAAGAAAAACATAAAAAAAGAGTTGGGCGATGTGCTTCTTCACATACTTTTTTATGCTAAGATAGGTGAAGAGACGGGGGATTTCGACATATGCGATGTGGCTGACAGCCTTAATGACAAACTGATATTCCGTCATCCACATGTGTTTGGTGATACAACTGTAGCATCCGCTAATGATGTTGCACAGAATTGGGAGCAAATAAAACTCAAAGAACGCGACGGCAACAAATCGGTTCTTGCGGGTGTTCCCGGCTCGCTTCCTGCCATGATAAAATCTTTCAGAATACAAGAA
>CAMWPX010000074.1 GCA_947176205.1 uncultured Porphyromonadaceae bacterium
GATGAGAATATAGCTGCATACCGTGAGAAAATTGATGCTTTGGAAAAAGATTTGAACGAGCTAACAGTCTATACTATAAAATGGTATAAAAAACTCAAGCAAAAATACGGTAGCGCACACCCCCGACGTACCACCATTCAGAACTTCAACACTATTGAGGCCGCCAACGTAGCCGAAGCCAATGAAAAATTATATATCAACCGTCAGGAAGGTTTTATCGGCACAGCACTGAGCAAAGAAAAGAAAGAAGAGTATATCTGCAACTGTTCTAACCTTGACGACATACTTGTAATCTACAAAGACGGCCGCTTCCGTGTAAGCAAAGTACAGGAAAAAATGTCGGTCGGTAAAAATATACTGCACGTAAGCGTATATAAACGCAACGAGGCTGACCGCATAACATATAATGTCATATACCAGAACGGGAAAGGCGGCATTTACTATATGAAACGCTTCCATATCTCCGGAATCAACCGTGATAAAGACTACTACATCACACAGGAAAACATGCCGGGATCGAAGATAGTATGGTTTACTGCAAACCCCAACGGTGAAGCCGAAATAGTCAAAGTTACTCTAAAGCCAAAGAATCGTCTGAAAAGTTTATTCCTTGACGTTGACTTCAGCAAACTTGCCATAAAAGGTCGAGGGGCATTAGGTAATATCGTCACAAAAAACGAAGTGCATAAATTCTCCATAAAAGAAAAAGGTGTATCCACCCTTGGCGGTCGTGAAGTATGGTTTGACCCTGACATTCTGCGTCTGAACTATGAAGGTCGTGGTAATTACCTTGGAGAATTTGCCGCCAATGACCTAATACTAGTAATACTAAAGAACGGTGAATACTATACGTCGACATTCGATGCCACCAATCATTACGAAGACAACATACTTCGGATTGAAAAATTCCGTCCGGGTATAGTATGGACCTGTATCTTATATGATGCCGAGCAGCAAGGATACCCATATCTAAAGCGCTTTACATTTGAGCCAACTATCAACAAACAAAGCTTCATCGGCGATAATCCCAAATCACAGCTCATAGCACTTTCTGATGCTCTCGGTGCCCGATTTGAAATCACATTCGGAGGTGTCGATGACTTCAAGGCTCCCCTTACAGTTGGTTCACGCGAATTTGTAGCTGTAAAATCATTAAAAGCCAAAGGTAAACGTCTCACTAATCTCTCTGTTGCCGAAATCATCGAACTCACCCCTATCCAACTTGAATCTGATTCAGAAATTGACGATGAACCCGAAACCGGACTAACCGACAACAGTATTGAAGAAGACCCAGACAACGACAAATCTGAAGATGAAGTCCGGGATGAAATGCTCGGACAGCAAAGAATCTTTTAATCCCTATACCTGCCGATGAAATTTCCACTACATATAGTTAGCCGACTGATTATATCTGCCATCATTATGCTGACATCGACAAACAGCATCATGGCTCAGACCGAATCAGACTCAACCGTATTACGCCCGGTATGGTCTGCATACACATTATCAAGCGGCTCTTCACACATAGCCGACACATATCTATCTCCCATAAAATACGCTGGCTGGACAGTAGGTTTCGGCTATAACCGACTTCAGTCCATGAAATTTTCTCCTGAAAGATGGATAATGCAGCTCAGATTCAATCTTGATGCCAGCTGTTCAAAAAATCAGGCTAAAAACACAGATATCTGGTATGCCGGAATTAATTTTTCATGGGGAATGATGTACAGATGGAAACTTCCCTACGGACTTAGTGCCGGAGTCGGCGGAAGTGCCATGATAGACTTAGGGTGTCTTTATCTAAGTCGTAACGGCAATAATCCCGCATCAGCCAAAGCAGCGGCTACACTTAATGCCACTGGCTATATTACCTACAAAACACATCTGTGGAGTCTTCCTATAACACTACGGTACCAACCCACACTACCTGTCATCGGAGCTTTTTTCTCGCCCGATTACAATGAACTCTACTATGAAATATTTTTGGGAAACAGGTCAGGACTTGCACACTGTGCTTGGTTCGGCAACTTTTTCCGATTGGACAATCTCCTGACTGCCGACCTGAATTTCGGGAATACCTCATTGCGAATAGGATATTCCGCCAATTTTCATTCTACTAAAGTGAATGATATTGTCACCCATAACTACACACATTGTGCCATTGTAGGTATAAGCGGCGAATGGATTTCATTAAACCCCAATAAACGCATAAGTCCTGCTGCAAAAATAATCTCTGCCACGTTCTGACATTCACCACATGAAACACTATATTTACATCATATTTTTACTTTTCACAGCAAGTTGCCATCAGATGCCTGATGATTTCAACAATGATGCTGTAGGTAATTTTGACTCTTTGTGGAAAACGATTGACACCCGATATTGCTTTTTCGAAGAAAAAGATGTGGACTGGAACGAAATATACTCGAAATATCGTCCTAAAGTCAACAATTCCATGACCTCCTATCAACTGTTTGAGGTCTGTTCCGACATGCTCGCTGAACTACGCGACGGACACACCAATCTATCCTCACCGTTTGCCACTTCATATTATCGTCAGTGGTGGAGCGATTATCCCCAGAATTATGACGCACGCATAATACAACAATATTACTTCAACTTCAATTACCGGTCAATCGGTTCGTTTGATTACGGTATACTGCCGGAAAACATTGCTTATATACATTACGCATCATTCGAATCAGGACTTGGAGCCGGTAATATTGATTATATTCTCTCATATTTTTCAAATGCACAGGCACTAATCATTGATGTGCGTGACAATGGCGGCGGTTCCCTTACAAACGTTGAAACTTTGGTCAACAGATTTATCGACCACGAAATTCTTGCGGGATATATCGTCCACAAAACCGGACCGGGACATAATGATTTCTCCGAACCATATCCATATTATATCACACCTATAGCCGACGGACACTATGCATGGGGTAAACCGGTAGTAGTACTCACCAACCGCAGTACATTTAGTGCCGCAAACAATTTCGTATCAATTATGAGCAGTCTGCCCCAAGTATCTGTTATAGGCAGCACGACCGGAGGAGGAAGCGGCATGCCCATAAGCTACGAACTCCCCAACGGGTGGGGAATTCGTTTCTCGGGCTCTTCAATTCTTGATTCTGAAGGTCATATAACCGAATTCGGTGTCGAACCTACAGAAGGATGCTCAATAGATATGGATCCGACCGATATGGCGTCTGGTCACGATACCATTCTTGATTTCGCCATAGACTACATCAAAAGCTACCACTAATCTTCTATCATATATTTCATATAAGTACCCATATCTTTATCACCCCTGCCTGATAAATTAACCACCACAATATCATCAGCCTCAAACTTGATTTTCTTTAAGGCTGCAAGTGCGTGACTACTTTCCAACGCCGGTATTATGCCCTCTTCCTCAGCCAGAAGAAAAGCGGCATCCAATGCCTCCTTATCATCAGCCACAAGCACCTGAGTACGTCCATTTTCAGCCAAATACGATTGCAACGGACCAATACCGGGATAATCCAATCCTGCCGAAATGGAATATGCCTCCTTTACAGAGCCGTCGGCATTGGCAAGTACTTTAGTCCGGGAACCATGCAACACGCCTGTCTGTCCCTCGGTGATTGACGCTGCACTTTCTCCAGTTCCAACTCCCTTACCGGCTGCCTCTACTGCCACCAATTTCACGCGCTCATCATTAATAAAATGATAGAATGCTCCGGCAGCATTACTACCGCCACCTATCGAAGCAATCACATAATCAGGATTATTACGACCGATAAGTTTTTCAAGTTGTTTTTTCACTTCAAAACTGATTACCGACTGGAATCGTGCCACAATTTCCGGAAATGGGTGTGGTCCAACAGCACTACCAATTAGATAGAAAGCCTCTTCATCAGCTACCCATGCACTCAAAGCTGCATCTACAGCATTATTAAGAGTTGCATTACCAGCATCCACAGGCATCACCTTTGCCCCTAACATTTTCATTCGCATTACATTTGGCTGCTGACGCGCTACATCTTCCGCTCCCATATAAACCACACACTCAAGGTCCAGCAACGCCGCAACCGTAGCAGCAGCTACTCCATGCTGACCGGCTCCTGTCTCTGCAATAATTTTGCGTTTACCCATACGTTTGGCAAGCAAACCAAGTCCTAACGCATTGTTAATCTTATGCGCTCCGGTGTGATTCAAATCCTCACGCTTGAGATAAATTTGCGCGCCATAGCGTTCACTCAATTTTTTAGCTAAAAACAGAGGCGAAGGGCGTCCTGCATAGTTATGCAGTAAATCCTCAAATTCATTCAGAAACTCCATGTCATTTATATAATGGCGAAAAGCTTTATTGACTTCCTCAAGACGCACTTTCAGTGGTTCAGGAATATACGAACCGCCGAATTCTCCATAATAACCGTTTTCATCTACAGGCAATAAATTTTCAAAAGAATAATTACACATAATATTATAAGTTTTAATGATTTATATTTCAAATAAAAATCGCTCGGCAATAATTCTGCCGAGCGATGTATATTACATTGGATATTATTTCTAAAATAAACTACGCAACCAAGCCCTCGGCAAAATCACCAAGGCGCCACCAATATTGAATATTTATGCTGTTATTCATAAACTTAATTATCAGACACTGCAAATATACGTATAATTATTAATTAACCAAATATTTTTTCAAAAATATTACGGGATAACCATAAATCGGTTGAAATTGTGAGCGGTCAAGAAGTGAGAAATTTGATTTTTAACTAACTTTGCAGCCGAAAACTTCAAAATCATTACTTGATATGTCATCGGCAGTACTTACTCTTATCTTCCTTGTTATCTCCAATGTTTTTATGACCTTTGCATGGTACGGTCATCTGAAATTATCGTCATCAGGTGTATCTACAAACTGGCCTTTGTATGTAGTAATCCTTTTTTCTTGGGGTATTGCGTTGCTTGAATATTGCTTTCAGGTACCTGCCAATCGTCTTGGCTATGAAGGAAACGGAGGTCCGTTTTCACTGATTCAACTAAAGGTCATGCAAGAGGTTATCACTCTGGTGGTATTCGTAATTTTCAGTCTATGGGCTTTTGAAGGCTTTCACCTGCAGTGGAATCATATCCTTGCCTTCATTCTGCTTATCGCTGCCGTCTATCTTGTGTTTATGAAATAAATATTAGCTACAAAGCCTTGTATATCTCACGCAATATAGCCACGCGGGGATTCAAATCATTAAAAGCCTTGTTGTCCCGCACAGGGTATATCTTATTTGACAGAAACACATAGATAAGTTTCTGGTCAGGAGCTATCCAGAATGATGTTCCGGTAAAACCGGTATGACCATAGATATTTACAGGCATATCGCATAGACTTTTGTTACGTGACGCCGTATCAAATCCCGGAGTTCTGCCATCCTTTGACTTTTTACCGGTAAATAATTTTACCGTAGATGAAGTATAATATCGCTTATCACCATACACACCCTGATTCAACCATACTTGGCATATTTTGGCAACATCGGTGGCTGTAGAGAACAAACCTGCATTACCCTCCACTCCACCGGAAAATGCCGCTAATTCATCATGCACACTGCCATGAACAAGACTTCTACGATACAAACTGTCATATTCCGTCGGAGCAATATTTCGGGCTGAAAAACGATTCAATGGCTGAAAATCTGTACGCCACGCGCCTAAATCATCATAAAATTTCCGACTCACATTATCAAGCGTAACTCCACTTAAACTCTCCACCATATTACGAAGTAGAAAGAAATTCAGGTCACTATACCTGTAATTCCCCCTTTTCTTGATTTTGAATTTTATAATATCGGATATGACAGAATCTCTAAACGCATCTCCTGAATAATCAGTTTTAGTTATACCATTAATGGATTTATGTCTATCTGTAGCCGGTGCAAACTCATCTCTTAAATTAATCTTACCGCTTATAACCTGCTTGACTGTAGATTTACTCCATTTCTCACCAAAAAGCAACCTGAACAAATCAATTCCGCCCAATCCGGTAGTATGATTAAGTAATGACAGAACCGTAAAAGAGCCTTTGCCCGAACCGGAAAGTTGTGGCAGAAATTTACCTATACTGTCCGTTAATTGAAATTTCCCCTCGTCATACAGATTCATCAACGCAGCTACAGTAGCCAGAGGTTTTGTCATCGAAGCCACATCATATAGAGTGCTATCAGTCACTACTGGAGAATCAGCCTGATACGTAAGGTGCCCGTAAGATTTATTAATCACAAAATTGCCATCCTTCACCACTGCTATCTGACATCCGGGAAATGCACGCTGTTCTATACACTGATTAACAATAGAATCAATCTTCGCAGCTAAATCCGAATTCATATTCTCCTCGGCAAGAGATGTGTAGCCCAGTCTGATTTTTCTGATATCCACTCCTGTGCCTTCCGCCGCAACCCGAGGGACATTTACCGGTAACCTTCCACTGATTTCCATCCCTCCAAACACACCCTGAGCTGCAGCACGCTGTAATGACGGCTGTTCACCATAAGCAGCTATAACAGTCTGTTTATCCACATCAATGCCAAATCCTGACATTTTGTAAGGATTAAGAAAAAATACGCCAACCGTTTTTCCGCTTTGTGACAACCGCTGATAGAGATTTACAGCCCATGGCTTATATGAGAACACCCCTACCACCACTACGTCACATTCGAGTATATTTTTTAATGCCGCTGACGATATATTACCATCAGTAACTCCATAACGCGTTACTGATGTGTACTGAGCGCATAAATCGGAAAAATCATTTCGTGCATTTTCTCCTATGCTGACCACGGCTATCCGTTTTTCACCCAGATTCTTTATCGGTAATATCTCCGACGGGTCACTGACAGCGGTAATAGCCGCTCTGGAAATTCTGTCAATCAGGTCAAAAGCTCCAGCGGAATTAACCACACTCCTGACATCAGCCACATCCGCCGGAACGGGACGATGATTCAAGCCTAAGTTAAACTTGGCTATCAAAACCCGCCGGCATCGTTCTTTCAAATCTTTTTGTGAAATCTTTCCGCTCTTCAGCGCTCTATACATTGATTCCATATCAGCCACAGGAGCAGCAGAAGAAAGCATTATATCCGCTCCGGCTCTGAATGCCGACACGCAATTATTCTCACCGGAGCCTTTTACCGCACCTTTCATGGCAAGAGCATCGGTAAAAATCAATCCACCGAAACCAAGCTCGTTTTTCAATAAATCAGTGGTAATCTTTTTTGATAACGATGCCGGTGTCCCTTTTGCATCAAGAGCCGGTACTTTCAAGTGACCGACCATTATACCTGACATGCCCATGCGTATCGACTCACGAAACGGCAATAAGTCCAACGAATCCAATACCGCACGCGAATGAGCGACAGTAGGTAATGCCTTGTGTGAATCAACAGATGTGTCACCATGACCCGGGAAATGTTTTCCCACAGCCATCACTCCTCCATCTTCCAGTCCTTGACAGAACAAAGCTCCAAGCTGAGCCACCCTGTATGGATTCTCGCCAAACGACCGCTGACCTATCACCGGATTACCGGGATTGGAATTGACATCAAGAACCGGAGCGAAATCCACCTGTATACCGAGAGCCGCACATTCTCGCGCCACTTCGCGCCCGAAATCATAAGCAAGGCGGGTATCACGCATAGCCCCCAAAGCCATATTATACGGAAATCGTGGAGCATCAGTCACTCGCATTGCCGGTCCCCACTCTCCGTCAAGAGTAATCATCAGTGGTATTTTCGCCTGTGACTGCCCATAATTGATTAAAGCGGCATAAGAGCTACAAGTGCCTTTACCTAACAATAATCCCCCGATTCCATGATTTGTCACCAGATTTTTCAACTGAGCAAATCCGGCTGCGTTATCCGTGATATCAAGACGCGGCACAAATAACTGCCCTATCATCTCGCGCTCCGACAGCGTATTCATCACTGAATCAGCCCACGCCTGAGCATCAACCGGTTTACGAGCACCAAAACATGAAAAAACTACGGCTATATGCAGACAAAATACAACAATCCTATTTTTCATCAGCGTAATGCATCCTTCTGTTACCGTCATACTTCATCTGACGCTTCTTTATCTTACCTGATACAAAATCAGCAATCATGTCATCATATACCAAATCAGGACTTATGTGAGTAATAATTCCTTGCTTTAACCCTACCATGTCATCCTTTCCGTTTGCAAGGTAATCTATGGTTGCCACACGATATATTTTATCCGGGTCAATAGATTTACCGGAAATTTTCACTGATTCACATCTATCATTTTGGGGTGAGATAACAGCATCTACATTTTTACTTACCCCCTCACCTTTTCTTTTTGCCATAGTATCAAACACTTCTGCCAAAACATCACCTTTAAGTTCGAGCACCACCACTTTATTTTCAAATGGGAAAGTCTCCATAACAGCACCTTTGGTAAGGTCGCCTTTAAGTATAGGTCGTCGCACACCACCCTTATTGACTATCGCCAAATCCACATTCTTTCCGGAGATAGTTTTACCCCTTTCATACACATAATCAGCCATCCAGTTGAGCAACGCCGGTTCATTGGTGTTCATATCCTGACCGACTTTACCTATCTTGATTGCTTTTATCGAATCAACCACATGCTTATAAGGAGCAATCAATCGCACAAGCGATTCATCCACCCGTGAATCAAGCCTCTTATCCACAGGTATCAACTGCGATGTAATATTATCTTTATCAAAATCAATATCTATCTGACCAAGATAAAATCCTTGGCGACCGGTCTGCGCTATCAGAACGGAATCGCCGGATGCATTAGGATAATAAGGCTTTACTATCTCATCCTTGTTGCCATAAGGGAATATGGCGGTATGAGAGTGACCACCGATAAGAATATCGATGTTATCCGTAGCTTTTATCAAATCACGGTCATTAAACAAGTCATTTTCGTTAGCATACCCTATATGTGTAATAGCCACTACTTTATCTACATTCTTAACATTTTTGAGATACCACGCCAATGAATTAGCCGCCTTAACAGGGTCAAGATACTTTATATCGCCGAATTTCTCATCAAGAATAATATCATTCGGGTCAAGATTTATCGCAAAGAAACCGATACGCCTATCACCCGCCTTCACTATCTCATAAGCCACAGCCATAGAATCAAGCGGTGTACCCTGCAGATTATAATTAGTAGCCAATTTAGTCGCATTGACTCCTTTCCAATAGTCGGCTATCCACTCTATGCCATTATCAAACTCATGATTGCCAAGAATCTGAATATCATAACCCATCTCATTCATCACCTTGCTCTCCACATCGCCGCCAAAGAGAGTAAAATACAATGACCCTTGCACTGCGTCACCGGCATCGACCAATATAACATTAGGTTCTACAGCCCTCACACTATCAATCAACACCTTTCTCCGAGCCACACCGCCACGGTCATGCCCGTCAGGCTCTATCTGCGAATGAGTGTCATTAGTATGAAGAATCACTACTTTGTCGGCATAAGCCGTAAGCGAGACAGCCGATATCACACCGGCGGCAATAAGTAAACGAGATATAGTACCAATCATAGTAAAGTTAATATCATAGAGTGAATATAAGTGGATTTACTCTACGAAATTAATCATTTACACTTCACCAGTCAATAGTCTAATCCGCGACAGTGGTAAAATTTAATCATTTTTCACCTCGTCAGACTCACCCGGCACCATCGGAGCAAGAACAGGAAGCGAAAGAGAATACCGTATAGCAAGGAAACGCAGCAGAATTATAGTCACACCACATGCAAGCTGCTGAACTACCGGTGAACCGCCACACAACATTATCACCCAATAGACCAATGCCCCTACAAGACAAGCGGTAGCGTATATATCTTTACGGAATATCAACGGTTCTTCATTGATAAGTATATCACGTATCACTCCGCCAAACGCACCGGTTATTATACCCATCACTGCCGCCACCCACATTGGATATCCTACAGCCAATGTTTTCTGAATACCGATCACACAA
>CAMWPX010000075.1 GCA_947176205.1 uncultured Porphyromonadaceae bacterium
TGGAAGAAGTAAGAAAGACACGGGAGACACTCTCATAAGCGGTAGCTGCCACCGCACCAATGATTCGGCTCGGTATCACATACAGCTGTACGAACCGGCTCTAAAGCAGCAAAGAGCACAATGAAATAATTAAAATTGCGTAGGGTGTGACGTCAGCCCCTATATTTGCTGAAAATAGTTTATCTACGGGAAAGTCTGATAAGTAAGGAGCCTTTTTTATCGTACATATTTATGATGGAGTCTCCTGATAATTCGTAAGTTTCGACTTCAGGGATAAGAACCTTCAGGCTACGTTCTATAAGTTCATTTTCACATGCGATTTCAGTCGATGATATGTCAGAGAAACTCAGATTGGTATCATCGGCAATATAGTTGCCGGATAAGGCATTACAGTCAGTATTGCAATTGAAAGTCCCGTCAGGGTAGAATGAAAACAGGAGTCGTGGATATGTAGTGATAGTGGTGAGTTGGTGCGAGGATGTGAAGATACAATCGTATTCCACAATATTCCAGTGACCTTGAATCTTTTTGCCTCCGTCTGAGCACGAAATGATGAGAAGCGTGAGTGTGATTAAGCCTGATAGGGATGTGAGTATTTTTTTCATTGCAGGAAAGAGTATCGGGGTTAGGTTGTAGATAAAATTACAAGCATATATCCGTTAAGGAATATATGCTTGTGTTGGTAGCCCATAGGAGAATCGAACTCCTCTTTCAAGAATGAAAATCTTGCGTCCTAACCGATAGACGAATGGGCCTTGACAGCGCAACGCTTGACAGCGTTGACGGCTGATATGGACTTAAGCGCCAAGCTTGTTAACGTGGATAGCGAGCTTGCTCTTAAGGTTTGCAGCTTTATTTTTAGAAATTGTCTTTTTGGCTGCAAGCTGATCAAGCATCTTTGTAACCTTAACCAATGTTACCTGAGCTTCAGCTTTATCGGTCATCTTGCGAAGATTGCGAACAGCGTTACGGGCTGTCTTGGTATAGTAGCGGTTACGAAGACGGCGTGATGCAGTCTGACGAATTCTTTTAAGCGATGATTTATGGTTTGCCATTGCTGTTATTAGTTCTCGTTTTAGTTACGTTATTATTGGTAGCCCATAGGAGAATCGAACTCCTCTTTCAAGAATGAAAATCTTGCGTCCTAACCGATAGACGAATGGGCCTTGACTGATAAGGTGTGTCCTTAAAAGCGAGTGCAAATATAGATACTATTTTTTATTTGTGCAAATAATCCGGAATTTTTGTAGGTAATTTTATTAAATTTGCCTTAAATTTTTACCTGATGAATCAGAAAATGCACATAATCGCCCTCCGTCAGGTGAAGCATTCGGAGCGGCATACCATACTTTCGGCTTATTCGCTTGAAGCGGGTAGGGTGGCTTTCGCTATACCGGCTGGCAATGGCAGGGAGGCGTCAAGAATGAGGGCGCTTCTTATGCCGCTGGGAGTGGCGGAGTGCGTGGCATACGGTAAGCCGGGTCAGGAGGTGATGCGTATGGGCGGTGTGCGTCAGCTTCAGTCTTATAACGGACTGCTGATGCATCCCGTTAAGAGCGCGGTGGCGCTTTTTATGGCTGAAGTGCTTGACTTAGTGCTGCGTGACGGTGATGCCGATGAGTCGGTGTGGCATTACGTATGTGATTCAGTAGGGGTGCTTGACGGGATTCAGGCAGGACGGTCTGCTAATTTCCATATATGCTTTTTGTGGGGATTGGGTCGTTTGCTTGGTATAGAACCGGATACGGAAGGCTACAGACAGGGTATGGTGTTTGATATGATTGACGGAGTGTTTCGTGTTACGGCTCCCCTTCATCGCCAGTGGTTGAATGCTGACGAATCGGCTGCCGTGTATGCTCTGTCGCGGATGAATTATACCAACATGCATCTCTATAGGATGAGCCGCTTGCAGAGAAACGCGCTGCTTGACGGTGAGCTTCGTTATTTCTCATTGCATCACACACCGCTGGGGGCTATTAAGTCGCTTGATGTGCTCAGAGTGTTGTTTTAAGGATTGAAATGCTCGGCTATAAAGCGGGCTACGGCATCAGTGTCGTTGCTTTCTATTACAATATCTGCGGCCTCACGTACCGCTTCTAAAGCATTGGCTACGGCTACGGCAGTATCAGCAATCCGCATCATAGGAAGGTCGTTGAGATTATCTCCGAATACTATCAGCCTGTCAGCGGAATAGTGACGGCGCAGCCGCTCTATGGCATTGGCTTTTGATACACCGGGAGCGAAAATTTCCAGATAGCGGATGGTGTGGTTGAATATATCCGGATAATCCGATACCGAACACATGCCGCTTTCGCGCAGAGCTTGGGCCGCAGGAATTATAGCATCGGCTGGTCCAAGACAGAATATCAGGGATGTTTCGCCCGGTAGGTTTGTGATGGAAAGGTCGGAACGGTTTATGTGGATGCGTTTCAGGCTCAGGTGCGAGCGCTCGTCGATAAATTTCTGTTCTTTAGCTGATGGCGTACCGAAATAATATGTGTTGATGATTTTAGGGTCAGCGGCATCGACGTTGTAGACAAACGCATTAAGGTGTGCCTCGTGAAGGATATCGATTATCGCCGTTACAGTGTTATCAGGTATTACGCATCTATGTATGAATTTCTGCTCGTTGAGGTCATACAAGGCGGCTCCGGTCATTACTATGGCGGGACCTTTAATGCGTGTGTGGCTAAGAAGCGGTACTACTGTTGCCGGTGTTCTGGCTGTAGCTACTGTTATGAGTGCGCCTTGGTCGGTAAGATGTGACAGTATGCGCGCTGAAGTATCGCTTACGCGGCTTTGTGAATTGAGCAGGGTTCCATCGAGGTCGGTTACAAATAGTTGGCGCATATCGGAGTGTTTAATGTAAAAGCGGTAGTTGGATGCGGAATGTCGAGCCTACGCCGGGCACGGAGTTGATGACCCATATCTTTCCTCCGTGATATTGTTCTATGATGCGTTTTGCAAGGGTTAGACCCAGTCCCCAGCCTCGTTTCTTGGTAGTATACCCGGGGGTGAATACGGCACGGCGCTGACGTCGGGTCATGCCACGTCCGGTATCTGTGATGTCGATTATGGCATAATCATTGTGAGCAGTGGTCGTGACTGTTATGGTTCCGCATCCCTCCATAGCATCAACGGCGTTTTTGATAATATTCTCCATGACCCACTGCAGTAGTGGTGCCGACATGTTGACCATTAGAGGAGTATCACTTTCATTGAGGGTGACGGTAGTCTGTGAGGATATGCGTGATGACATATAGTCTACAGAGGCGATGGCTATCTCGTTAAGGTCACCGAATTCCATGTTTGGTCGTGACCCGATTTTGGAAAATCGTGAGGCTATGGTGGAAAGGCGGTTGACATCCTTATCCATTTCATTGACCATATCGGCGTCAAGATTCATGTCTTTCATCAGGTGCACCCATGCCATGAGTGACGATATGGGAGTGCCGAGCTGGTGTGCCGTTTCTTTTGATAACCCGACCCACACTTTGTTCTGTTCAGCTTTCTTTGATGAAGTTACGGCAAAATAAATCACTATGACGAACGCTATCATTACCAGTAGCTGTATGTAAGGGTAACGGCTTAGATTACGCAGCAGGGTTGAGTCTTCATAATAAAGATGCTGAGTGGTATGCTCGTCAATTTTAATAGGAATTACATTGTCAGAATTCTGTAGCTTGGATAATTTGTCACTCAGATATTCGAGGTTTCGTGAATCTGACAGCGGAACGGCGGCATCCGGATTAGGAAGTGTGAAATTGCGTTGCTGGATTATTTGTCCGGCATTGTCCGTCAGCAGAACCGGGATGTTGGTATTCGCTTCTATTATGCTGAACAGGAAATCGATGTTGTCCATTGATGCGTCGCCTGCTGTCGAGACGCTGACTATCTGCTTGGTGGCGTCAGCCCATATCTGCATACGTGCGCGTTCCTGTACGGAAAGTTCATTGACCAGAGCCGATGAAAAGTAAATGCATACCCCCACTACGGCTAGCGCTATTATAAGAAAGGTTGCCGTGGCGTAACGTCGTATTTCGTAATTGTTCACATAAATTTTAACGGTGCTTGCCGTTAATTATTGCGCTTTTTTATCAGTTTGCCCGACAGGTAACGGCGCACAGGCTCATCATAATACTTAAGAAGTAGCCATGCGAGTATGATTACCGTAATCACAATGGCTGATGCCACATACCACACTTGGTCAAATCCATAGCCGTTTTTCCATGCCCATGCATACATGAGGTACATAAACGGATAGTGGATGATATATACCGGATATGATATGGCGCCTAAGAATTCGCAGGTGAGAGCCGAATGACGGTCTGTAGTTTGCCCTGATGCGCCGAGGTAAACTATAGCGGGGAAAACGACAAGAGTACATATGGCATCATATATACCGTTGGCTATCATCGGTCTTTCCGCACCTCCGATATACGGCACAGCCAGAACCGTGATGATGAGTACCGAGCATAGCCAGAATGCACCACGTATCTTTATAGGCTTGAAATCACGTGACAGCAGAAGTCCCATGGAGAAAGAAAATGTCATTCTGACAAGACCCAGCCAGAATCCGCCCCCTTCGGCTGTCCAGCCTACGCCGAGGTGATAATCGCCGGAACCGTTACCAATGGCAATGGCTGCTAAGCCAATGCCGGACAGAGCGGTGAATACGCGCAGCATGCGTGTCGACAATCTGTGCAGAAACAGAGCGTAAAATATACTGCCTATATATTCAAAAAATAATGACCATGATGGACCGTTGAGAGGAAACATCTCTCCGTTACCGCGCACTTCGGGAGCAGTACCCGGAAGAGCCGGCAGCATGAGCAGTCCAAGCAGCAATGACAGCAATACGGCACCGGTGCTCACTGATGACCCGTCCCACTGTTCGCATCCCTGAATTAGAAATGATATCACACCCAGTGTCACGCCTATTATTACCATAGGCTGCAGGCGGATAAGGCGGCGCAACAGGAATCCGCCCGAAGTGAGTCCTCGTTTCCAGCGGTCATCGTATGCATATCCTATCACGAACCCCGACAGCACGAAGAAAAAATCCACAGCCAGATAACCGTGGTTAATCCATTGGTCGCGTACCGATGTGGCGAAACATTCTCCCACGTGATAGAAAATTACCATAATGGCGGCTACTCCGCGTAGTCCGTCAAGCAGTTCATAGCGTGGTTTAGGAGCTTTAGATGATTCTTTGAACATAACTGTCGTTTGATTGATTCCATATCACAAAAATAGATATTATTTCAAAATAATTCGTTCGACTTATTCAAAACACTATTAAATTTGCTAATGTTATATAATTGCATTATATTTGCAAATAAAATGATAGCATTATGGAAGCAACAGTCCCTAAAAAAGCCACAATGTTCCGTCTTAATGTCGAACTGATAGACCGTTTGAAAGAGATGGCAAAACGCGAACATAGAAGTCTTAACAATTTCGTTGAGTGTGTTTTGCTTAATATAGCATACAATGAGCCGAACGAAATCACAAAAGCCGCCATAGATGAAGCGCGTAGTGGAAAGCTGCATGACGAGCCGCCTGTTGATACATCTTCAACCGAGGCGATGTTCAAATCTATGGGATTATGAAACTACTTAAACCATCTACCCAATACAAAAAGGATTTAAAACGAATTCGTAATAATCCCAAGAAGGCAGATGCGCTCCTAAAATTACTACGGCTTCTGGAACAAGAACTTGAAATTCCGAAAGAATATAAGCCACACATGCTGACCGGTGATTATAATGGTTGTATGGAGTGTCATATATATAGTGATTTTCTTCTGATATGGATTGACCAGGAAACAAATGAGATAGACTTGGTGCGACTTTGGTCTCACGCTGAATTGTTTGGTAAAGGCACTAAGAGGTAGGTGATTAATTTTGCTGCATGAAAAGATACTTAGCAATAATTTTATCAGTAGTATTGTTGAAGTTTTCGGCTGACGGCAACGAATTTTCAAGATTGTTTGCCGATTCCACTCTTCGTGTGGATTATGCTTTGTGTGCCGACCGTGGTAAGGTAAATGCTTATCTCCATGAAATGAAGAAAAGTGAAGGATGGGCTGGTCGACGTCATAATCTTGATTCACTTGCGTTGAAAGGTAATGGACAGGTGACCATGCGAAGCGCAGATGGGGGAGAGGTGCTGTATACCCAGTCTTTTTCCACTTTGATGCAGGAATGGCTGTCGACTGCCGAAGCAAAAGATGGCTGCCGCTCATGGGAAATGACGGCATTGTTGCCGTTGCCAAGAGAGAAATCGATGATTGAACTTACCCTTACAGATATGCGGCATGACACGATAGCCCGGTGCATGACCGTTTATGACCCTGCCGATATACTTGTGGCAGGATGCCCTAAGACTGTGCCTGACAGTGTGTATCTGTTGCGTAGCAAGCGTAATGATGCCATTGATGTAGTGCTGCTTGGTGAAGGGTACACTCAGGCTGAACGTGACAGCTTCCTGCATCATGCATCGGTGGCTGTTGATGAGATAATGAGTTATGAGCCTTGGCTACAGAGTGCCGACAAATGGAACTTTGTGGCGGTATTCACTCCATCACGTCAGAGCGGAGTGAGCGTCCCCATAAAAGGTAAATGGCTTGATACGGCTTTCGGAGCTCATTTCTCGACATTTTATTCTGACCGTTACCTGACCACACCACATGTATGGGCATTACATGATGCCGCATCCGGAGTGCCTTACGAGCATATCGTAGTGCTTGCTAACACCGATGAATATGGAGGTGGAGGCATTTATAACAATTATACCCTGACAGCGGCACGTAATGAATGGTTCCGCCCGGTGGTAGTACATGAATTCGGTCACAGTTTCGGCGGATTAGCCGATGAATATTTCTATGAAGGTGATGTGATGGAAGATTCATATCCGGCTGATATCGAGCCGTGGGAGCCGAATATCACCACTCTTGTCGATTTTGATTCCAAATGGAGGTATCTGCTTGATGACTCAGTGCCGGTGCCTACTCCACCCGCGAAAATGGGAAAATATCCTGTAGGAGTATATGAAGGTGGCGGATATTCGGCAAAAGGAGTCTATCGCCCGGCATTCGAGTGCCGTATGCGTAATAATTCCTATTCCACCTTCTGTGGAGCCTGCGTTTCCGCTCTCTCACGCCTGATAGACTTCTATACTAAAGATTGAGGTCGGTGATAATGGTTTTTAGCTCTTCGTCGGTGGCAGTGAGACGACGGCGGCATTCGGTAAGGAGTTCGGATGCACGACGGGTGTAAAGCGTGAGGCGGTCAATGTCACAAGTGTCGCTCTGCATGTTACGTAATATGGCGTCAAGCTCATTGACGGCTTGAGTATAGGAGAGCTGGTCTACCGGAGTAAATTGTGGAGTATCTGACATGGGGCGTTGTGGTTAGTTATCGGTTGAGATTACAGTGGACGTAAAAGTACCCCGGGCGAGTATTGTGGTAACGGTAGTACCCGCAGGGAGTGAGTCAGTGGAGCTGAGAGCATGACCATTGACGGTGGTTATGGAATAACCTCTGGCAAGTGTAGCGGCTGGTGACAATGCTTTTAACAGGGATTCCTTGCTGTCAAGCAGAGTCGATTGACGTGAGATGATGGTTGATAGAGAGTTTTGTAACAGTGTAAGTTTAGAGTCCAAACGAGCTATCTCGGGCGCTATACGCCGTTGGGCTACAAGAGAGAGAGAGGCGGAACATTGGCTTAAATGGGAAGTGGCGCGTTGGAGTGCCGCTGTCGGAGCCATGGAAAGAGTGCTTTCCATGTAGGCGAGCTGAGTGTTCATGGCTGCCATTTTATCGGTGGCGGCATGGAGAATGTCAGTGGCAGTACGTTGCAGTCGGTCAAGAGCTTCGGAACATCGGGATATGAGCCATTCGGCTGCGGCGGTAGGTGTCTTTACACGCATGTTAGCCACATAATCAAGTGCGGTTATGTCGCGCTCATGACCGATGCCTATGATTACGGGCAGGGGGAACATGGCTATGTTGAGTGCGAGACGATAATCATCAAAAGAGTTGAGGTCACTCGTAGCGCCTCCGCCGCGTATTATTACCACGCAGTCCCATGCTTGTGAATCGGCGGCTATCTCTTCAAGTGCGGCAATGACCGAGGATGAGGTGCGGTCGCCCTGCATTATGGCAGGAAACAGACGTGTGGTAAACCGCAGATGGCGGCTGTTGCCATAGAGCTGGTGCATGAAGTCGCCGTAGCCTGCAGCTCCGGCTGCCGAAATTATGGCTATGCGTAGTGGTGTTGGCGACCAGTCGAGCGAACGATTGAGGTCAATCACACCATCATCGGTAAGACGCTTGAGTATCTCGCGCCGGCGGCGTTCCACCTCGCCCATAGTGTATGAGGGGTTGATGGCGTTTATCAGGAATGAGAGTCCGTAAGCAGCGTGATATGTGACGGAGCCGCATACCATTACTGACATGCCTGTGGCGATACGTGAGCCTGTTGCAGCTGTAAATTCTGCGCTGAGCTGATAGAAATTATTCGCCCATATTATGGCTCTGAGTCGGGCTTTTACCGAACCTGTAGCCGCGTCTTTCTCAATCAGTTCCATGTATGCGTGTCCGTTGTTGGAGCGCAGGTCGGAAAGCTCGGCTACCACCCATACGTTTTGTAGCGACGGCTGCATGACTGCCGCCCCTATACGGGAGTTGAGTTGGCTGAGAGTCAGAGCCGGGGAGGTCATTTTGTCGTTTTTACGAATTTCTTGCCGTTGAATTTGTAAGTGAGTGACGGGTACAAATCACCAGCCACCATCTCATAGATTTCTTTCGGCATGAATGATCCGGTATTGTTGGTTATGGTCAGAGTGAGCGATGCGGGGTCATAGTCAAAGCCTGTGAGCATGAACGGCACGGTGCTTTCCACTTCATCGCGGTTCTTTTTACCGTTGGCATTCAGCCAATCGTCAAATACCGGTTTTACGAAAATATCTGATGTGGTTATAGGCGTCCAGTCAGAGCGGTAAAATGATATTTTGCTATCAGTGGCAGGTGTGGCTACGGTGGTGATAAGGGCTATTATGGAGTCACTGCCAGAGGGGATGACACAGATACTGTAAGTGGTGGCATCTGTCATGGATATATCTATACGCTCTGGTTTCATGGAGGTTACCCGTGACCTTCCGCCGAGTGAATTGGCAGCTCCTTTGTTGTCCGATGAGTTGTAGTAATCAATCATGTCAAGACGTGTGTTGGTGTCAAGCATGGGCAACACCGAGCGGGGGGCTGTGCGGAATGCTGTCTCTGCCGGAGTCTGTGCCGCGGAGACAAGAGCCGGGAGAGCTAAAAGTATTACGGAGAGAAACGTGATGCGAAGATTCATAACAGGTAATTATGAGGATTATTTGGAAAGAGTTTTATCGTTTACGCGATTTTGATTTGTTCTTTTTACCGCCTGAACGGCTTTTTTTTAGGAAATAGTCATAAGTGGTTTCTGCTGCGGAATCGGTATCGGCGGTGTCATGTGATTTACGGGAACTTGCACGGGCATAGTCTTTGTCAGTCTCGGCTATTTCGGAATACACACGTTTGCCCAACCACTGTGAGCCACGCAGTCCGTCCACAACTTTACGCGCATCGGCTTTGTTGACGTCAAACAGTGAATATCCGGGAAGCAGGTCGATACGACCTACGTCAACACGTTTGCCTTCCACTGTGTGATTGAGCATGTCTATAAGGTTACCGGCATAAAAACCATCGTTTTTACCGAGGTTAACGTATATTCTTTCCATGCCTTTTTCAGCTGTACGGCGGTCTTTCTCTTTGTCGGTCCGCGGTGTGCGTTCAGCGCTTTTTTTCTCCTTTTTTGATGGTTTTTCATCAATGAAGTCGAGATTTGGGGCATCACGATAGTAGTCGAGCAGACGGTTAAATTCAAGCGAAAGCACACGTTTGAGCAAGTCCTCGCCCGATAGCCAGTCAAGTTTGCGGCGTACTCCGGTGAAG
>CAMWPX010000076.1 GCA_947176205.1 uncultured Porphyromonadaceae bacterium
CAAGGTCTTTCTGAGTCTTGGGCTCAACAGCGATACCGATAACGGGATCGGGGAAGTCCATGGCTTCAAGTACAATCGGGTGGTTTTCATCACACAGGGTGTCACCTGTACGGATATCCTTGAATCCTACACCGGCACCTATATCGCCGCAACCTATCATATCTTTTGCATTCTGCTTGTTAGAGTGCATCTGGAACAGACGTGACACGCGCTCTTTTTTACCCGAACGAGCATTGAGCACATAGCTGCCGGCTACAACATCACCCGAGTAAACACGGAAGAATGTCAGACGACCTACATAGGGGTCAGTGGCAATCTTAAATGCAAGAGCACACATCGGAGCTTCGGTAGATGGTTCGCGAGTTTCCACCGCATCAGGATTTCCGGGTTCATGACCTTCTACGGCACCTGCATCGACAGGGCTGGGAAGATAAGCACACACATTATTAAGGAGTGGCTGCACACCTTTGTTTTTGAATGACGAGCCGCATGTCATGGGCACAACATCCATCGAAAGGGTAGCCTTGCGTAATGCGCGACGGATTTCATCTTCGGTGATTGTGGAGGGGTCATCGAAATATTTCTCCATGAGGGCATCATCGAATTCGGCGATTTTTTCAAGCATTTTATCACGCCATTCATTAGCTTCATCAAGGAGATTGGCAGGAATTTCTTCTGCTGTATAATCTGCACCCATCGATTCATCGGGCCAATAAAGCGCTTTCATTGTGATAAGGTCAACCACACCTTTGAAAGTTTCTTCAGCACCGATAGGTATCTGGATAGGACAGGGGTTGGCTCCGAGTACATCTTTAAGCTGACGCACTACTTCAAAGAAGTTGGCGCCGGAACGGTCCATTTTGTTGACATAACCGATACGGGGCACATTATATTTGTCAGCCTGACGCCATACGGTCTCTGACTGAGGCTCAACACCGCCTACGGCACAGAATGTAGCCACAGCACCATCAAGCACGCGAAGCGAACGCTCTACCTCTACGGTGAAGTCCACGTGTCCCGGAGTGTCAATAAGGTTGATTTTATACTTGTCACCGGCATAGTTCCAGAATGCTGTGGTGGCAGCGGAGGTAATTGTTATACCACGTTCCTGCTCCTGCTCCATCCAGTCCATGGTAGCAGCACCATCGTGAACCTCACCGATTTTATGAGTAAGACCCGTGTAGAAAAGAATACGCTCCGATGTGGTGGTTTTACCGGCATCGATATGAGCCATAATACCGATATTACGGGTATATTTAAGTAATTCGTCAGATTTAGACATATGTTTTTACTTCTGTTATCAATGAATTGTAAAGTATTAGAACCGGAAGTGAGCGAATGCGCGGTTGGCTTCAGCCATCTTGTGCATATCTTCTTTGCGTTTGAATGCACCGCCCTGCTCGTTGTAAGCGTCTACGATTTCAGCTGCAAGTTTATCAGCCATTGTCTTACCACCGCGCTTACGTGCATAAAGGATAAGATTTTTCATTGATATCGACTCTTTGCGGTCGGGGCGGATTTCGGTAGGTACCTGGAATGTAGCACCGCCTATACGACGCGACTTAACTTCTACCTGCGGAGTTACGTTTTCCAAAGCTTTTTTCCAGATTTCAAGAGCTGTCTTCTCTTCATTGGGGAGCTTTGCCTTGACATTTTCAAGGGCACTGTAGAAGATTGTGTAAGATGTGTTCTTCTTACCATCATACATCAGATGGTTAACGAACTTTGATACTCTTACATCATTAAAAACGGGATCAGGAAGTACAATCCGTTTTTTTGGTTTAGCCTTTCTCATTTGTTTTTAATACAAATTTTTCGTTTTTGTTTTGCTTGGTTGCTGCTTCTTTCATCTTCAACTGGCGGACTCTCTTGTCCGAGTTTACTCAACCTTGTGTGAATTAGCCTTCCAATAAATCAAAAACCGAGGTTAATTACTGGGTTTCTTATTTATTCGGTTCTTTTCCCCGAACCGAAGGGCTGTTTGTTTTGTGTAAGTAAGGTCAGGAGCCTTGATTATTTCTTGGCAGCCTTAGGACGCTTGGCACCGTATTTCGAACGACGCTGAGTGCGGTCTTTCACGCCACTGGTATCGAGTGTACCACGCACGATGTGATAACGCACACCGGGGAGGTCTTTCACACGACCACCGCGCACGAGAACGATAGAGTGTTCCTGCAGGTTGTGTCCTTCACCGGGTATATAAGAGTTGACTTCTTTACCGTTGGTGAGACGAACACGGGCTACTTTACGCATCGCCGAATTAGGTTTTTTGGGGGTAGTGGTGTAAACACGCACACACACGCCACGACGCTGCGGACAAGAGTCCAACGCAGGCGATTTACTCTTATCTTCAAGAGCTACGCGACCTTTTCTTACTAATTGCTGAATGGTAGGCATCTTAGTTTTTTGTTTTACTTTTCGTTTATTAAATCTATTTGTTGTTTCTTTTTCTACACTCCTTCACACGCATCGGAAGCCAACTATCGCCCTGTCTCAGAGAGACTTAACAATAATTTAGCGCCAATTCATGCTTAAAAGCAAGTGCAAAATTACAAACTAATTTTCTAATAACCAAATATTTTCGCGCAGATTTTCACAACTTTTTACAACCCCGGTTACTGTTTTAAGCCAGCCTCATTAACCCTACATTTATTTACATATAGAAAAGAGGTGGCACAAAATCAACTTTTTTCATATCTTTGCCATATAACGCTATCGACGCAATATATTGGGGTCAAATTTGAATCACAGTATCGCATGAGAGTCCTTTTTGTCACACATTATACGCAATTGATGGGAGCTAACAGGTCTATGCTCCAATTGATGATTGAGCTTCGGAATCTGAATGTATCACCGATTCTCCTCATGCCATGGGTTCCGGTCACATCCGACCTGAAAGTCGAATTAATGAAAAACGGAATACCTTTTGTGGAATCCGTGGTCCCGCTTGTAAAACATGAATGTCGCTGGGTTACAAACAAATGAATACATAACGAAATAAGAATATCATCTACATAATATATTAATGTATGGCATCGCACAACGAGTTAGGGAAATGGGGCGAACAAATCGCGAAAGAATACCTCATCACCAAAGGTTATGCGGTGATGGATTCAAATCTACATATCGGGCATAAGGAAATAGATATAATCGCGACCAAAGGCACAACAATCGCTTTCATTGAAGTCAAAACACGTCACGACAACTTCATCGACCCAGCTGAAGCTATCGATGCTAAAAAAATCAGAAACCTCACCCGTGCCGCAGATTCCTTCATCCGCTCAAACCAAATCCGGCTTGAGCCACGATTTGATGCAATAATAATCATAGGTACTCCCACCACCTCCTATACGCTCGAACATATCCCCGATGCTTTCTATCCCCCTCTTCGCGGTGCATTTTAATGTTAATAATTCAAAACTGCCGACAACTTTTCCATGCAGAAAATTGTAATAAGTATATAGCTCTGTGATTTTATTATAATTTTGCAATAGCTACAAATCAGAATACTTTTCAACCATAACCAAATTATAAAAACCTGAACTTTATGAAAAAGAAATTTATCTGTACAGTATGCGGTTACGTACACGAAGGCGATGAAGCACCTGAAAAATGCCCCTTGTGCAATGCTCCCAAAAGCAAATTCAAAGAACTTGACGAGACTGCTGAACTCGAGTTTGTGACCGAACATAAAATAGGCGAAGCCATTGGCACAGATGAGGAAATGATTAAAGACCTCACCGCTCATTTCAACGGCGAATGTACTGAAGTAGGCATGTACCTTGCCATGGCGCGTCAGGCTGACCGCGAAGGCTATCCCGAAATCGCCGATGCTTTCAAGCGCTACGCATGGGAAGAAGCCGAACATGCTTCAAAATTCGCCGAACTCCTTGGTGACTGCGTATGGGATACCAAAACCAACCTTGAAAAGCGCATGGCTGCTGAAGCAGGTGCCAATGCCGATAAGATGCGTATAGCACGTCGTGCAAAGGAACAGAATCTTGACGCCATCCATGACACTGTCCATGAAATGGCGAAAGACGAAGCCCGTCATGGCAAAGGCTTCCAAGGTCTTTACAACCGTTACTTCAAAAAATAAATTCATTAACGCTTAACTGTCTATCAACATGAGCGACAAAAAAGAACTCAAAGGCACTCGCACAGAAAAGAATCTGCTTGAAGCTTTCGCTGGTGAGTCCATAGCTTTCACCAAATACACCTTCTACTCGTCAAAAGCCAAGAAAGACGGCTACGTTCAGATATCTAAAATATTTGAAGAAACTGCCGCCAATGAAAAAGAGCATGCCAAAATATGGTTCAAACTTCTCCATGGCGGTGAAATGCCTGACACCCTTGTCAATCTGCAGGATGCCGCTGCTGGTGAAAACTACGAATGGACCGACATGTACGACAAGTTTGCAGCTGAGGCTGAAGCCGAAGGCTTCACACACATCGCACGCCTCTTTACCATGGTAGGTAAAATAGAGAAAGAACACGAACAGCGTTACCGTAAACTGATATCCAACATCGAAGGCGGTCTGGTATTCTCTCGCGAAGGTGACACCATCTGGGTGTGCAGCAACTGCGGTCATGTAGTATTCGGCACCAAAGCTCCCGAAATCTGCCCGGTATGCAACCATCCTCAGGCTTATTTCGAAATAAAGCCCGATAATTATTAATTCTTAGATACTCATTATTTTTATCTCCCGCAGGTTACCATATCTGCGGGAGATTTTAATCCCCTTACATCACCATGAAAACCGTTGAATCAACCCTTCTTGACCGACGCAGCATACGTCGTTACGAATATGACCCTGTAACCGACGAACAGATGCACTTCATCCACGAAGCCATACGCAATACCCCTACAAGCTACAACGGTCAGCAGTTCTCAGTCATTGAAATTGACAATCCGGCATTGAAAGAACAACTCTACGCTCTGACCAACCAAAAGCAAATCAAGACATGCTCCAGATTCCTGCTCTTTTGTGCCGATTTTCATAAAATCAGTATCGCAGCCGAAGATAAAAATGTCAGTATGCCGGCATTCACCCATACACTTGACGGCATTATTGTCGGTACGGTCGATGCTTCCTTAGCCATGATGAGCGCGCTGGTGGCTGCGGAATCACTCGGATTAGGCACTTGCTGCATAGGCTATGCACGTACCGCCGCTCCCGATGCGATAGCGGAATTACTCCACCTTCCGCCAAAAGTATATGCCGTATGCGGACTTGCAATAGGTGTGCCACGTGAAATGCCTGACCTCAAACCCAAACAGCCCACTGAATTAATGATTCACCATAACGGCTACACAGCCGATGACGCTCTACGCCCATTACTTACCGATTACGACAACACCGTCACATATTATAATGCCCATCGTGCCGGAACAAAGTCCACCAACGACTGGGTCAGCCATATCGTTGGCTACTATGACGAAGCTATGAGCTACACTATGCTTGAGGCTCTGCGACACCGCGACTTCATGCCTGACCGCTGATGCCACAGCTTTGCAGAACTAAAAAAGATGGTTATATTTGTAGATATTTGTCACATTTATAACCATCATTTTTACATCTATGCGTGTCAACCATTTAATATGCTCTCTTATTCCAATATTATTTTTGAGCTACAGCGCTGTTTCCCAAACGATATCACCATTAATAGGGCTGGCTGAACGCATAGATTCAGGACTATCACAGAAAATAATATTTTCCATAGACTCGCTTTCTCCTACAGAAACCGATTGGTATCTCATAACCCAACGTGGCGATAAGCCATGTATAGAAGCCAACAGTTACCTCAGCGCAGCTACCGGGCTCAATCATTATCTTAAATACGTGGCAGGCACACACGTGTCATGGAATAATCCCACAGCCGAACTACCCGGTGTATTACCGGCGGTGACCGACACCATCCGATGCGAAACCCCACTGCACCATCGATATTACCTCAACTACTGCACTCACTCATATTCCATGGCGTTCTGGGACTGGCAACGCTGGCAACAGGAAATTGACTTCATGGCTCTGCATGGGCTCAACATGCCGCTCGTCACCACCGGTACCGAAGCTGTGTGGCGCAATACTCTTAGGCGATTGGATTATCCCGAGGACAAAATAGATGCATTCATAGCCGGACCGGGATATCAGGCATGGTGGCTGATGAACAACCTCGAAGGCTGGGGCGGACCTAATACTGACGAATACTACCACCGTAATATCGACCTTGCCACACACATTCTCTCCCAGATGCGCCAATGGGGCATGCAACCGGTACTGCCGGGTTACAGCGGCATGATGCCACATGATGCTTATACCACACTTGGAATAGATGTCACCGATCAGGGCAAATGGCTTGGCTATACACGTCCGGCATTCCTCCAACCCGTGAGTGAGGATTTCAATCACATTGCCGAGATTTATTACACCGAGCAGGAACGTCTGTTTGGTAAAGCACCTTTTTATAGCATGGACCCGTTTCATGAAGGCGGCTCAGTGGAAGGAATTAACCTTGAAGCATCAGGTAAAGCCATATATGACGCCATGAAGCATCATTCACCCGATGCGACTTGGATTATACAGGCATGGCAGGAAAACCCGCGTCAGAAACTGCTCGCATCAATACCTTCCGACAGCCTGATTATTCTGGACCTCCAGTCGGAAAATGCATCAATAATGCCTAAGCGCCATAACAGTTTACAGCATCGCTCATGGCTTTTCTGCATGTTACATAATTTCGGCGGCAATATCGGGCTATACGGTAAAATGCAAGCATTGATTGACAATTATCATGCTATGGCTGACACAATACCCGGTATGACCGGAATAGGACTCACCATGGAAGGCATAGACACCAACCCTGCCGTGTATGAATTAATCTGCGAAATGCCATGGCGCAATATAACCGATAAAACAGATTGGATTACCGACTATGCCAAAGCCCGCTACGGGACAGCCAACAA
Organism: uncultured Porphyromonadaceae bacterium; assembly: GCA_947176205.1. Lineage (GTDB taxonomy): Bacteria > Bacteroidota > Bacteroidia > Bacteroidales > Muribaculaceae > Paramuribaculum. Next base: position 6,968 of record CAMWPX010000076.1, read on the forward strand.
TTCGGCAACCGAGGCGTGGCGGATACTCGCATCATCTGTCTATGACTGCCCTGCTGACAGCATACAGCAGGGAACGTGCGAATCCCTGTTCTGCGCCCGTCCGTCTGACCATCCGCACACAGCCTCCACATGGGCTAACTCAAAAAGATACTATGATTATGGCGATGTCCGGCGTGCCGCAAAGCTTATGCTTAACGCAGCCGACTCACTCAGTGACAATCCTAACTTCCGATATGACTTGGTCGACATCATACGCCAGACCGTGGCTGACCGTGGACGTGAAACCATCGACTCGCTCTATCTTGCATACCAATCAAAGGATTCCGCCGCCTCCATAGGGCTGCTGACAGATTTATGACTCTTATCTACATGCAGGACTCTTTGCTTGCAACACATCCCGAATTCCGCCTTGACAACAAATTAGCCATGGCGCGTGCATGTGGTGTGACTCCAGCCGAAAAAGACCGGCATGAATGGAATCTACGCACCCAGATATCTACTTGGGGTCCGCGTGAAGCTGCCGACGCCGGTGGCTTGCACGATTATTCCCAACGCGAATGGAGCGGAATGTTATCTTCGCTCTATGCGCCCCGCTGGCAACGATGGTTTGAGTATCGCCTTGACAACTGGAATGACACCTCAGTTCCTACACCCGATTTTTACAGCATGGAAGAGCAATGGACGCTTCGCACCTCTCCCGACATCATTGCCGACACAAAAGAAGGCGATGTCATAGACACCGCCCGCAAGATATTTGAAGCCATAGCCGATTAAATATTCTCAGCTATCCGAGCAGCCAACTCACTCATGCGTTCGGGAGTCAGCGTAAGTTTCTTACTGAAATTCAAATCACCTTCACTATTGATAGGTACGAGGTGGATGTGAGCATGTGGCACTTCAAGTCCTATTACCGCTTCGGCTATACGCACACATGGCACAGCTCTTTGCAATCCTCTGGCTACTTTTTTAGCAAACAGTTCCAACCCTACATATTCCTCATCATCAAGGTCAAACAAATAGCTTACCTCATGCTTGGGAATAACCAGAGTGTGTCCCTCGGCTATCGGATTTATATCAAGAAAAGCGAGAAAGCGCTCATCTTCAGCCACCTTGTAACAAGGGATTTCCCCTGCGGCTATTAAAGAAAATACCGACGGCATATCAGAATGATATTTCTACGATTTCAAATTTCATCAACCCGGCAGGCACCTTTATCTCTACTATCTCTCCGAGTTTGTGACCAAGAAGTCCCTGAGCTATGGGTGTGCTCGAACCGATTTTTTTTTCCTTAAGATTAGCTTCGCTGTCAGCCACTATGGTGTATTCCATTGTCATGCCGTTAGCCACATTTTTAATCTTAACGCGGTTAAGTATCTGCACTTCCTCATTATTGAGGTTGCTTTCATCAATTATACGGCAGCTTGCCACCAAATCCTTTAGCTGCGATATCTTCATTTCAAGCAGCCCCTGAGCTTCTTTAGCGGCATCATACTCTGAATTTTCCGACAAATCTCCCTTATCACGAGCCTCTGCTATAGCACGCGAAATCTCGGGACGCTTTACCGATTCAAGATAGGCTATTTCTTCCATTTTCTTCTTATAGCCTTCCTTGGTCATGTAAGTTATAGGCATAGTTTTTATCTTTTTAATTATTTTATTACAATGAAAAAAGTTTGGAATCTCTTACCCACTTCCGGGTGAGACCCCACTTAAAGGCAGCTCTTGCGAGCCTTAACATTTTCACTACAAAGTTAGTGAATCAAATCCAAACCGCCAATTTTTTCACCCGCAATTTACATCATAAAAACTGCGCCGGAGTCATTTACTGATTCCGGCGCATAAGTTATAATGTGAATTTGTATCATTCAGGCAGATGTCCTACCTCGGGATCCACTCCCCACTGCTGCTGTGCAAGACGGCGATAATTATTGTAACGCCACTGAGCATTAGCCTTAGCCGCAGCGAAGAGTTCGGCAGCCTCTTCAGGATACTGCTTAACTACTGAAGAGTAACGAACTTCACCTTTGAGGAAGTCCTCGAATTTATCCCAATCCGGAGCCTTGCTGTCAAGTGAGAACGGATTTTTGCCCTCATCCTCAAGAGCGGGGTTGTAACGCCACAGATGCCAGTAGCCGCATGCCACTGCGTTGGCTTCTTCCTGCTGTGATTTACCCATACCGGCACGGATACCGTGGTTGATACAGGGTGCATAAGCTATAATGATTGAAGGACCATCATAAGCTTCAGCTTCGCGGATAGCCTTGAGAGTCTGAGCCTGATCGGCACCCATGGCTACCTGTGCGGCATATACGTAACCGTATGTGGTGGCTATAAGACCGAGGTCTTTTTTGCGTATACGTTTACCCGATGCAGCAAACTTGGCAATAGCGCCGAGCGGTGTAGCTTTTGATGCCTGTCCACCGGTATTTGAATAAACCTCGGTGTCAACTACAAGTACATTGACATTCTTACCTGAAGCAAGCACATGGTCAAGACCACCGAAACCTATATCGTAAGCGGCACCATCACCGGCTATAATCCACTGTGAGCGTTTAACGATATAGCCCTTGAGCGTGATGATAGCTTTGCAGATGTCGCAACCGCATGCCTCACACAAAGGCACGAGCTTGTCAGCCACTTCACGTGTCACTGCTGCATCTTCACGATTGTCAAGCCACTGCTGTGCGAGAGTCTTGATTTCATCGCTGCACTTATCACAGTTCACGGCATCTTTCATCAGTTCGGCAAGACGGTTACGCATCTTTTCAGTAGCGATAGACATACCGAGACCGAATTCAGCGAAATCCTCGAAGAGTGAATTAGCCCATGCCGGACCATGACCCTTGGCATTGGTAGTATAGGGAGTCGACGGTACAGAACCCGAGTAGATTGATGAGCAACCGGTAGCGTTGGCCACCATTTCGTGGTCCCCGAACAACTGGCTGATAAGTTTTACGTAAGGAGTTTCACCGCAGCCCGAGCAT
>CAMWPX010000077.1 GCA_947176205.1 uncultured Porphyromonadaceae bacterium
GTGTATATTTAATCAAAAAATAATTACATTTGCAAAATCAAGTATATAAAGTGTTTATAATTTAATTAATTAACCAATTCTATCAATTATGAAAAAGTATGTAGCCGAATTGTTCGGCACTATGTTTTTAGTATTGCTGGCATGCGGTAGCGCAGTGCTTGCAGGTGCCGGTTCATCGTCAATCGGAGTACTCGGTATCGGTCTTTGCTTCGGTCTGGTACTCGTATGTCTGTGCTATGCCATAGGAAATGTATCAGGTTGCCATGTCAACCCCGCCGTATCATTCGCAATGCTCATCTCGGGTAAAATGAACGTAAAAGATTTCTGTGGCTATGTAGTGGCTCAGCTCATCGGCGCTGCCATCGGTGGCGGTTTGCTCTACTGGCTCGCCAATTCAGGTGCAGGCTATGCCTTCGGCGGTGAAACAACTGCTTCGGGAGCCAACCTCGCAGCCAACGTACTCCAACCCGGTGCCACTCAAGGTATGGCGCTTCTCACTGAAGTACTCCTGACCATGTTCTTCGTATTTATCATCCTCGGCGCAACTGACGCTAAACGCGGTTTCGGCAACTTCGCCGGCCTCGCCATAGGTCTTGCTCTCGGTCTTGTCAACATAGTAGGTATACCCGTGGATAACTGTTCTGTAAACCCTGCCCGTAGCTTCGGACCCGCATTATGGTCAGCCGGCGACGCATGGGGCGATTTCTGGATTATGGTAGTAGGACCGCTTGCCGGTGCAGCTTTGGCTGTAGTACTCTATCGACTTGCAGTAACCTGCTGCTGCGAAGACAAATGCGAGAAATAATCGTACTTTGACATATCATAAAATAAGCAATCATATAAGTAAAAAGAGATGCCGGAAAGCATCTCTTTTTAGTAGCGGGGGCAGGACTCGAACCTACGACCTTTGGGTTATGAGCCCAACGAGCTACCACTGCTCCACCCCGCATTGTTGTGAATCGTGGTGCAAAGGTAGTGCTTTTTTGAGCCTCTGTCAAGTTATCAGAGTATATAATTGGGTTAAAAAATGTCAAACCCCTATTTTGCCGCCAATTATAGCTTACGCCTCACCGCTCTATATTCTACGTTTTGTATTAATTTTGTAGAGTAAAAATCATTATTCACTTTCACGATGAACAAATCATTAATTTATATTGCCACTATGGCTGCTGCCACTACAATGTGCGGGTGCTCGTCACATAGCATCAAGTATCCCGTCGCACCTACCGATAACATCACCGATACATACTTTGACACTATAGTTGCCGACCCATATCGTCCGCTTGAAAACGATACCGCCGAACATACATTGGCTTGGGTAAAAGAACAGAATAAAATCACCGGCGACTATATGGCTGCCATTCCGTTTCGTAACGACATCAAAAGCCGTCTGCAGGAATTGACCAACTATTCTCGTCGCGGTTCTTACTGGAGGGACAACGATGGTAAATACTATTATTACGAGAATGACGGTCTGCAAAATCAGTCCATACTATATCGCACCGATTCCATAGGAAAACCGGGCGAGGTATTTCTGGACCCCAACAAATTGTCAGATGACGGTACGGTAGCCCTCACCGGCATAAGCCAATCAAATGACGGCAAATATACAGCTTACACCATATCGCGCAACGGTTCTGACTGGACTGAGATTTACGTAATGGATACCGCTACGGGCAATCTGCTCGATGACCATATCGAGTGGGCTAAGTTTACAGGAGCCCAATGGCGTGGCGACGGATTCTATTACAGCGCTTATCCCCGACCTGAAAAAGGCAAAGAATTTTCTAACGCCAACGAAAATCATCAGATATATTATCACCGGATTGGTACTCCACAGTCAGCTGACCGTCTGATATACGAAGACCCGGCACATCCACTTCACTTTCATTCGGCATATGTGACCGATGATGAAGATTATCTTATGGTAATAGGTTCGGGTGAAGGTTTCGGCGAGTCATTAATGATTAAAGACCTCAAGACACCCGGTGCTGATTGGAAAATAGTAGAGCCTTCGCAAGATATAGAGCTGAGTCCGCTCGGAGTATTCAATGGCAAGCTTTATCTGCTCACCACATACGGAGCCGAACGCTACCGCATAGTTACAGCCGATGTCAACAACCCCGGAAGGGATAACTGGCAAACTCTTGTTCCCGAACAGGATGCTGTAATAAAAGGTGTAAGCTTCACCCCCGACAATATGATTATCACTTACGAGAAGGACGCTACAAATCACGCCTATATCTATGATATGGACGGAAACCGAAAAGGTGAAATCGAACTTCCCGGAATAGGAACTGCCGGCATCTGGTCATCAAACAAATACCCTGACATATTCTATACATTCACATCATTTACATCACCTTCGGCTGTATATGCTTACGACGAAGCATCAGGTAACTCCACTCTATTGTGGTCACCTGACATCAATGGCATAGACATGACTGAATACGAAACAAAACAGGTGTGGTTCACATCAGCTGACGGTACTGAAGTGCCCATGTTTATCACCTACAAAAAAGGATTGGAACTCAATGGAAAAAATCCCACCCTGCTTTACGGTTACGGTGGCTTCAACATCTCACTCACGCCCGGATTCTCGGCCATGCGTATGCTTTGGCTTGAAAACGGAGGCGTATATGCAATGGCTAATCTGCGCGGTGGAGGCGAATATGGTGAATCATGGCACAAAGCCGGAACCAAGATGCAGAAACTGAATGTATTCAATGATTTTATCGCTGCCGCCGAGTATCTTATCGACCACAAATATACTTCGCCTGATTATCTTGCCATACAGGGTGGTAGCAACGGTGGTCTGCTCGTGGGAGCGGTAACCAACATGCGTCCTGACCTTTTCAAAGTAGCCATACCTCAGGTTGGTGTAATGGATATGATGCGCTACCATCTGTTTACCATAGGTTGGAACTGGGCTTCGGATTACGGCACAAGTGCTGACTCAAAAGAGATGGCTGAATATCTGCTTTCGTACTCTCCGGTGCATAATATCAAATCGGATGGGACTCCCTACCCTGCGATTCTTATTACTACCGCTGACCATGATGACCGTGTGGTACCTGCACATTCATTCAAATATGCCGCCACGCTTCAAGCCGCCGACACCGGTGACGCGCCCAAACTTATCAGAATCGAATCAAACGCCGGACACGGCGCCGGTAAACCTATTACAAAATCCATCGAGGAAAATGCCGACATATACTCATTCATATTCTACAATATGGGTATAACTCCAGAAAAGCATTAATCCTCTGAATAAATTTCTGTAATGACTTACAGCTTCCGCCACATATCGACAAACTTTGCCGTATATATTGCAATCATCATTAGCCCGTGGCTCACGGGGTGCTTTACCGGAATAGAAAGCACCCCTAAAATCACGGCTAACGATGTGAGGAAGCACACAGCCGCAACCACTGAGGAAGACAGTTACCTCTCTGACATAAAGCCCCAGCCTTTTGCCGATTGGCTGCCGGGTAAAGAGTTTTATGTAACCGACGATAAAATATCGCTCATATTCATACCGGAGAAATCCGGTCGTGAACATCTTTCGGGACAAAGCATCCGCTTATCGGATATAACAGAAGTCACTGATATTAAAGGTGAACAGGTGACCGAACTGACATTCCTGTCGCAATCAGGGACTCCTTACGTGTACCGTCATGAACGCTCCAAGTCCAAACTGATGACCGATGCACGCACCGACATACCTTTCACTATAGAAAAAAGCATCGTCGATGAAACCCGCCGCAAACTGAAGGGTAACAGGTACTACACCGTTACAGCTGCCTGGCTTGACACGACGGCGACACCGCGCACCGGACGTAAATTCATACCGGTCACCGTCACCGAAGTTCTCCCCGGCAACACTTTTCATCCCGTGGTCTTACTTATGGCTGATGACGAACAAAAACCGTTTATGCTATATCTATCGGTAGGTGACAGCAAAAATGACACACGCTCGTTTGCCCGACTTTTTTCCATCAATAATCCACGTCTTCGCTATCCTTCTATCACGGACGAGGTATGGCAGCTAATCATCAACGGAAAAGTAGCTGCCGACATGACACGCGATGAATGCCGCTTGGCCTTAGGGATGCCGGACAATGTAGACCGTTCAGCAGGCTACAATGTGCTCCGGGAAATATGGTCATACGCCAACGGCAAGTACCTGATATTTGAGGACGGCATACTCCGAAACTATCGCCAATGAAACTGACTATACTCGGCTCCGGAACGTCAACGGGCGTACCGCAATTACGGTGTGCCTGCGATGTATGCACCTCATCGGATCCTCGCGACAAACGCCTTCGGACATCGGCTTTAGTAGAATTCAAAGGCAAAAATATACTGATAGACTGCGGACCCGACTTCCGACAGCAAATGTTGCGTCTCGGTTCGCCTGCACTTGACGCCCTGTTTGTGACCCATCATCATTATGACCATCTCGGGGGTATAGATGACTTGCGTCCGTACTGCATGGACAATCCTTCCGGATTTCCAATTTTCTGCCGTGAGGACGTAGCCGATATCATTCATGACCGTATGAGCTACTGTTTCGGAGAGAAACATTATCCCGGCTCACCACGGCTTGACCTCAATGTGATTGATGACAAATCTTTCTCACCATTTGCAGGTATAGATATCACACCGCTTCCGGTCATGCACACTCCGTCACTACCGATAACCGGATTCAAAATCGGACCATTATGCTACATCACCGACTGTAAAATCATGCCGGACAAGACCCTACGACTGATCGAAGGCTGCGATACACTTGTCATCAACGCTCTGCGTCACGAAGCACACCCGTCGCACATGAACTTAGCCGATGCTTTAGATGTTATAACAATGACGCGACCGAAACGTGCCATACTCACCCACTTCGCCCACCAGATAGGACGGTACGCCGATGTACAACCTACTCTTCCGGCAAATGTGACAATGGCTTACGACGGTCTGACCATTGATATCTAACATCTAAAAATACAATTATCTATGAACAGAATTACATTTATGAGTCAAAGCGGTTATGTGGAAATAACCGATAGCGCTATTCTCGTATTTGATTATTACACCGACCCCTCACATGCTCTTCACAAGGCTCTTGACAATCATCCTGACCTGCCTGTGATATTCTTTGTGAGCCATTATCATCAGCGTCATCTGAGCAACAGTATGTTTGAGATAGCTCAATCACACAAACGCGTCTATGTGATGTCCAACGACATCCTGCCTCAGATAGTCCCGGGTGACCTGCCGGTAGCCGGCATGAGCAAAGGTGATGTCATAGAGGACTTGCCGGGCGGCATTAAAGTGAAAGCCTACGGTTCTACCGGTCCCGGCGTAAGTTTCCTTGTCACCACTGCTGACGGCACTGACATATTTTATGGTGGAACCATAACCGGCAATGCTCAGGTTCAGACTCACAATCATAAGCAGTCACATACTGCCGATTTTGAAGTGCTCATAAATCACATTGCTTCGGAAGTAAGCGATGTGGATGTAGCTTATCTTTCAGTAGACTTTCTACAGGAGCAGACAGCTGTTGATACCCTGAATAGGTTTGCCACACATATTCACACCGGTAATATGGTAGCCATGAACATAGGCGGTACGACTCCGGACGCTGACAAACTTCAGGCTCAAATGCCCGAAGGCACTCTACTCCATTGCCTCAACCGTCCCGGCGAATCAATCGATATAGCCCATGACTAACTAAAAGTATAACGATAAAAGAAAAGCCCGCCTAAAAGCGGGCTTTTGCTATCTATGTAAGAATTATTTAGAGCTGAGTGGCTGGATCAAGGTTGGCGCTCTCGATATCCTTGAAGTAACGGTATGTGCCTACCTTAAGTTCCTCACAAGCGGCATCGTCAGCCACGATGAGTGCTTTAGGGTGCATCTGCAGAGCGGAGATGGTCCACATCTGGCTGATACCGCCTTCCACGCCGTGACGCAGTGCGCGGGCTTTGTTATGACCGTTGACTATAAGCAGCACACTCTTTGCTGCCATAATAGTGCCGACACCTACTGTGAGGGCAGTCTTCGGCACAAGGTCAACATTTCCTTCAAAGAAACGTGAATTGGCTATGATGGTATCACGTGTAAGAGTCTTCATGCGGGTCTTGGATGTAAGCGCCGAACCGGGTTCGTTAAACGCGATGTGTCCGTCAGGACCTACACCACCCAAGAAAAGGTCGATACCGCCGTATGAAGCTATTTTTGCTTCATAACGGGCACATTCTTCCTGAGGATTCTCGGCATTACCGTTGAGAATATTCACATTCTCAGGCAGAATATCTATCTGATTGAAGAAATTGGTCCACATGAAAGTGTAGTAGCTCTGCTCATGGTCACGCGGTATGCCGCAATATTCGTCCATATTGAATGTCACCACATGCTTGAATGACACTTTGCCTTCCTTGTTAAGCTTAATAAGATGGCGGTACATACCCAGCGGCGAGCTGCCTGTGGGGCAACCAAGCACAAAGGGATGCTCGGCAGTGGGAGCGGCTTCATTGATACGTGCAGCTACATAACATGCAGCCCACTGTGACACTTTGTCGTAATCAGGTTCGATAATTAATCGCATAACTAACGGTAATAATTATAAGGTTATGAAATGTTATTGGGACAAATTTAGTGAAAAAGACTGAGATGCCCACCACATTCCTGATGATTTTATCACGCGGAAACAATAAAACTGTATAACGGCAATAAATCTTAACTATTCAAGGCTATAATTTTTGATTGGATTATTTTTATTAACTGAGAATATAGAGTAACTTTGTGAAAAATTCTTTCCTAAAATGAAAACCAACTTAAGTTCACAAATCAAACTCGACCGGATTCCCCGCAAATATTATGATCCGGAAAGCGAAATAGAGCTGACCGCTCTTACCCGCGAAGAAAAAGTTTACACACGTATATTTGAAACCGCAGCCGATGGCAGCCGTTTCTTAGCTGAAAACATAGCCCGGTACATCAAAGGATATGTGGAAGAGAAAGGCAAATGCGTGTTGGCTCTTGGTGCCGGATTAAGCACCCGCAATGTGTACACCGAACTTATCGCCATGTACAACGAAGGAGCTGTGGATTTCAGCAACGTTATCGTGTACAATACCGGTGAGTTCTTCCCGTTGGTAAACAACGGTCCCTGTACTCTCAAACGCCTCAAGGAACTGTTTCTTGACCACGTGAACATCAAGCCCGAAAACGTGCGTACCATCAATGCCGCCGTTACAAAAGAAAATATGTATGAATACTGCAAGGCTTATGAACAGTCAATAGCCGATGAAGGCGGTATCGATATTACTCTTTGCGAAATCGGCGCTCAGGGCACACTTGCGTTCAACGAACCGGGCAGCTCGGCATCAAGCCTCTGCCGCCTCGTGCTCCTTGACAGCGATACCCGCCACAATATAGCTTCTGACTATAATTGTGAAAACGTTCCCACCACTGCCATAACACTCGGCATCAACAATCTGCTCAGTGCACGCCGCATCCTCACCATGGCTTGGGGCGAACATCGCGCAGCCATAGTCAAGAAAACCGTGGAGGAAGCCGCATCATCAGCCGTGCCTGCATCATTCATTCAGAATCATCCCCACGCCAAAGTGGTGCTCGACCTTCCCGCAGCCGAGGATCTCACCCGCATAAGCCAACCGTGGAAAGTGACCTCATGCGAATGGAACGACAAGCTTATCCGTCGCGCCATAGTATGGCTCTGCTACATGACCGGCAAGCCCATCCTCAAACTCACCGATAAGGATTACAACGACTGGGGTCTTGGCGAACTTCTCGCCCTCTATGGCTCGGCTTACAACGTAAACATCAAGATTTTCAACGACCTGCAGCACACCATCACAGGCTGGCCCGGCGGCAAACCCAATGCTGACGACACTTATCGTCCCGAACGCGCCAATCCGTATCCCAAACGCGTGATTGTGTTCAGCCCGCACCCCGACGATGACGTCATATCAATGGGCGGCACACTCAAGCGCCTTGTTGACCAGAAGCATGACGTGCACGTAGCTTACGAAACCTCAGGCAACATAGCCGTGGGCGACGAGGATATGATACGCTACTTCCTGATGATGGATAAGATAGCTCCCATGTTCGGCTTCAAGACCGAAGGCTATGACAAACTCAGCGAGGGTGTCAAGGCTTTCATCAAGCAGAAAGAATCAGGTGACATGGACTCGGCTGAAATACGCGAAATCAAAACTATGATTCGTCAGGCTGAGGCTACCATTGCTTGCAACTATATCGGTGTTAAACCCGAGAATATCCACTTCCTGCGTCTCCCCTTCTATGAGACAGGTACCATCAAGAAAGGTGAACTCACCGAAAAGGATATCGAGATAGTAAAACATCTGCTTGAGGAGGTCAAACCGCAGCAGATATTCGTAGCCGGTGACCTTGCCGACCCCCACGGAACACACCGTGTATGTACGGATGCCGTTCTCGCTGCTATCTATGAGCTCCGCAACGAGCCTTGGCTTCAGGACTGCCGTATATGGATGTACCGCGGTGCATGGGCTGAATGGGAAATCGACCACATCGAAATGGCAGTGCCTATCAGCCCCGAGGAACTTCGCTTCAAACGTAACTCTATCCTCAAGCACCAGAGCCAGATGGAAAACGCACCGTTCCTCGGCGATGACGACCGCCTGTTCTGGCAGCGTGCCGAAGACCGCAACCGCGCTACAGCCAAACTTTACGAAGACCTCGGCCTCGCCTCCTACGAAGCTATGGAAGCCTTCGTCCAGTATCACCCCATCAAAGACTAACAGTACTGACTACAGATACTAACAAGAGGGAGTGCCATTTCATCGTGGCACTCCCTCTCTATTTGATTCAACTAATTAAATCCGCTACTATTTGTAATAATAGATACTCACCTCTTCGCCATTATCTATGCTTTAATACTTAATACCCAATATCATATACCTTCCTGCAATTTCCTTTTGAGTAGAATTTCCAACATCGTTTATACTGGATGATACAGCGTTTTTTATAGCTCTAATGAATTTTCTTTCTGATAATTATTGCCGTTTGCGGCAGTTTTTGTCAGTGCAAAGCTATGCATTATATTTTGAACATCCAAAAAATCACATCTTTTACTACTTATGATGATGGTAGTTTTGCGGTATAACTCGCAAACGCTATGCCTAAAACACATATCACATCTCACTCAAGCGGCCCTGTTGACCGGAAGCATGACGCACACGTGGCTTACGAAACCTCGGGCAACATAGCTGTTGTGAGCGACGAAGCTATGGAAGCCTTCGTCCGGTACCACCCCATCAAAGACTAAACACAGCCTACAGATACTAACAAGAGGGATTGCCATTTCATCATGGCACTCCCTCTCTATTTGATTTGACTAAATATGTCCGCGACTATTTGTAATAATAGATACTCACAGTCTTCCCATTGTAAAGCCATGAAGACTTATAGTCCGAATCATTAGTTATTGATGTCGGAATTGAATAATTATCAAACCATGCTTTGACCCGGAACTGCCCATCAGCTCCGGGATTACCGTAGCAGCGAAGTATTTCCAGTTGCGTATTATTGCTAACATCAAGCTGTGTCAACTCATTATAGCAGCAATCAAGCCACGTCAACTGCGTATTCCTGCTCACATCAAGCTGTGTCAACTGATTATCGCTGCAACCAAGATCCGTCAACTGCGTAGCACCGCTCACATCAAGCTGTGTCAACTTATTATCGCTGCAACCAAGATACGTCAACTGCGTAGCACCGCTCACATCAAGCTGTGTCAATTTATTATCGGAACAATTAAGCTCCGCCAACTGCGTATTCCTGCTCACATCAAGCTGTGTCAACTTATTATCGCTGCAACCAAGATACGTCAACTGC
>CAMWPX010000078.1 GCA_947176205.1 uncultured Porphyromonadaceae bacterium
CAGTAACCCTTGCCGGAGGACTCGTCATAATAAAAACCCGCAACGGATATGCCGGCGGTGTGGCTTATGACATTGACGATATGGCATCTGACATATTTTTGGGTACGATAGCCGGAGCCGACACAGTTTTTGCCGCTGTCAACCCTAATGCAACCCCTTCTGATATTTACAATACTCTTTCTGAAATAATACCGGTTCAGGTAATGGAAGAAAACAAAAAATATTTTGAACCACAAGCCTTAAATTAATTTACCGATATGATACGTGCAGCTGTAACCGGAGGCTCTTTGCCTGTAGCCGGTGAAATTATCAAAATCCTCATCAATCACCCCGATGTAGAATTATCATGGGTATCCGAACCCGATGCCGAAGGCGCTCTCCTTTCAAGCATACATAAAGGTCTGCGAGGAGAGACTTACATGCGTTTCTGTGCCGACACCGACTTCAGCGATACAGATGTACTTTTCCTGTGCTCGGACATACCCGGAGAAACGGCACACTTCTTAGCCTCGAACAGTATTCCCGAACATATTAAAATAATCGATGCAAGCGGCGACATGCTGCGCTGCTCCACATTTGCCGATGGTGACGAATGGATATTCGGCTTACCGGAGCTTTCCCGAAAACCGCTGGTCAGAGGTGCGACAAAAGCTACTGTACCACCGGCATTAACATCCGCCATTCTGCTGTCGCTGCTTCCGCTCGTCAAAAATAAAGTATCGACATCCGACATTCATGTACATGCCGTAGTAGCCGAAGAAGACGCCGAACCGGGCGAAGCTCTCGCGCTTATCGACCTTGAGGATTCCGAACATATAATACGTGCACTGCAAAGTCTTGACCCCGACTTTAACGCCAACATGACCTTTATGGTAATATGCGGTGGCTGGCATCGTGGAATCTCCGTATCTATTCACACACGCGTAAACTGCTCTGAGGATGAAGCTTTGGCTATGTTCTCCGACTTCTACTCTGACCATAGTTTCACTTTCCTATCAGAATCCTTACCCAATCTTACTGAAGTGGCAGGGACTAACAAATGTATCATCAACGTGCAGAAAGTGGCTGACCGACTGGTTATCAACACCGTAATCGATGATATCATAAAAGGTGCCGCTGCCATGGCAGTTCATGACATGAATCTTCTCTTCGGATTGCAGGAAAGAGTCGGTCTGATGCTTAAAGCTCAGAGCTGACAAACTCCCTGATATCTAACACCGGAATAATTCTTTAACGGCGAAGTCTGGGCGACAATATCCTTTCTCCCAGATACTTCGCCAATTCTTTCTTTATACCGTTGAGTTCCGTACATTTCTGCATAAGCTCACGCACTTTCGAGGCATCGTCAGTATGACGAAGTTGTTCGTTACATTTACGCAACTCACACTCTACAAGTGCAATTTTCAGATTATACACAGCGAGAGGAACCAATTCTCCGAGCCGCTCGCGTTCGGTAGGCAATTTTGAGTACTTAGTATGAATCTTACTCAACTGATACTTCGAGCTCACAAGGTCAGTAGCTACGCGACGGGCAGCATCATTATCACAAGACAGAAGACGCTGACGGATAAACTGCTCGGCAAACTCACTCCTTCCATCCGAGACGGTTTCATCTATCCGGCTTATAAGTTCTTTTTCTTTCATTTCCATGACAGAGAGGTCATCCGTTGACTGACGTATGGCATCAATTCCCTCAGCGTAAAGTTTTTGCCGTAATTCCTCAAGTCTGACTTCTTCCTTTGCTACAGCTTCCTGCCATCCGTCGCAACCCTGCGTTGCTGCCACTTCAAGTGTCTGCCTCATAGCATCATCGGTAAGCACAATACCATCTATATCCAACTCCTGAAGCACATAATCAAGGACAGTAAGTTCAACTGTATTACCCTGTTCATCCACACCCTCACACATTTTGAGCATACCGTATCGAACCACATACCGCACTAATTCCCTCTCCACTGACGCCAATCCGATATTTATCACATTACTATCAGCATCAGGCACATTTTCCGCCGGCACTACCGGCATAGCTGCAATATCCTCAGGAGTAGCTACTCCAGCTTCGATGCGATTTTTACGTTTCAGATTCTCGGTAGCCTCTTTCTCACGATATTGTGCGGCATATTTCGTAACCTCAAGAGCAAGAACCTTCTCATCGATACCCATCTCCCGGCTACACTGACCCACATATACCGTACGGATTATCTGGTCAGGGATAACCGCTATTGACCTCACTATGCTTTGAATAGCCTTGGAACGACCTATCGGGTCATTATCCATGTTTTTCATCAGCACATCGGTCTTGAATGCTATGAAATCACGCGCATTATCCTGCAAGTAACTCTCGACTTCTTCCGAAGTATGACTTTGGGAGAAAGAATCCGGGTCATCACCTTCTGGTAACAATAGCACCTTGACATTCAAGCCTTCGGCAAGCAACATATCAATACCGCGCAACGAGGCTTTGATGCCGGCCGGGTCGGCATCATATATCACCGTGACATTCTCGGTAAACCGATGTATCAGCCGTATCTGTCCTTCGGTGAGCGAAGTTCCCGATGAAGCCACTACATTCTCCACGCCGCTCTGATGCATGGATATCACATCCATATACCCCTCCACCAGTATACAGCAGTCTTTCCTGACTATAGCCTGTTTTGCCTGATACAGTCCGTATAGTTCATAACTTTTGCGGTACACCGCCGATTCGGGAGAATTGACATATTTAGCTACATCTTTATCCTTACGCAAAGTACGACCGCCGAAAGCCACCACCTTACCCGATACCGTAAACACCGGATATATAACACGACCACGAAAACGGTCCTGTATACCGCCTCGCTCTGTCCGATAACATAATCCGGTATCCATCAGATATTTCTCGTTATATCCTTTTTCAAGCGCTTCTTTATACAAAGCATCACGCTCTTCAAGCGAATATCCGAGATGAAAACGCTTTATCATTGCATCATTGATACCGCGTTCCCTAAAATAAGCCAATCCGATATTACGACCCGCATCCGTATCTGAAAGCGTATGCTCGAAATACCCCATAGCAAAATCATTGACAGCAAGCATACTCTCGCGTTCAGAAGCTTCTTCCCGCTCCTTTTCGCTCATCTCATGCTCCTTGATTTCGATATTATATTTTCGTGCAAGATAGCGCAATGCCTCATAATAAGACAATTGCTCCAATTCCATTATGAAATTGATAGGACTGCCCCCTTTTCCACAACTGAAACATTTACATATCCCTTTGGATTTCGACACCGAAAATGATGGTGTACGTTCATTGTGAAACGGACATAACCCTATGTAATTGGCACCTCTGCGTTTAAGACTCACGAAATCACTCACTACCTCCACTATGTCGGCAGTGTCAAGAATTCGCTGTACGGTTTCTCGGTCAATTCGTCGCATGGTGGTACAAATTTACGGAATAATAACCACCATTGGTAATTTACGCTGAATTATTTTCTATAACCCCTGATTTTTACTGAAGCTTATGATAATAAGTCAACGGTATGGTATCCGTAATTAGCTCAGGATGAAATATGCTTACAAGGTCATGTAACACGACTTCGGGATGCACTATAGCCGATTCGAAAAAATCATTACCGCCAGCGGTATTACGCCTTGCATTATTGTTATAGACATTACCGTTCTTAAATCCCGGAGTATCTATAAATTTCGGACATACATCATTCAACTCGGAAAGTGTAGTCACAGTACCCGCATTAAGCCAAAAGTCAGAGCCTGATGCAAGTCTGTAAGCCTCCTCCATATCAACAGGTCTGGAAGCATTACCTTTATTCTCTGTATAAACATATTCCGCTCCGGCATCTGTAAGCAACCGCACCATATAATTATTGACCGACGGCATAAACCATGAGTCACCATAAGGAATATTGAGCATCACTTTGGGCTTTAGCGGATAATTACAGGAATCCACTTTATGCTTCAAGTGGTTATAACGCACAGGAATACTGGAAAATACCTTTAATCCCTCACTTCTCTTTCCGGTAAGTTCTGCCAGAGGCACCAGCCACTCAGCTTTTCCAAGAGGCGATTCTTCTACATAATCACCCACATACATATATGGAATACCTAACTCACGGAGCTTGCTTTCAATGCCACTCGCACCATTCACCCCGTAAAGCAATACTATATCCGGCTCAAGCGCCATTAGCAATTCGACATTGATATTTCCATCATATCCTATATCACCAATGCGGTCACGATGCGCCTGAATGGTAGGATTAGTGATGAAATCCATTCCCGATACTCCTACCACCCTGTCCGTTTCACCTATGGCGTCAAGCATAGCTATATGGGTGGATGACAATGTCACGATACGTTTGGCATCACCCACCAACACCTGACCGTCAAATCCGTCAGGCACACCGCATGCGTCACGGTCTATCAGCAATCGTGTTTTGACACTGTCCGCCCCCTGCCATGGATTAAACACTTCAATCAAGACATTTTCACCCGTATCTCTACCCAGAATCCTAAATCCCGAAGCATACCGGGGCACATATATCTCCCTGTTATAATCATCTATCGCTGTAGAGTTATGCCCGCACGACTCCACAAATAACAAAACAAATACCGCTATACTCAGCGAAATACCTATATTTACAACTTTCATTTCTTTTTACTGAACTTCGGGGTTATACCAATAAAAAACTCAAAATTTATTCCGGGCATAGGACGCGATAGCACCGAAAGATAATCTTCATTGAAAAGATTGTTTACTGCCAGTTTCAGCTGCAAATCCACAGGTTTGAATGACAGCCCTTTTTCCAATGATATATTACTCATGTAATATCGCGGCAGATGTCCTGTAATAGTGTAATCATTACTTGACATAGTGAACCGTTCGGAATAAAAAGCCCATTTATACAGGAAACTCCACGAACGCCATGTAACCCTACCGGTAAATGAAGCGGAATGCCTGGGAACGTACGGCAGCTGTTTGCCCACCGACTTATCGGCAGGTGACATTTTTTCCCCCTCATTGATTGATGGAGTCCATGAATACGACCCGTTGACATCGAAAATCCAACCCTTGAAAGGCTCAAAAGCGAAATTCAGCTTACCCTCTATACCATACGCATGCACTTTTTTGACATTACGAGGTGAAAAGAACCCTTTGGTTGTGGGCAACCATATAATCCAATCGTCGATACGACTGTCAAACCATGTGACACCGCCTCCCATTGATACTGGAAACGGTGCAGACCAACCGACATCAAACGAAGCTCCGGCATCGTATGTCCAACCATGCTCACTCTTCAGGTTGGGATTTCCTCCCGGTAGAAAATATAGGTCGTTGAGCGTTGGGAACTTGTGATTGCGCGATACCGATGCTTTCAACATCACATTGCCTTTCCTTGACAAAAGACCGTCAATAAAGAATGCCGGGATGACAGGAGCCCATTTAGTGCCGAACATTTCCTGACGCACCACAAGTGACAGACCGAGCGGCTCTACAGGCTGCCATTTAGCCGATGCAGAACCGGAGAGTTCGATACGACCTTTGTCATAACCCACAATAGCCCTGTCACCATCCTGAAGAATAATATTTTTGTCTTCAGAACGAACGAAATGCTGATGTGCTGAAATATTGGCGGTAAAATACCATTTTCTCGTGGGATTATACTCACCCTCGACCTGACCATAGAAAGTATTTACACGGCTTCTTGAACGAGTCATCGAAGCCCAGTTGTTTTCAGCAACCTCACGCTTGTAGTCATAAGCCATCCATGTGTGGATATATCCCCCTTTGACAGCCAGTTTCCAGTTACGCCGATTGTGGTCCCACGATAGGACACCTCTAAATGTATGCTCACGCTGCCGGTTCTCAAAATTACGCTCGTTACCATAGTCAGTGGTAAGCATGGGCAGTTCTCTGTTGGAGTTGATATACCATGCGTTTAGCCCGAAGCGGTCGCCCTTGTTAGTATTGTAGTATACTTCCTGCAGCGCATGAAAATCCTTATAGGCACCGCTGCGATTGCGCTCGGTAGGATTATATTGACCTATTATATTCTTGTCCTCATCGTAGATATTCACCTTCTTATCGTGGTTGATATATTTATAGTCGTTGGGCGATGATGAATAGACGACACGGCTTGAAACGTGCCAATGCTCACTGCCGTAAGTAAACCGGGCGAACTCGTCGAATGTGCTGAAAGACCCGATTCCCTGCACATATTGCAGATTGACACCTTCCGCCACATCGGGAATTGTGCCGAGTCTGACAAGACCACCGAGACCTCCGCCTGTCTCGTTAACTGATGAAGTGCCGTGCAGCAGCGATGCCTGGTCGATGAAGTAGGACGGAATGGTGGAGAAGTCGGTCATGCCGAGCATGGGATTGTTTATCCTCATGCCGTTCCACGTCACCTGCGTGTGGCTCGGTGAGGTGCCGCGGAAAGCGACAGTGGAGAGCGTAGCACGACCGTAGCTCTTGACAAACACCGACGAATTGAATGTAAGAATATCAGCCATAGACAACGCGACATTTTCTTTCAGCATCAAGGAATCAAAAGTGGTTTTCTGCACACCGATTTCTTTCATCGGACGCTTTCCCCATGCCACCACTTCTCCAAGGTAACGGGTCCTCTGTGAAGTCTGGGCTAATGATGGGATGCACAATGCACAATGCACGATGCACAATAACAGAATGCTTAATGCTCGATGCTTAATGCTCCATCGTGAATCGTGAAATATATTAACGTTCATTATTTGGTAAATGTAGTTTTAACGATAGCTGTCAAAATTCTGATCAAACGTTTACAATCATCCATAATACTTTCAAATGCATCATGCGAAATATAACCTGTCTCAAAAAGTAGCTCAAGCCAATATTCTGACTCACTTGCTTCTTTTAACGCAATATTCATCTTTGCACCAAAGTCTGCTTTACTTTGCCCCCGAAGAGCCTCTTTTACATTAGCACCAATGCTCGTTCCGCTACGAAGCAGTTGTTTACACATAACGAATTCTTTTCTGCTGTCCGTCAATTGTTGGTACAGCCTGACGCAACTGATTGCAAAATTTTTACTTTCAATAACTATTATATTATCTTTATCTTCTTTCATCGTTAATTCAAAAACTATAAATCGTGCATTATGCATCATGAATCATTGCATCAAAAAAACTACTTCCAGCAGAATGCGCCGGGTATTATGCCGACATAGAATTCATCTATCAGTTTGCCTTCGGGCGAGTAGCGGTAAATCATGCCCTGCTGCTGGTAGTCGATGGCATCGGCTACATACACTTCGCCATTCACAGGATTTACGGTAAGCCCGTAATACTTTGTGTCGCGGTATTCGAGGAAAGGACGGACAGGAACACGGTTTGCCGTCACGTCCATACTCCAGATGTCGTTGTTGATCCAGTACAGCTTGTCGCGTTCGCCGTTGAGCTGCAGCTCGCTCGGAGCATCACCGAGTTTGAATTTCCACTGTTTTTCAACTGTAAATGTCGCAGCATCAATCTTATAGAGCGAAGGTGTCTCATAGCCGTATGGCGAGCCTTCATAACCGCCGTCGGTGATAGTCCACATCTTGTCGTTTTTATCCAGGACAAGCGACGTAGGCTGTATGCCGACCGTAAGCTGGTCTACTACCTCGTCCGTCTCGGTATCGATCTTGATGATGCGGTTCTGGTAGCTCCAGCAGTTGCAATACACATATTTGCCGTATTGCACCATCTGTTCCGTTGAGCCGCTTTCCATCGTCATGTCAGGCACCTGAATATAGCCCGTAATTTCATATTTCTTGGGATTGACAATGAAGATGCGGTTGTCCCAAAGCTGCGTTACGTAAGCCTTTTCATCGCTCAGGAAGTGGATATAACGCGGAGAGGTCAGATCCTCGATGCGCCCCACCTCCTTGAAAGTATTGAGGTCGATGGCAAAGATGACATGGGAATTGTTCACCACTATCCAGCCTTTGTTGTCATAAATACTCATGGACTGCGCCACGTCGCCGAGTCTCATTCCGTTGGCGCGGAAAAACACTTCGTTCTGTACCTGATTCGTTGCAGGGTCATAATAAGAAAGTGTTGCGTTGCCATATTGGAAGTTACCCTCGTTGGTAATGAATAGTCCCGAACCGGAAGCATTAAAATCTTCCATCGCCTCTCCATAATCCCACTCCATGCAGGAAGCGAGGGAGAGCGACAGCATAGTTGTCAGGATATAAAAGAGTTTATTTTTGAGATTCCAATTCATAACTATTCATTTTTCAAAAAAATTGCGTAAGTACAGATAAGATATTCCGTCAAGATAGCTCTATTACCTGAATAAATCCTATGACTTTATGCAAAGATACCAATTTTTTAAGATAAAAATTACGCTAAAATTTCATTAAAAAGGAAAAACCTCGGCTCGCCATTCAAGGTAATATACGAGCCGAGGTTTGGCAGAAAAAATTTAACTGTTTGAGCTGTTTTATTCGGCAGGCTTGTACCGACCTTCTTTCATATCCTGGAAAGTGGGGTTGTAGCCGCAGCCCGTCACAGTCCAGTTCTCCTCCGAAATATTCCCATTTTCAATGAATTTTCCGAAGAGTGTAAAATCGGATAAAGAACTCGAATTATAGAAATAACATCCCCCAAGTCTTCCTAACTTCGGCATTTCTACGTTATTGCCTTTGTATGCATTCAAAATAAGTGTACCGTCAATATCAGTTAGCACAGGACACGAGAGTGAACTGCCGCCCTGAACGGCCAATCCCTTGCCTCCGACATGTGTCAATGCGGGGAAAGAGGCTCCACCGGTTTGAATTCGGATGTTGATGGAACCAATGGGAGGAGTGGATTCCGAGTTATTGACATAAGCCGGATCATCCGCACAACAAACAGTTTTCAAGGAACTGAAATCATAACTTGTTACCAATGCCATCACATACAATTGACCTCCCACAGACTCCAGATTAGGCATGGAAACGGTAGGTCGGAAATTCGGGGCGGTCTTTTTCCATGAGATATTGAGATATCCACCGACCTCTTTCAAGTCCAGCAAGCTGATTGCTTCTCTGTAAGTCATCACATTCATTACCAAGGAAAAGTTCCCTTCCACTTTTTCCCAATTGGTAAATGTAAAATTATTTAATCCTGCACCGGATGTAGTGAGCTCGACTTCGGAAATGGTCGTTTTGCTCCCGAAGGCAGGTACATTTCGGATAAGGACGATTTGCAATTTGGCATTGAGCATACCAGGAGTGGATAACATTTCCAATACTGGGCAAGTTTCGATGTGGACTGTAGCCAGCGACTCCCCGCCCGGGGCTGTAAATTCCACTGAGGGAATATCAAGTTTTTTTGCCGAAGACAAGCCTTCGAGCCAAATTCCGCCGCTTTGTTTCAACGACGGCATCGAGATATCCGTCAAAGCGCCGAAGTTCGTCAGCGTCAACACGCCCCCGACCTTTTCCAGTCCGGAGAGGTCGCCCAAGGAAGTAAGAACATCATTATACGTGATATACCCGCCGATGACCGTAACGGCCTTGACAGAGCAGATTTTCATATTTCCATCCACGTTGCGCAGAGCTTCAAGACCAATGGTTTCGAATGCCATAGGCAAATACTCGCAATCAATGTTCCCGACCTCTTCCAGTTTGGGAAGGGCGATCTTTTTCAGCGGTGCGATGAAGTTCACGCCCAAAGTTCCTCCCACTT
>CAMWPX010000079.1 GCA_947176205.1 uncultured Porphyromonadaceae bacterium
AATATAGCGCAGCTTGCCGAAATTGAAATATCGCATTTGTAAGAGTGCTAAAAAAATATAACGGAACGGTTATCACCGACACAATCAATCGATTCGGCCGACAAACTCAAAGAGATTCGCAGCAGATTAGGCTTTCTGGTAGATGTAGGACTTGATTATCTTTCGCTTGCACGAAGGTCAGCTACATTGTCAGGTGGTGAAAGTCAGCGTATTCGTCTTGCCACTCAGATAGGGTCAGAACTTGTCAATGTGCTTTATATACTCGATGAGCCGAGCATTGGTCTGCATCAGCGGGATAATCATCGGTTGATTGAGTCATTGAAAAAGTTGCGCGACGCATCCAATACCATTATAGTTGTGGAGCATGATAAGGATATGATGCTTAATGCTGATTATGTGGTGGATATCGGACCTAAAGCAGGGCGCAAAGGTGGAGAAGTCGTGTTTCAGGGTACGCCGGAGGCCATGCTTGGCACATCGACTCTCACAGCATCGTATCTCAACGGTGAGCAACGTATCGAGGTCCCGTCACAACGACGTGCCGGTTCAGGAAAGCTGCTGGAACTTTATGGTGCCACGGGAAATAATCTTAAAGATGTTAATCTGAAATTACCATTAGGTACTCTGATTGCCGTAGCCGGTGTGTCCGGGAGTGGAAAATCAAGTCTGATTAACGCTACTCTCAAGCCTATATTATCGTCTCATTTTTATAGGGCGACACAGCAGCCATTGCCTTATAAGTCAATATCCGGTTTGGAGAACATTGATAAGGTAGTGACGGTAGATCAGACTCCGTTGGGGCGTTCGCCTCGTTCCAACCCAGCTACATATACAGGCGTATTTACTGATATACGTAATCTTTTTGTCGGTTTGCCCGAAGCCAAAATCCGAGGATACAAACCCGGGCGTTTTTCATTCAATATAGCGGGGGGAAGATGTGAAGCATGTGCCGGAAATGGCTATCGTACTATCGAGATGAATTTTTTACCTGATGTACTCGTGCCATGTGAAGTATGTGGCGGCAAACGCTATAATCGTGAGACTCTTGAGGTAAGATTTAAGGGTAAATCGATAGCTGATGTATTGGATATGACCATCAATCAGGCTGTGGAGTTTTTTGCCGGAGTTCCATCAATCATAAAAAAAATCAAAATATTACAGGAAATAGGTCTCGGTTATATAAAACTTGGCCAGCCATCGTCAACACTCTCCGGAGGAGAGAATCAGCGTGTGAAGTTGGCTACCGAGCTTGCCAAGCGTGACACCGGTAAGACTCTGTTTCTGCTTGATGAGCCTACCACCGGACTTCATTTTGAGGATATCAAAGTATTGTTGGGCATCTTTAACAGGCTCGTTGATAAGGGAAATACCGTATTGGTCATAGAGCATAATCTTGATGTGATAAAGTGTGCCGATTATGTGATAGATATGGGACCCGGAGGCGGTAAGAACGGTGGTGAAATCATAGCGACAGGTACGCCCGAGGAAATAGCTGCCGGTGATTCGCCTACTGCAGAATTTCTGCGTGAAGAATTGCAGGAATGATGGAATTAAGTTAGAATAATCATTATTACAAAATTATTGCTTTATGTCAAGATTATTACGGGTTGTTTGCTTGTTATTAGCAGCGGGAGGATTTGTGGATACTTATGCCGCCAATGACTCAATTAGATATGTACCTGAGTTTCACGGAACTTTACGAGGACGTTTCGAATTGTCGTTGCCTGAAGCGGTACATAGATTTCAGGTAAGAAATGCAAGGGTCAGTGTTAACGGGAATTTTGCTCCATGGGGCAAGTATTTTTTACAGGCTGATTTGAGTCAGAGTGGTTCAATGAGGTTTCTCGATGCTTTTGCTTCGGCTGATTTTGCCAGAGTATGGTCAGTCAAGGCAGGTCAGTTCAGAATACCTTTCGGTGTGGAACTTTTTCAAGCTCCTCATAATTATATGTTTGCCAATAGAGCATTTATAGGTAAGCAGATGAGCAACTACCGCGGAGTAGGAGCACAAGCAGGATATACTTTGCTCGGGAAGAATCTGACGATAGAAGGTGGAGCATTTAATTTAGGCTCACTTACAAGTCATGTCAGATGGAATAGCTCGCTCAGTTATGCAGCGAAAGTGACTTATCGGAGCAATGAATGGCTTTTAAGTGGCGGATTTGAGTCCATAATACCCTATGGCGTACGCATTAATATGATAGATGCGGCATTAAGATGGCACAGAAATAGATGGCGATTGGAAAGCGAATATATTTACGAGCATTTTACGGGTAAGAGCCATAAGCCTTGTCACGGGTATATGGTGCAGGCTGATTATGCAATGCCTGTAAAGTGGTGGTATTTTAATAGATTGTCATTTCAAGGCAGATTTGACGGTATGACCGATGGCAGTAGCGGAAAACCGGATGCATCAGGTAAATTGATTACGGATTATCCTGAACGAAATCGCATAACGTTAGGTGCTACTTTAGGTTATCATCGTACTAAATCGATGTATCTTCTGCTGATGGTCAATTATGAAAAAAATATCTACCGTAAAGGATATATCCCTACGGTAGATAATGCTGATTGTCTGCTCGCTGAGCTTGTGTTACGGTTCTGATTATTCGCTGATACGTATATATATGTTATCTATACAAAGGTAACAAGGAGTCGCGAGTGAGCCGTAAGTGACGTCGCTACCTTCAAAGTCAAATTTTATAGAGTTTACTTTGCCAAGACCGCTGAGAGACCATTCGGTCCATGTGGTGGGTATATCCACAGATGAATTTTCTGAACGGTAGTCACAGATGTATTTTTCCACGGGGGAGCCATTATTGGTGGGTTTACCATTGGCATCAAAACCATAGGCAAGAACTTTTAACCAACCATTCTGTTCCTTGAGGGTCTTTTCGGGGTCGGAACCGAATGGATTACCCTTGGTCACGATGCCGTATAAATAAGCTGTCGGGCAAATGGAAACTTGTTCAATAGACAATTCTTTGTTATCTGATAAGGATATTTCCGGACGGAAATCGCCCCATTCGGATTTATTGCCATATATTACAGCAAATGTAGAACTGCGGTCAGCTCCTGCATATTGGTTAGCTCCGGATATTGAAGCGGTGTTGTAGATGCTGCATTGATTCTGGTATGAATACCACCAGTCAGTCGCTTGATCTGCAGATGTGTTTTTCATTATGTTCCAGCGTGATATAGCGACACCTCCGGCTGAAAAATCAGGCTTCCCGTTATAATCACTTATGTTTAGACCCACATGGAGTGTTACATCCTTCGTTACGGGCAATTCTGCTGATACGTATTGTATGCCGCTGTAATCGGGATAGAGGTTTTCGCCGAAAGAAGTGGGTCCGGCTGGTCTGAGGTTGGTTTGCTCGAAGTCTACTACGGCATAGATGGGCAGGGGATCAGTGACTTCCGGTTCGTCATCGCAAGATATGAAAGTACTGCTTCCTGCGAGTGATACCAATAACGGTATGAAACGATACGATTTGATAATATTCATAATGTAAATGAAAATAAGATTGTATGCTGCAAAGATAATAATATTAAGCGGTAGTACAAAAACGGTTAAAGATGGTTAATGGCTATATTCTGTAGTCCTTTTTATTGTAATTTTATCACGATGAATATTTTAAGATATTTAATTTGTTCGATATTTTTCGTGTGGTTTCAGACTGCCGTATGTCAGGTGGAGATGCCTGATTCACTTGTGGTTGACGGGGATTATCCATCGGAGAGTTTCATGCGTCAGGGGGTGCCGGATAATATAGATGTCATGCCGTTGGAACAATCTGGGCAGGTGAATTGGATTACAGAACCAACTCTATCGTTAGAATCACGCTTAGTGCTTTCAAGAATGTTACCGGTGCGATTTGCCTCATTGTCTCCCGGAATATCACCGATTGTATCTTGGGATGGAGGCGGGATTACGGCATACGGTAACGTGAGTCAAAATCCGGGATTAATGAGTATGGCTACAGGAGGTATATCATTTTCTCAAAAATTCGGTCAATTGACATTAACAATGACAGCTTCGGCTGACAAATATGGGTATTTCAGTGGATTACAGACCGGCTATGGTATAGGCGGCAATCTGAGTTATCGTATTACACAGAATCTTTCGTTAACACTGTTCGGTAATTATTACACGCAGCTTTTACCATTAACTCCCGCTATGGCAGGATATTTTAATTCTTCAAATTTTGGCGGATATTTAAGCTATGATTTCAATGACCGTTGGGGTGTAAGTGTAGGAGCGAAGACCGAGCGGTCGCTGTACACTGGTAAGTGGGAGACTCGCCCAATCGTGACACCATATTATAAAGTGTCAGAAAAAGTAAGTATAGGTGCCGATGTCGGCGGAATACTTTATGAAGTGGTTAGAGCGTTGGCAGCTCCGAGTCAAGCTCCAGGGTCTATACCACCGCCTCTTAGACGTTAAAATTTATAATCAGGGGAATATCAATTGATAGATGAGGTCATTGTAGTATCTGTCGAATTTGTATCCGACTTCCGGTATTCTTCCTACAAGGGAAAATCCGGCATTGGTGCACATACGCTCACAGGCTGTATTGCCTTCGCTGACGCAGGATATCAGTGTGTGCGCTCCTGCTTTGGAGCATAAATCTATCACATTACGTAGCAGTGCGGAGCCGATACCTTGTCCTTTTGATTCGTGGTCAAGATATAAAGTCAGTTCCCAAGTATGATTGTAAACCGGGTCTGGTTGCCATAAGTGAGCGTAGCAATATCCTATTACGATGCCTGTATCATCAGTGGCTACAAGAAAAGGAAATCGCGACCCCACTTCAAGCCGTTGGAGTTTCTGTTCCATTTCAGTTCCGGATAGTTGCCTGTTGGAGAATATGACCGGGGATGTACGTACATAATAATTATATATTTCGGCTATGCGGGCTGCATCGTTGAGTTGACCTTCTCTGATATTCATTGTCAATGATTTGATATTACTCTGCAAAGTTACTTTTTTTTATAGAATTCCTTATATTTGTGGTCACCAGACTTAGTAACTATGAAAGAATCGAAGGCTATTATTGTGACTTGTCAATATATTTCAGATGCAGGAAGTCTGATTTTAGGAGAGTATGACGGGAAGTTATGTTTATGCGATTGGATAAATTCTCTACACGCCCCTAAAGTAATGGCTCGTATACAGAGATATTTCCATTCCGGAATAGCACAAGACCGGACACCTGTTCTGATAGCTGCAGCGGCACAGCTTGATGAGTATTTTTCTCGGAAAAGACGGCAATTTGATTTGCCTTTGCTTTTTGCCGGGACAGATTTTCAACGGCGTGTCTGGCAGGAACTTATGAATATAAATTATGGGTCAAATATCAGTTATATGGCATTGGCTGAGCGTTTAGGCATGGTAACCGGTGTAAGGGCTGTGGCAAATGCCGTTGGAGCCAATGCTATGTCCGTGATAGTGCCGTGTCACAGAATTTTAGGTGCGGATGGCTCCCTTACCGGTTATGCGGGAGGATTAGCGGCAAAACGTTTTTTGCTGGATTTGGAATCGGATGTTATATAACTTCCAGATTGGCGTTGAGACGCTGGCGAACTACTTCGTAAATCATAACTCCGGCTGCTACAGATACATTAAGCGAACTGATGTTGCCGAACATAGGAATTGATACGAATGTATCGCACCGGCGCAGGACTTCAGGGGATATGCCGGTATCTTCAGCTCCGAGCACTAAAGCAGTCGGGCAGGTATAATCAGCCGTGGTATAATTAATATCAGCTTTTTCTGAAACCGCTACAACTTTATATCCGGATGCTTTGAGATAGTTGATTGCCCCTACGGTTGAGGCTTCACGACATACAGGCAGATGAAGCAAAGCTCCGGCGGAGGTTTTTACGGCATCGGCACCTACGCTTACGCTGCCGCGTGAGGGTATGACTATCGCGTCGGCTCCGGCACATTCACATGTTCGGGCTATTGCACCGAAATTTCGGACATCGGTAATCCCGTCAAGCACCACGATGAATGGTAGCACACCACCTTCATATAATTGTGGTACAAGATTTGACAGGCTGTGATAAGTCACTGCCGAGAGCATTGCTATTACACCTTGATGATTCTTTCGGGTGATTTTATTTAATTTTTCGATAGGAACACGCTGCACCACTGTGGATGTCTTGCGTAGCATGTCAAATAGTTCTGTCGCTAACGGTCCGGATAAATCTTTTTTAATGAATACTTTATCAATTTCTTTACCGGCGTCGATAGCTTCCATGACGGCGCGTATGCCAAAGATATAATTGTCAGGTGTCATAAATCTAAATTAATGAGAGGTGTGTGATAGCAAATCGCGGGCATTAGCGCGTGCAGCATCGCTTACAGGGTAGCCTGATAGCATGAGCGCAAGCTCTTCTATGCGTTCGTTTGCATTAAGTTGTGATATTCTTGTCAGTGTTGATGTATCGTCATCAGACTTAAATACTTTATAATGATGGTCACCTTGTGCCGCTACTTGTGGCAGATGGGTGATGGTAATTACCTGAAGTGACTTGGAGATGTTGTGAAGCAGCATTCCTATACGGGAAGCGATGTCACCTGAAACACCCGTGTCAACTTCATCAAAAACTATGGCGGGTAACTCAAGTCTGTCAGCTATTATTGACTTTATGCATAGCATAAGTCGCGATATCTCACCACCGGAAGCTACACCGTTTACAGGCATGGGTGTTTGGTTTTTATTGAATGCAAATAGAAACTCAATATTGTCGATGCCGGTGGCACTTATGTCGGCAGGCGATATTTTCACGTCACATATCAGATTCTTCATGCCCAGCGGACGGGCGGTGTCAGTGAGGAGTGTGCTGAATGCCTCAGCAGCTTTGCGTCGTGATGCAGATATGGCTTTGGCTGCTTCCATGGCGAGATGATGGTCATGACGGGCTTTTGCTTCGGCATCGGCGAGCAGTGTAGGGGCGTCATTGAGTCTGTTTAACCGGTTGCGGAGACCTTCGTGCAAGGAAATAAGCTCTTCAGGAGTGTCTACGTTGTGACGCTTCATGGCAGCGGTTATATCCGATATGCGGTCATCTATTTCTTCTATATTACGCGTATCAGTACCGAGTCTGTCGTTCAGTGATGTAAAGGTATCGGTGATATCCCGTATTTCCACCAATATGTCTTTTAGCCGAGATGGTATATTATCATCGGCTGACAGATGTGATTCAAGGGTATCGGTACACTCGGTTACTGTGTCAAGAAGTGATTCTATATTAGGCTGACCAGAACAGAGACATTGGAGTGCCGTTTCAAGCGCATTTTTTATTTCGGCATTATCAGCGATGGTCTCACGTTCGAGCATAAGTGATGAGAGCTCATCAGGCTGAATATCCAGCCGGTCAAGTTTGTCAAGTTGAAAGGTGATGAATTCCTCGTCTTCCCGGTCTTTTGCAATCGCGGCTTTGAGTGATTTAAGTCGGCGTAGAGATTTGCGGAACGATTGAAACAGCCGGTCATAATCAGCTAAAAGCTGCTGGTTATCGGCTATTGAGTCAATTATTCTCATTTGAAATTCTGCGGATGCAAGGAGTCGGTTATTATGCTGCGAGTGTATGTCGATGAGCTTTTCACCTACGCTTTGCATAAGTGTTACGGTGACAGGGGTATCGTTAATAAAAGCGCGGGAGCGTCCTGATGGAAGAATTTCACGTCGCATTATACATTGTTCCGGGAACCACGTTATGCCTTCCCCGTCCATCAGCGATTTGAGCGAGTCGGGTGTATCAATTGAAAAGATACCCTCTATTACAGTTTTATTTTCCGGATTACGGAGCATCCGGCTTTCGGCACGTTCACCGAGTAACAGTGATAAGGCTCCAAGAATTATTGATTTTCCCGCTCCTGTCTCACCGGTTATTATGTTGAGTCCTTGATGAAATTCTATATCCATGGACTCGATTAGAGCGAAATTGGATATGTGTAGTGATTGCAACATGGGTTATCGAATTTCAGGCGGGTTTTTGATTTTATCAAGACGGTTCTGTTCGGCGGGATATATATCAAGCAGAAGTTTCCACACATCATCGCGTTCGGTCTGTGACCCTTTGGAATACACATTGATTATTTCATCAAGTTTAGCATCGCGCCACATCGACAGGCTTACCGACATTGGGGCAGCTTCATGTATTTTAGTCAGATTCTGAAGCGTCTCGGTTATTGTGGCTCTACCTTTGTCAGGGCTTATTACCATTTCATCAAGTCCGCGGCGATGGTAACGGTACATTAAGTCGCGCATAGGACGGGCGCTTGCATCAGTGAATGCTGCAAGAACGGCAGCTCTGTTGCGATTGTCTTCAAATGATTTCCAGCCTAATTCACCTGAGGATTGAGCTAATTGGACTATGGTCTGCATGCGGTCAAAAAACGGTTGACCGCCTTCAGGCGAAAATGTGTCGAAATCAAGCGCCAGAATCAGATATGCGTAATAATTCAGAATCGCAGTCAGGTTACTTTCCATGGTGGTTTCGGAGAAAACCAGAGGTTCGTTTTGAGTATATGCGAATTCTACTTTTGTGTCTTTGAAATTAAGCACTGTGGTAGTGTAGGCAGCGTTGAATACAGGGCGTGTGGCTTGTATCTGCAAATCGCATTTTATTATGTCGTCTGTATACTCTCTGACAGTGAAGAATAGCCTGCAGTCAATTTTTTCGTTAGGGGAAAAATTGGCATTGGTGAACTTTGTGGTGTTCATGTAGTCGCTTATGGCTTCCTGCAGAGCTTCATACAATTGGTCGTTGCCTTGCACCTGGTCAGTGTTTACTTCCACGGTACAATTCAATTCCTGCCCATTGACCGGCATGGTCAATGACAGGATACTACATAATATTATTATGATTTTATGCTTCACGTCCACTTGCCGATATTGAAGTTATGGAATTGATTATATCCTTAGCCACTTCTTTTTTTGACTTAAGTTCAAACGGGATTTTTTCTCCGTCAGCCATAATCAGTGTGATTTTATTGGTGTCAGTACCGAAGCCTGAATCAGCATCACGCAAAGAGTTAAGCACAATCATATCAAGATTTTTTGATTTGATTTTCTTTATGGCGTTGACTTCTTCGTTATTGGTTTCCAATGCGAATCCCACAAGAATCTGACCTTGACGTTTGGCTTTTCCAAGTGCGGCGGCGATGTCAGGATTTTTAATTAATCTGATGGTTGGAGCATCGCCTTCTTCCCGTTTGATTTTTTCGGTAGCTACGTCAGCAGGAGCGTAGTCAGCTACTGCGGCACACATAATGGCTATATCTGTAGCGGGAAAAACATTGCAACATGCCGAGTACATCTCTTTAGCTGATTCTACACGTAAAATCTTAATGTCAGGGCGATTAATGGTAAGGCTTACGGGGCCGCTTATAAGTGTTACTTCGGCTCCGGCATCGGCTGCCGCTTCTGCTAAGGCATAACCCATTTTCCCC
>CAMWPX010000080.1 GCA_947176205.1 uncultured Porphyromonadaceae bacterium
CTTCGTCTATGCCGGGGCTTAATGCGGGGTTTCTGTGGCTGATGAAGCGGCTTATGTCGGTGGCTGTGATTCGCGGCTGTCCCATGATGATGTGGTCGGTGGCGAATGTCTCGCGGTCAAATTCGGTGGGGATGTCGTAGTCGAATGTAATCTCCCATGGGCCGAAGTCGGTGTCGTCGTCGGCATGGGAGTGTGTGCCGACGGGTGCGAGTAATATCATCAGTGCTGTGATACGCTGTAGAATCATGGCGCGAAGTTACGCAAAATCGGGCGGAATGGAGTGCTAAATATTCAGATTTTTGTCGCAATGAAGAGTTTCCAGATTACGGATATCTGTCAGGTCAAGGTCGGTGATTTGATTCTGTTCGCAGTTGAGGCTGGTGAGGTTGATGGTGTTGCCGAGTATGAGACGGGTGAGGAGATTATAGGAGCAATTGATGACGGTCAGGTGTGTGTTTTGGGTTAAATCGAGATGTGTCAGGCGGTTGTGCTGGCAGTAAAGTTTTGTGAGACTGGTGTTGCGGCTGAGGTCGAGGTCTTTGAGGAGGTTGCTGTCGCAGACGAGTTTTGTGAGGCGGGTGTTGTGACTCAGGTCAATTTGCATAATCTGATTGTAAGAGCAATCGAGGTGTTCGAGCCGGGTGTTTTGACTTAGGTCGATGGAGGTGAGTCCGTTGGCCTGGCAGGAGAGATGTTTTAATCGGGTGTTATGGCTTATGTCGATGTGGGTCAGTGTGTTGGAGTTGCATGACAGATGCTCGAGCAGGGTGTTGCGGGTGAGGTCAAGGGTGGTGAGATTGTTGTTGTCGCAGACGAGTGAGCGGAGTGAGGTGAAGTGCTCGATGCCCCGGAGTGTGGGGATGTAGCCTCGGTAGGGGTATTTTACGGATATGTCGATTTCGGTCAGATGAGCGACGTCGGCGGGTGTGACGGTGTCGGCATCGGCGATATAGCCGCGCTCCTGTAGGTATTGGGCAAATCTTAGGTCAATCCATCTTCCGGTGGTGTTGGGGTGGTCGGTCATAATGGGTGGTGGTTTTGCGAATGTGTAATGGTGGCAAAGTTAGTGATATTTTGTGAATGGTGGCGCATGGATATAATGGTTCTATGGTGGTGATAGGTTATTATTATGAGTAGGTGGATATATATGGGAGGTGCGCCAATGGGGAGTTGGCGCACCTCGTTGTGTATCAGGATTTGTGTGTGGGATTAGTACCATGCGGGACGGACCGGGGGTGTGAAGCCGGGATGGGAGGCGGCGAGGGAGTGGAGGGAGTCGGCGGCGTTGCGGTACTGCCGGGTGAAGCGTTCCGCCATATCTAGGTCGGCTCCGGCGTAGGCTTGCGCGAGGACGTGGGCTGTGATGGCGTGCTCCATGAGCAGTCGGAGTGCTATGGCATTGACGGCAGGGGGTAGCTGAAGGGTGATGCTGAGAATTTCGGTGTCGTCCTGCTCAATGTTGCAGTCGGTGGCGGCGGGGCACAGGGCTATGCATACCTGAGCGAAGGCTGAGCGTATCATGAGGGCTATGGCTGCGGTGTGGTCGGCGTGAAGGAGTGGGGGACGGGCGGCTGAGAGGACGTGGCGCATGGCTGAAATGGCGAGTACCTGATTGGTAATCTGACTGACGGAAAGTGATATGACTGTCATAATAGTGCTGTTAATGAATGATGTGTGAGACAAAAAGCTGTGTGGTTACGGTCAGGCTGTGGCACGGCGGACGAATGTGTCGCCGGGGGGGAGTATGGAGCTGCGGAGGTGGTGGTAAAGTCTGAGGGCTGATGAGGGGGAGAGGAAGAATGAGGATGCAGGGCTGTCAGTGAGTACACGCGTGAGGGCGTCGGCCAGGGAGAGGTGGTGTGACTGTCGGAGACGATTGACTTTTTCAGAAAGTTCGGTCCACATGGCTGTGGCGCGGGTGGGGCGACGCGATGTGTGAAGGGGTGCTCCGTTACGCAGGCGTCGCAGGGCATAGGAGAATGTGACGTAGTACTGGGGTGCCGGCTCAAGGGCTGCTGCGGCTGTCAGTTCGACTGCTGTGGCATAACGTCCTGTAGCGAGCAGGCGGCGTACGGCGAGCATGAAGTGACGGTTGCGCTCGGAATTAAGGTTAGGCTGTGTGGTCATAATATCAAGTGTTTTTATTAAGTATTGGCAAAAATACAATTATGATGGGCAAAAAAAGCGACGCTGATAGTAAAAAAGGGTTAATGTGTGGTAGGAAATACTATCGGTGGCGTCACACGAGCGGTGGTGAAAGCTATAGTGGAAGATGTAAGAGAAAGGGGGAAGGAGAAACTGGTGATAAGTGGAGTCAGATGTTTAGTGCGAGGTAATCGCGTGAGCGGCGGAAGGAATTGAAGCTGTCAAGAAGGTCAAGGATAGCTACTGAGGAGTTACGCACCTGAGCGTCGTACATGGCGGCGGAGGTGTTGTGACCTTGCACATGACCCTGCAGTGCTTCGCTCACACCAGATATCTGCTGGAAAAGTTGCATCTGGAGCTGCAGCAGGTGGTAGGCTCCTGACTGTTCGCCCGAGGTGATAATCTGGCGGGGTTCGGAGCCGGTAGCGGATGAACGGTAGGGTATGATGCCGTCGCATGTAGCCCATCGTGTGGCAATGTCGCTCCATGAGAAGGATTCGGGTTTCTGTTCGATGGGAAATAGCAGAACGCCTTTGGCTGAGGATGCCATGACGTGGTCCATGAGGGTGATGAGACGGTTGATGTGGCGCTGCTGGTCAATGATGTCATCGACAAATGAATGTACCTCGCCGTCAATCATAGGGTAGAACTTGACGGCGAAAGGGTGCATGCCGTGGGCGTAAGGGGAGTCGAACTCATCGATGACTTCACCCGTGGGGGCGAGAAATCGGCAGTGCCAGCGCATGGTGGTGGAGGGTGATGCTGTGACAGGGGTTAATCCATCCTTGAGGCGCTGACGGTTGAAATCACTGAGCCGGGAAGCTGAACCGGCGGGGAGCAGGAAGAAATCGGCATGCTCGGAGTCGTGACAACGGAGTATGTTACGGCTTTCGAGGGTCCACAGTTCGATGACCCGGCATCGTCCGGCAGGCGCCTTGGAGAATGAGTATGATGATAGCGAGGTGTCAGCGGCGGATGCGGAAAACAGATGGCGGAGCTGCTGCATCTTAGCCGGGTCACCATGACCGAAACGTATCAGGAGCTCGCGCATGGAGATGGTGTGAAGCATGCCCACCAGCTCTATGTCAAGCGAGCGGGGGTCGGAAAAACGGTTGACAAAGAAATTTTCGGGACTGACGTTGTCAATCCACACACCTGTGCCGCCGAGCCGCGACTCACTCACCACACGCTGTACGGCACAGCCAGAGATGAGAAATTCCTCAAGCAGGCGGCAGTCAAGCTCGGTAAGCGAGTTGCGGCTTTCCACATCGGTAGGGAGAGAGGTTGAATCGGCGGGGAGCGAGGAGCGGAAGTTGCCTATGACGCATTTGACTATCTGGCGAATCATGTTGTTGGTTAGCGGGAGCCGTCCGGTGGCAGTTATGGCGCTCTGCTCTTCGGTTACGACCGAGCCGTCGGGCATACGCACCGAATCGCTCCACTGCTTGCCGTAGGTGTAGTTTTTGGCGCGCTGCCGGCGCCGGCGCAGTTCGGCTCCGGCTGACCATGCCTCGAAAGCTATGTCAATCCAGCGTGATGATGATAAATCAGACATAATTGGTGAAATGGTTAAATTATAGGAGAAGTGACGGTGTCTCATACGGTGCGAGGCATAGCAGCCATCATCGGTTCGGTGACCGGAAAGGTGTTTTTCTCCGGAAGCAGTGCCGCCATGACAGTACCGAGCGATGTGGCACCGCGGGGGGGTGTGTAAAGGCACATGGAATATTCGGTAGCCACGACCACGGGCATATTGCAGTCGCCGCGAGAATAAGGTGATAGCTGTGCCGTGGCTTCGACGGACTGTGGTGATACTATATGCGCTTCGCGCCGCCATCCGGGCATGAATACATTGGTCACCCTTGCACATCGCTCGGGGAGCAACACCCGCCCGACACCATCGTCGGTGCGGGTGAGTGTAAGCTGTGAGGCGATGTCCTGCAGGGGCAGATGGGAGGGTGGCATGGTATAGAGACAATCGGTGTACCACTCATATACCTGAGCCATAAGCAGAGAGTCGAGGTCGTAACCATCGGTGCGGGTGATGGTGGCATCGGAGCGCAGCGGCAGCAGTCCCTGACGCAACTTCCACTCGGTGAGGAGCTGCGATGCCGTCAGAATCATGCACGCTGCCATGTGACTTTGATATGTGACTTGGGGTGACGCAGTACCAGACAGCTTGCTTCGGTGACTACAAGTGCATCGGTGTTACGTACGCCGGATTTTTTCAAATCGAGATGTTCGACTCTGAAGGGGAGGTGGGTGTATTTGGTTAGGTACTGCGGGTCGAGTACAAGTCCGTCAGCTTCGTGTCCGCACTGGTCAAATACTTCGCTGTGAATTACATAGAGTGAACCGAACTTGGAGCGAATCTCGTTGAAGTCGATGCCCCAGCGTGTGACGGTGTCGTTGGCGGCGATGACTTTGGTGTAGGTGAGAGAGTTGAGTTCTTCAATCAGTGCGGAGCCGGCTATCAGAATCTTGCGCGATGAGCCGGCGGCATTGCCTGTGAAGGCGGCGCGCATAAGGCTGATAAGATGCTCCTGAGTGACAGTGTCAGCCTTGATTTTGAACTGACCCTGTGCCTGATTCCAGATGCCGGAGGTGAAAAGCACGGTGTCAAACTTGCGAGGGTCGGTAAGGCGGGCTTTGGTACCGAAAAGGAATGATTTCTCCATGCCCATACGCATGTCCATGATAGCTACTTCTTCCTGGTCGGAGAATGTCCAGCCTACTTCGTGAGCGGCGATGCGGGCGAATACGGACTGCTCGACCTGAGCCTTGAAAATCTGGCAATAATTGGTGGACTTGACCGGGAGTGCCTCGAATTGGGCTGTCTGTACGTCAAGTTCGCTTGCGGCGCGACCCATACGCACCAGTTCGCAGCCTTCGACCACATCGTCCATAGCTGATTCGGGGTTGATGGTATTGCCGTTGACGGCTATCACTTTCAGGGTGCCATCGGATGTGTCGGCTCCTTCCACAACGTAAAGAATCAAAGCTTCAACGGGTTTTCCATTGGCGTCATAGCCTGAGCCGAACGGGACAAGAAGAGTCTCGGTGGCGGCAAACATGCGGTTGTTGTCGGTCTTGATGCTGTAGACCTGATGACCGTCGTATTCCACGCCTTCGACCGGTACGGCATCGGCGAGAACTGTGGCTTTGACCGGCTTGGTGTCAACGGAATAGTAGTCGACTATCATTGACGATGCGGGACGCGCCCCTATCATACGTGAAATCTGGTCGACCGGGGTAGACATGGGGCGTACCATGACTATGCGGCGGTCAATCTCGTTGACCAACAGCGTGGGTGAGGCTTCATGGATTGCGGCGGTGGTCAGCGGACCGTCGACTACGTGAGTGCCTCCGGCTGCGCCTGTTATTACGGCGGTGGTCGATGCGGAGGATGGAGAAGAAGGTGATGTTGATGTAGGCATAATCTGTAATGTTTAATGGGTTAATGATGTGTGGATTAAAGAGCTGGTGTCAGTCCCATACTCCGGGACGCAGACGTGAGAGAAAAAGCGAGGAATAGGGGTCGTCATCGGTATTTGCGCCGGATGATGGTGAGTCGGCTGCCATGCGTGCCGGGTTTTGGAGGAGTGCGGGCGAACGCATGCGTTCGGCAATGGCTTCGTTGCGTCCGCGCAGGTAACCCCGGTGTTCGGCTTCGGCTATCATAGTGATTATTTCGGGTGAAAGTTCATCGGCAGGTGCTTCAGGTGTGTCATCGGGTGCTGTGTCAGGCTGAGGATAGGCATTGACCTGCAGGTCAAGTGTTTCGTCGGTAGTATCAGTGTCTTCTGTCATAATGTAATAGAGTTAGGATATGAATATAAAAGGTGAATGTGGCGTTTGATGCAGCAAAATTAGATAGCCGAGGAGGGGGATTTATGCGAATCTTTCACTTCCGTGAGTGGAAAAAAGAGTATTTTTGTAAAAAATCACTGAATCATGTCACGAATAACAGTATTGCCTGAATGTGGCTCGACCAATTCATATATGAAGGAGCATGCCGGAGATTTCGCTCACGGTGATGCAGTAATGGCTCTGTGTCAGAGCGCCGGGCGCGGGCAGCGTGGTAATAGCTGGGAGGCGG
The DNA here is from genome assembly GCA_947176205.1 of uncultured Porphyromonadaceae bacterium. Classification (GTDB taxonomy): domain Bacteria; phylum Bacteroidota; class Bacteroidia; order Bacteroidales; family Muribaculaceae; genus Paramuribaculum. The sequence goes on from CAMWPX010000080.1 coordinate 6,245, forward strand.
AGCCTATGCGGAATGTGACCATGTCATTGATGCTGCGTCATAACGGCATGCCGGTGTCGGAGCATTTCCATGTGTCGGAAGCTGTGGCGCTTGGTGTGGCACGGGTGGTGAGCCGCCTTGCTCCGGAGGCTGAGATAACGGTGAAGTGGCCCAACGATATTTATGCAGGTGACATGAAGATAGCAGGGATTCTGATAGAAAACGTGTTGTGCGGGTCGCGGATAGAAAGCAGCGTGGCAGGGATAGGGCTGAATGTAAACCAGCGGGTGTTTCGCTCGGATGCACCTAATCCGGTGTCGATAGCTGTTCTGACCGGGATGGAGCATGATATAAACGATGTGGCTGCCATGACGGTAGATGACATAATGGCTGTATACATGAGTCTGACATCAGATGCCGCATGCCGCGAGGAACTGCATGGGCTATGGCTGGAGCGGCTGTGGCGCAGAGAGGGTCTTCACCTTTATATCGATGCCGCTACGGGCGAGCGTTTTCAAGGACGGATAGTGACTGTGGAACCGTCGGGGCATATAATACTGAGCGACGCCTCGGGTGTAAGGCGCCGCTATGCATTTAAGGAAGTGGCTGCGGTGATATAGCCGCTCAGAACGGACGGTAAAGGTCGGCAGCCGATGTGGCTGAACAGAAATCGCGTATGAACAGGGCATATTCGCGGGCAACGTCGCGGGCGAATGCCGCGCCTTTTTCAGCAGTGGCACGCGATGGGTCGCCTATGCCGGTGTCATGGCTCACAAGTGACCAGTCACGGGGCAGCCATGCTGTGCCACGACGGAGCGATTCCGCAGCCCAACCTCCTGATTCGCCGGTTCCGGCCTGGGCAAGATTGACAAGCTCGGGATGATAGTGCATCATTACGGAGGTCTCAAGCTCATCGGCATGGTCAGCGGGACAATCGAAATATTCTTTGGCTGGAAGAACTTTGAACCATTCGCTTGATGCTATGAGCATGTCGGGGTAGTCAACGGCAAGGTCACGTATCATATTCTTGAAGTTGTTGCCACCGTGACCGTTGATAATCAGCAACCGCCTTATGCCCTGATGATGAAGCGAAGACACTACGTCAGTGAGAATGGCCCGCTGTGTGTCGTAGCGCGAGTGGATGCAGAATTTTACATCGCGCTGCCCCGGATTCTGTGCTCCGAAGGTGACCGGGGGGAGCACCATGGCGCGATAACCGTAGAGGTCGGCAGCCAGCACGGCGGCGTCGACGGCTATGTCGTGGCTTAAAATAGCATCGGTGAGATAGGGGAGATGCAGATTGTGAGGTTCGGTGGCACCCCAAGGAAGAATAGCCATGTCATAATGTAAGGGGCGCGTGGTGCCGTAATTGCTTACTGAGAGGTCAAACTGCTTATTCATAATCAGATGTGATGGTGCAATGTAATGTGTGCGGTGTGCGGATACGGGGCTTGAGTTCGCCGCCTATGAGATAAAAATCATTGTCGGGTCCGGCTATCATGGCGGCTCCGGCACGTGCTGTGTCGGCATTTTCGGCTGATGGAATATCAAGCCATTTCATAGCTACCGGGTCAAAGATGAATGTATAGGGATTGAAGCGATACCACTCTATGGGGTGCATGAGATAGTCATCGGGCTGATGGCGCAGTGCGCTGATAAATACATCTTTATTGACACCTCCGCAAGCGGCAATCAGGCCGTTGCTCAGGGTGCACGCCACCCCGCCACCAAGTCCTACAGAGGTGTCAGCGACTGCGGGTGCGGGGAGTTGGAGCCATGCACCGGTGGAGGGTATATAGCATAGCCCGCCTAATTCAAGCGTAGGCTCGGCGTAGCCTTCATGACGAGGTGCGAATCCACCCCAAAGATACAGGCAGGTCTCACCGGAAATATTGGCTGCAGCAGTCATAGCCGGCTGTACACGCGGATTGCCTGGCATCTGTGACAGCAGGGTCCACTGCGGAGAGGGTGAATCAGTGTCGAGCATGTACAGCGCACGTGAGGGTTTTCCGTTAACGTTGCCGCCTGTCACATACACTTTGCCGCCTATAGCCGCTGCCGCCATATTGTCAATGTCGGCAGGTAAATCAGGCAGATATGTGAGGCTAACAGTATCAGATGAATCAAGGTTAAGCAGCATGACGCGCCGTGATGCTCCGGAGTCGCCTGTGCCGCCTATCATCACCATGCCGCGGGGCAGGGATGCCGTGGCACCGTAAGCCAGCGACGTGGGCAGCGAGCCGATGCGGCGCCATGCAATAGCGGCGGTGTCAGCTACATATATGCCTTTGTAAAACTTTTTTACGCTGGTTGGAGCCAGTGGGTCGGATGGGAAATTACAGCCGCCAGCCATTACGAGCTGAGAGCCCATACGGGCGGCGAACGGGGCTGATACACCGGCTTCAAGTCCGGGTTCGGGCATTAAGGCGGTGGTGTCGATATCCATGACAAATGTGGATACGGGAAGTGAATCGGAGTCAATGAGGTTAGCTTGTGTGTAGGGTTGCCAGCCGTAGCGCACATAGCGCGGGGAGTTCAGTTTCATGTTTCGGAGTGTTACTGTAGAGTCGGAGGTGATGCGGGCTTCGGCGGGATAAAATAATCCGGGGACCGCCGCGAGTTCGAATGTAAGCGGGGTGGTGCCAGATGACAGTGTCAGGGGTGAGGAAGCGGAGAACAGCAGGGTTACGGTGCCGTCGTCCTCAGCGGCTGTGAGCGGACGTGGTCCGAATGGCGCCACATCATGGCGGTGATAGATGTGATGAAGTGCCTGCCGGGCAAGGCGACGACCTACAGGGGCTTTTCGCCGCGGGTGCACGTCGAGCGAGTCGCCTATGTCAGATGTCACAGCCATATATACGTGAGGGTAGGCATCGGCAAGCCGGCTCTGACTATGGCGGAAAGCAGCCCATGTGGGACGGTCAAGGCTACTAAGCTGGGCAAAGAGTACGGGCAGGGTGTCGTTGGCAAAAGCTTTTCGCCAACTTCTTAGCCAGATGGGAAACAGGCGTTCGTGGGCTTCAATATTATGGGCGTTGCTTTCGCCCTGATACCATATTACAC
>CAMWPX010000081.1 GCA_947176205.1 uncultured Porphyromonadaceae bacterium
ATATAACCAACCTGTAATAATTTAACACAGACATGGCACATCCTAAACGAAAACAATCCAAGACCCGTACTGCAAAACGCAGAACTCATGACAAGGCAGTAGCCCCCACTTTGGCTCTTTGCCCCAACTGCGGCGCATGGCACATCTATCACACAGTGTGTGGCGAATGTGGCTATTACCGTGGTAAAATAGCTATCGAAAAGGCTGAAGCCATCTAAAACAGCACCTTTCACTTGAAAGGTGCCGCATAAACGCACGACACATCAGTATTCTCCGGCATAGCAATCCGCCCCGCGAGGGGATGTAACGCTATCGGGAGGATATTTGTTGCGTTTGTCATCATCACCTTCTGTTACATCTCACATTTATTCACTTATATTTCACGCACCCCATCACCATGGTCAATGCAAGAATCTCAGGAATAGCTTCCTACGTGCCCGACGACATTCTCGATAACGAAATGCTGTCAAAGATGGTAGATACTACCGATGAATGGATAACCACCCGCGTCGGCATCAAAGAACGCCGCATACTCAAAGTAGAAGGCGGCTCATCGTCATACATGGGCATTCGTGCCGTCAACCGCCTGCTCGAATCTACCGGCACACGTCCCGAGGAAGTCGACCTGCTCATCTGCGCCACTTCTAACCCGGATTACCGATTCCCTTCCACAGGCTCGATAATAGCCCACGAATGTGGTCTGACCAACGCTTACGCCTACGATGTGCAGGCTGCCTGCGCCGGATGTATTGTAGCTCTCGAAGACGGAGCCGCCTACATCAAGTCAGGTCTGCGTAAGAAAGTAGTGGTGGTAGCTGCTGAAATGATGTCATCGATGGTCAACTACGAGGACCGCACCACATGCCCTCTGTTTGGTGACGGTGCCGCAGCCATGATGCTCGAACCCACCGACAAGGAAGTGGGCATTATGGACGCAGTGTTCCACGTTGACGGTGTGGGTCGTGACCATTTGCTGATGCGTGCCGGCGGTTCGGCTCATCCAGCCACTCACGAGACTGTGGATGCCGGTGACCACTACGTATATCAGGACGGTCGCTTCGTCTACAAGCATGCGGTGACTGACATGCTCCAATCGTCAATCGACGTATGTAACCGAAACAACCTCACCATGGACGATGTGGACTGGCTCATCCCCCATCAGGCAAACCTCCGCATAATCGAAGCCGTAGCTTCACGTGCAGGTATCGCACCCGAAAAAGTGCTCGTCAACATAGAATATCGCGGTAACACCAGCGCTTGCTCCATACCCTTGTGCATCGATGAAAACAAGCATCGCCTCAAAAAAGGCGACAAGCTGATTCTCACCGCTTTCGGAGCCGGCTTTACATGGGGTGCAATGTACGTTATCTGGGACCTCTAATCACCCGCGGCACTTCACATTGTATAAAAAAATCACACCGACAGCATCTTTTCGGGTGCTATCGGTGTTATTTTTTTATATAACATAACCAAACTTCAATATTAAGACATTACTATTATGAACAAAGAACATAAAGCGGGATTCGTCAATATAGTGGGTAACCCCAACGTAGGCAAATCGACACTCATGAATGACCTCGTGGGCGAACGCATCAGTATCATCACATCCAAAGCTCAGACCACACGTCACCGTATCATGGGCATAGTCAATACCGATGACTATCAGATAGTGTTCAGCGATACACCCGGAGTCCTAACGCCTAAATACAAACTACAGGAGTCCATGCGTGAATTCTCCGAAGGAGCACTGACCGACGCTGATATTCTGCTCTACGTGACCGATGTGGTGGAGGACCCCACGAAAAATGCCGATTTCCTTGCAAAGGTGGCTAAAGAAACCATACCGGTAATACTGGTCATAAATAAAATAGACCTTCTCTCCAATCAGGCTGACCTCGAAGGAGTGGTGGCCAAATGGAAAGAACTGCTTCCTAATGCAGAGATTTTCCCCACGTCAGCCAAGGAACACTTCGGCGTGACCAATATCATGAACCGCATAGTAAGTCTGCTGCCTGCATCCGCCCCCTATTTCGGCAAAGATGCACTTACAGACAAGCCTGCCCGATTCTTCGTCACCGAGATTATCCGTGAGAAAATCCTGCTCAATTACGACAAGGAAGTGCCCTACTCCACTGAGGTGATAGTAGAAAAATTTGACGAGCACGACGGAGCCATACACATTATGGCAGTAATATATGTGGAACGCGACTCCCAGAAAGGAATCCTCATAGGACGCGGTGGCTCAATGCTCAAGCGCGTAGGCACCGCTGCTCGAAAAGATATCGAGACCTTCTTCGGCAAGAAAATATTCCTCGAACTCTTTGTCAAAGTAGAACCCAACTGGCGTAACCGCGACAACAAGCTGCGCGCATTCGGCTATATCGAATAGTCATCTTAGCATTCGGCATATTTTTATTATCTTTGCAGTAACACTCATAACCATTATTTCGCTCAATCAAAGTCATGGGACAAATCATAGCCATAGTAGGACGCCCCAATGTGGGTAAGTCCACCCTTTTCAACCGTCTGACCCAAAGCCGTACAGCCATTGTCGACCCCACTGCCGGCACCACACGTGACCGCCAGTATGGCAAAGTGGACTGGAACGGAAAAGAATTTTCCATCATAGATACCGGCGGCTGGGTAGTAAACTCCGATGACAAATTTGAAGGTGAAATCAACAAGCAGGTACAGCTCGCCATAGAGCAGGCTGACGAAATACTGTTTGTGGTCGATGCCATGAACGGCGTCACCGACCTTGATGATTCCGTGGCTGAGATTCTGCGTAAATCCAAGAAACCCGTAATACTGGTAGCCAACAAAGTCGACTCCGGCGACTGGCTTTACAACGTACCGGAATTCTACTCGCTCGGACTCGGTGATCCCATGCCCGTGTCGGCAGTGAGCGGCTTCGGCACAGGTGACCTTCTCGATGAAGTTGTACACAAACTCCCGGAAGCCAACGAAGAAGAATCACGTCAGCTCGAAGAACTGCCCAAATTTGCCATCGTAGGTCGTCCTAACGCCGGTAAATCCTCACTCATCAACGCATTCATAGGTGAGGACCGGCACATAGTGACAGATGTGGCAGGTACCACACGCGACAGCATCTACACCCGCTACAACAAATACGGATTTGACTTCTATCTGGTAGACACTGCCGGCATCCGTAAGAAAGGCAAAGTCAACGAAGATATCGAATACTACTCGGTAATACGCTCCATCAGAGCCATCGAAGCCTCCGATGTGTGCATACTGATGATTGACGCCACACGAGGCATCGAGACTCAAGATGTCAACATATTCTCTCTTATCCAACGCAACAAGAAAGGCATCGTGGTATGCGTCAACAAATGGGACATCGCCGAGAACAAATCCGAGACTGCACGAGTACACTTCGAGCAGACCATACGCGAACGTTTCGCCCCATTCACTGACTTCCCCATAATCTTCGGCTCAGCCCTTACAAAACAGCGTATATTCAAAGTTCTCGACACTGCTGTAGAAGTGTATGAAAACCGCAAGCGCACCGTGCCTACGTCGCAGCTCAACACCGTGATGCAGGAAGCAATCGCCGCTTACCCACCGCCCGCCAACAAAGGCAAATACGTAAAAATCAAGTATGTGACCATGCTAAAAGGTGCGCCTATACCCACCTTCATATTCTTCTGCAATCTGCCCCAGTGGGTTAAAGAACCTTACCGCCGTTATCTTGAAAACAAGATACGCGAAAACTGGGATTTCACCGGTACACCCATCAACGTGTACATGCGTGAAAAATAATCCCGTCTACTCCTCACTCATCACATACACACATCTATGGAACTCGCCATTAACATCATAGGCTATCTTGCCGCCATCTGTATGGTGTGCGGCTACCTGCCTCAGGCCATCTACACGATACGCACCCGCGATACCGACAGCATAGCCATGCCCACATTCCTCCTGCTTGGATTCGGCAGCATATTCTTCGTTATCCAAGGCATAATGCTGAGCAACTGGCCACTTGTAATCACCAACACAATCACCACCGTAGCGAGCGCCATAGTATTCGGCATCAAAATCCACAACGACCACTTCAAATCCCGCAAATAATCCGTGTGATTGACTTTATCGAAAAGATTCACTAAATTTGCCACATGATTATCAGGGATAAACATACTGTTGCCAAAATAAAACGTCAATTGTTCGAGCTCCTCATACAGGAACACGCATTCTGGTCGTATGAGCCTGCATCAATCAATATTGACATCATTGATGATGACCAGATAATAGCTCTAACGCTAAGGTATCTGGATATACCTGACATCAATCGACTCTTCACCATATACCCCAAGCGCAAGATAAAAAACGCATGGAAAAACCATCTCGTACCGGAAAGCGAATTCCTCTACACTCTTAACCGGTTTCTCGCATGGTATTATTTCAAAGCTAAAAATCCCGACACATACATAAAGAATCTCCAAACCCGCCACCTCAACCATCTTATCGGAGCATAATGTTATGACTGGACTTGCCCCGCATACAAAAGAAATATTTGAAGCCGTATCCCGATTGGAATGTATCAAACCATATATACTTGTCGGAGGTACCGCCCTATCGCTCCAATTAGACACTCGTCAAAGTGAAGACCTTGACTTTATGTCGTGGCGTACAAATAAAAATGACAAAAGAGAAGTCGACTGGTTCGCAATACAAAAGGAATTAGAACAAATAGGAACCGTTGAAAAATTCGATTTACTTGACATTGACCATGTTGTGTTTGTAGTAAACGGTGTAAAAATCTCATTCTACGCTAATCCCAACTACTCTCCTGTTCTTAATGAGATTCAATACATGAATAACCTGCGGCTTGCGGATCCGCTGGCTATCGGGGCAATGAAAATGGAAGTAATGTTGCGACGCAGCAAATTCCGCGACTATTATGACATTTATTCGCTTATTATGGCGGGAGTTGATTTAACCGCTATGATTGAACTCGCACTAAAGTATTCCGGACACAGACTCAAGTCCAAGAATCTTCTGGCTATGCTCACTCGGTCAGACCGATTCATAATTGATGATAACTTCCAGGCCCTATCCCCGACATATACTGTAACACCCTTACAAATAGAGAACACTATAAAATCTGTTCTCGACAGCACAAACCACTTCAAATCCCGCAAATAATCCGTGTATCGTAAATAATGTCAACCCCTGTCAACCCTACTATAGAAACCACTGCCGACGGTTCGGTAACGCTCTATCTTACAGACATTGATGAGCACTATCACTCCACTAAAGGAGCATTGACCGAAAGCCGGCATATCTATATTGACCTTGGTTGGCGAAACCATAACTCCACAAAATCACCGGTAAAAGTATTTGAAGTGGGATTCGGCACCGGACTGAACGCCGCGCTTACAGCTTTAGCCGCCATTGAAGCGCAGTCTGACACTGATTACATATCTGTAGAGCTTCACCCCATCAGCCATGAACTCACGGCAGCGCTATTTGATTATCAGCATCCACAATATGCCGAAGAGTACCGCAAGGTAAACTCTTGCCCATGGAACACCACCACCCGCATAAGTCCATACTTCAGACTGACAAAGCTGACCGACAATCTGCTCACCATGGAGCTTCCCGCCGAAATTGACGTAGTATATTTTGATGCCTTCGCTCCCGAGAAACAGCCTGAAATGTGGACTCGCGACATCTTTTACAAACTATACCAATCCATGACTCCCGGCGGCATACTCACCACCTACTGCTCTAAAGGAGCTATCCGACGTATGCTACAGGAAATAGGCTTCACTACCGAACGACTGGAAGGACCTCCCGGCGGCAAACGCGAAGTACTCCGCGCCACCAAACCACTCTGACCCACAAAGCCTATCAACAAGTCACGAATCGTATGGTATTAGCTGATTATTATGGCGGGATTGAGGGTAGAAAGGGCTGCTATAAATTCTTCCTGATTTTTCGGTGAGACATAAACCCAGTTTTTCTTGCCGTATTTTAAGCCGATTCGCTTGGCCGATAATGCCGGGGAGGATAGTATGGTTGATTTATGTGTTATCTCGCTGATTTGGGATATGGGCAAGTCCATTCGGTATAGGATTCCGCAACGGATATGCAGCGTTGCGCCATCAATGGTGTAATCCGTATGCAAAAGCATGTCATACATCATGATTAACGCTATTCCTATTAACACGATATCAATGAGCAGGACCCATGTGGATTTATAGCACAGGTATATCGATCCTATGAATGCAATGGTCATGGCTATACAAAACCATAAATACCATTTTGCTACTTTTGATTTATAAACTTTATTCATGCGATAAAGGTACAACTTTTTTGTATTATACAAAAAAGAGGCTGCTTGTGCAGCCTCTTCTTATACTATAGATACCTCAACGGAGGTAACCGGGATTATTTGGATATATAAGCCTTATAGGACTTATCGCCTTGACGGAGGATATAGAATCCAGGAGTAACGTTATCAGCGCTTACCTCGACTCCCTGCAGAGTGTAGATGGTCACAGGCTCGCCGGAGTTCATCAGCACGTCAGTGATACCGGCAAGTTCGGTAGCGAATATAGCTGACACAGACACATCGCCTGCTACGGGCTTCACGCGGAAGCAGAGAGCATTGTAGTAAGGCTGTGAAGCATCATCGGGATTAACCTTAATGAAGCTTACTTCATCATTTTCCAAAGAGGATTCTTCATCACCATTACCGATTACCACGGCTGTTATAGCGTAAGAAGCTCCGACAGTGGCATCTACATCAGGCACGATTAGGACTCCTACCTGTGAATTAGCCGACAATGCTATCTTATCGCCATCGGTATATTGTATGGCTCCAGCTTTCGGAAGACCTGTATTTGAGTCAATCTTCGACCAGCCTTCTACATGACCGTTGCCGGTAACAGTAGTGGTGAATTCACCGTAAGCGGTAACTTTGATATAAAAGTCCATGGCAAGTTCACCATTATCACTGCTGCTCTGTCCGTAATAGCAGGGGTCGGTATTTTCCCAATCGTGAATGAAGCGCGCGCGATAGTACCCTGAGGGTGTACCTTCGGGGACTGTGAATGTAATGGTCACCCCATCAGGATAGTTGCAGACTCCGGCTTGGAAGTTGCTGAACAGACGGTCATCTACTGTGAATCCGTTAAGGTCAAAGTCAACATAAAAGAATGTATTTACCCAATAACCGCTACCGCTGGTAGTGATAGTAATCTGTTTGCCGGGTTCGGTGGGGAATATAGTCGTCGTACGATCCACATATACCTGACGACCTCTTGTGCTGCCTCCACCGTTTATAGTTACAGATGACGTTCCATCGCTTACTACGATATTGTTCAGATAGCGGTCAGTACGGTTAGTGATAGTACCGCTTACCGAACGACCGGATACGGGCGAAGGAGTACAATAGTCTACAGCAGGATACGTATCGTCAAGCGCGCTCACGGTGAATGTGGAACCGCCATCGGCACCGCCAACCCAATAAGCCAGACGACCATCGCGCTTATTCATGCGGTTAGATGTATTGCCGAGCTGATGGAGGTAGAATCCACCGTCGATATCGGTGCTTCTGGTAGGCATCCAGTAAAGATTGTTTGCATCGGGCACAGGCTCGGCGGTCACTACGGGATAAACACTTCCATCGTTGGATGACGTTACAGCCGTGGGTGATGAAAGCACATAGCCGGCGCCGGCTGCACGGTTGACTACTTTGAAGCCGGTAAGCACATTACCCACGAATGCCCAGTGTGCGTCGTGATCCTCGGCTGAAGGAGCCGCGGTGGTTGACAAAGCAATATATGATTGCGATGCATTATAACGCAGTGGATTCTTATCAGCAGAGATGAACATTGTGTACCAAGGGGTATCCTCATCAATTTCAGAGCATGATTCGAAAGGCAAATTCTGTGTAAGAGTCAGTGTAATCACTTCATCTTCATCGCCTACCTGACCTTCGGGCACAGCAGATAACGAGTAATATTCAGCAGGAGCCTCGGTGTCGATGCTGTATGAGGGATAGCTGGAACCGGGAGTTACTCTGTAAGTGCTTGTAGCAACAACTTCACCGTCGAGCACCACATTATAAGTAACTGCAGTACGCTTGATAGAACCTTGTTCCACGAACAGACCTTCGATGAGCACATCGCCGTCGATTACCGAGCCGGGGATAGTGAATGTATCGTCAGCGTCAAACAAGTCTGATGAATAGACGATGTCGCGATACTGGGGATTGCTCTTAACGAGAGAGTCGCCGGTGAGATTATAACCGTGACGGACGCGGATACCGGTGTATTCAAATCCGTTGGACGGATTCATACGTATCTTCAGGTTCTGACCGAACGGCACACGGTCATTATTGATGGTAAGTCCCGTTGATGCCATAAGCACTTCACCGTTGCGGTTGTCCTGAGTCACACTCACTTCGTCAGAGTGGATATTAAGAAGCACGTCGAAGCAACCGCCACCATTCTCAAGAATATTGTTACCGGCTGCGATATTACCACCGGCATCTATGCAGTTCCAGTCTATTTTGTAACGCATACGGTAGATACCGGGCTGAAGATTGGACGGAATGGTAAAGGCGGGCGTAGTGAGTACGTTGGCATTGGACAAGCTTGAACCGGCGGAGTTCTTACCGTTGCCTGTCTCTGATGAACGATAATAAGAGTATGACACAAGGTCAGTAGTGGTGTCAAGATTATCAGAAGCGTCGACACCGTAGCTGAACTGTCCGTCGCGGTCCTTGTCAAGATACACATATCCGTGCACCCATGAACCATCATAACCAAATACGGGTGTGATGGAGTTGCCTGCTTTAGCTTTGAACGGCGTATCAAACAGCTCCATATAGCCCTTGCGAGTGGCATCGGTTATGGCTATCGACTGGTTGCCGTCAGCACCGCCGTTGAAATTCAAGGCTGTAATCTTACGGTCATCGCGACCCCAACCTGCCGAAGGCGAGAAATTAACGGGATAATCACCCAGCCCGAAACGTGGTGACAATGAGTCATTGATAACTATATCATCGATATATGCCACAAAGTCAGAGGAAAGTGTGTGAGGAGCCTCGCAATCGGGCACCAGTACGAGCGAATAGATGTCGATACCGCCGTTACCCTTGATTGGGAACACTGCAT
>CAMWPX010000082.1 GCA_947176205.1 uncultured Porphyromonadaceae bacterium
ACACTCTCATAAGCGGTAGCTGCCACCGCGACCCAAAGTCAGAAGCAGCAAAGAGTACAATGAAATCTTTAAGATTGAGTGATGAAATTTAGTCTTCAGTATGTTCTGAAGATTTTTTCCAGCCGCGGCGCGGACGCATGAGTGGACCTTCTGATGGTGGCAGTGAAGGCATTTTGCCTTGAAGCATTTTTAGGGCATTTAGTGAACGGCGGGCTGCAAGGGGATTTTCGCTTGTTATCTCAGGTTTTTCATCATGGTGTAAGAAACTCTTGGATTGATTCTTTTTATCTGAGAATCGTTTGCGGTCACTGCGGTATTTTGTCTCAAGTTTATTTGACGATTTGCGAGGCGTTTTTTTATCTTCTCGCCGTGACGTCGATTTTATTGAGCCACCTTCACGACGGAATGTGCGGTATTCGCCTTCAAAAATGATGTATTCTCGTAGTTCGCATTCGAGAGCACCGTTGTATATGGGTTCGCGGAATGATGGAGCGAGACCGATTTTGCGGAAGTATTCTTCTCGGTATGCTATAATCCATGCGTGATAGCCTTGGAACACATGCTTCAGTTTGGTACCTATCATTGCGTAAAGACCATCCATGTCATCGGCTGAGATACGTTCTCCATATGGAGGATTGGTAACCATAACGCCATCATGAGGTGCTTCATTCCATTGTGAGAGGGGCTTTATTTCAAGTGTGATGTATTTGCTCAGACCGGCACTTTTTATATTATCAGTGGCTATGGCTATAGCTTTGGGTGAGATATCGGCACCTATGATGGGTTGGGTAACAGGTCGTTCTGATGAGTCATCATTATAGATGGAATCAAATAACTCTTCATCGAAGTCTGGCCATGATTCAAAAGCGAAATGCCGGCGATACACTCCCGGATTGATTCCGGCTGCTATCATTGCAGCTTCTATAAGAAATGTACCACTGCCGCACATCGGGTCAACAAATGGCTTCTCTCCTTTCCATCCGGTTTTTAAGATGATACCTGCTGCGAGGACTTCATTGATGGGAGCTTCGGTCTGTGCCACACGGTAACCGCGTTTATGTAATGATTCGCCTGAGGAATCGAGAGAAATGGTTACACGTTCGCCGGCTATATGCACGTTAATCATAATGTCGGCATTCTGTACTCTGACTTTGGGTCGGGCATCAGGACCGAGTTTATCACGGAAAAAGTCGACTATAGCATCTTTCACACGATAAGTCACATACCTTGAATGAGTGAATTCATCTGAATTTGATACGGTATCTATGCAGAAAGTCTTGTCGAGCGAAAGTATTTTAGTCCAGTCGAAATCCTTTGCTTTATCGTAAAGTTCATCGGCATCCTTGGCAACGAATTTGTAGATGGGCTTGAGTATTCTCAAAGCCGAGCGGCAACACATGTTGGCTTTATAAAGCATGGCGAGGTCACCTTCGAATGATACCATGCGGCGACCGGGTTCCACATTCAGTGCTCCGAGTGTTCGGAGTTCTTCGGCAAGCACATCTTCCAGTCCTTGGAAAGTCTTTGCCACCATTTCAAACTGATGAGTCATAAATCCTGAAAAAGTAAATATTTCGATGAACTATACTGCAAAAGTAGTCTATTCGCTCCAATTATGAAAATAAGTTGCTACCTTTACGTGTAATTTATTTAGTGAAGGATACTCCTGCCTATGAATTTAGTGTCATTACTGTCCCGTGTGGTGTTATTGTTGCCGGTTTTATGCTTCTCATGCAGTTCCGATAACGATGTCCGCTCTTTGGTGTCAGCCGTGCGTGACACAGCATGGGATAATCCTCTTCCAGAGATGCCTGAGCCGACTGTAAGTTTGCCTAACAGATGGCGTGGAGATACCTACGGACGTACATTTAACGATAGCAATTATCTGCATTGGGCACAGGCTGAGCGCATAGGTATACGTCCTATAGAGAATCTGAAGGATTATTGGAAGCCATCGCGCCCTATGGTGAAATTGGTATCCTGTGCCGATTATTATGTGGAGCCTATGCGTTATTCCGAACCATTCATGATACCTGAAGGTGAGGCGATGGTAAGAGAGATTGGCCGACGATTTCACGATACATTGCAGAGTCGTGGAGGAGGAGCCTATAGCATAAAGGTGACAAGCGTGCTGCGAACGCCCCGTAGTGTAAAACATCTGCGGCGCGTCAATCGCAATTCCATAGACTCATCTGTGCATCAGCTCGGAACCACGGTTGATATAAGTTATTCAAGGTTTGCTGCTTATAATGATACGATGCCACGGTCAGTGATTGATTTGAAAGCCATTCTCGCAGAAGTGTTGGCAGCTATGCGTAGCGAGGGAAAATGCCTTATAAAGCATGAACGTAAGCAGCCGTGTTTTCATATTACAGTATGTGCCGGCTACGGCAAAACCGAACAATAAAAATTCCGTCCGCTATGCTTCAATCTAATTCAGATAATAATACCGGTACCTCCAGGCAGAAGCGCCCTTTATGGCGAAGATTGCTTAAATATCTCGGCATAGGTGTGCTTACGCTTATAGGGCTCGTGATAACCGCAGTATGCGTGGCTTTATGGTATCTTACTCCTGAGAAATTGACCCCGATAGTCAATCGGGTAGCATCCCGGGAACTGTTGGCTGATGTAAGGACTTCGAGGGTGGAGCTGACTTTTTGGTCTACATTCCCTCGGTTGGAAATTAGAGCGGACTCTATCAGGATTGTAAGCCGGCGATTTGATGAAGCTGATGACGAATTGCGGGTCATGTTGCCGGCTGATGCAGATTCACTGTTGTTCATGGAGCGGCTTGAGGCGGGAATAAATCCATTGAAATTACTTTCAGGTGAGGTTTGCCTGCATGATGTCAGAATGATTCGACCGCAGGTCAATCTTGTAGTGGCCGATGACATGGCTAATTTCGAGATAGTACCGGATACGAATCCGGACAAGGACGATTCATCATTGCCGAAAATCACTATTGACAGATTTGTCATAGATGGAGATATGCCGGTAAGATATAGGTCACTATGTGATAGTATAGATGCTACTCTCACCGTAACCTCCACATCTCTGAAAGGGACACAGGCACCGATGTATTCGCTCAATCTTGTCGGTAACATGCAGGGAGGGTTACTTACGGCGATGCTTGACCGCCAGACAATAGGTTTGAACGGGAAGGTGCAGTGGGACCAGCAAAAAGCCTCAAGAGTGAGTCTTGATGATTTCAATATCATTGTAGGGGCGGTTGACCTGCATTTGACCACAGCAGTGGATTTTTCGGAGAATATCGAAGTGGAATATCTCAGAGCCGAGTTACGTGATTTGGATGTTAAATCGTTAGTGAAGATGGTCACTCCATATCTTGGAGAAGAATTGCGTGACTTGGATACTGACATGACGGTTAATGCGGGATTGGTTACGGACAAACCGTTTGCACCCTTGTCAGGCAGATTGCCCGATATGGAGGTAAGTATTGACGCACATAGTACATATCTGAAGTTTGATAAAGTAAAACTGCCGTCTTTATGGCTTGATGTAAAAGCTATGATTGACGGCTCTCGTCTTGATAACTCGGTGATAGAACTGAATCGATTTGCATTGCGAGGACCGGCTATGGATTTCGAGATAAAAGGTAACGTACGTAATCCCTTAAGTGACCCGGTGATAAAAGGGGAATTTCATGGGACACTTTCCATGCAGCGCTTACCGCGTCAGTTACTTGACCGGTTGCCATTCACACTTCATGGCGCTATCAAGGGCGACGCGGGTGTGAATCTGCGTATGTCATATTTGACACGAACACTATTCCATCGTGTAAAGATTGACGGCAATCTGGATATTGATGATTTTAGTTTGCAGATGCGTGATAGTACTCTGTCGGCATATACCCGTCATGCCGATTTACATTTGGGTACTTCATCCAGGATAAGCATAAAAGGCTATGATGTGGATTCACTTCTGACCTTATCGCTCAATATTGACACGGTGGCGTTTTATGGTGACGGCATACGTCTGCAGGCCAAAGCACTCAGAGCTGGAATAGGAACAAAGAATATCGTCACATCTTCCGATACATCTATAATCAATCCTATCGGTGGCAGAATATCCGTTGACAGAATCAGATTCTTTTCTGAGGCTGATTCTGTCAGGGTGAATCTTCGTGAAGCAGTTATTAAAGGCGGGTTGCTTAGATATAAAGGTGATAATAGGGCTCCTCAGGTCAATATGGATATAGAAGCGCGTCGTATGGCTTATGGTGACGGAGTTAACAGAGCGTCAATTGGCGGCAGTCATGTGCAGATGACACTTCATCCGCGGTCGCGTAATCAGGCGTCCGTACGATTACAAGCCATGAGTGATTCGTTGGCATCGGTTTATCCCGAACTCGAGTCTGATTCGCTTATGAAGATGGCTCGTGCCGAATTAAGGCGTACTCGGCGTAACAATGATGACGGTCGGGCTAAGATTACTTATGTCGAGGATAAGACCGTCAGGGCAATGTTAAGACGTTGGCAGGCATCCGGAGAATTATCGGCACGACGTGTACGGCTGGCATCACCCTATTTCCCTCTTCGCAATACTATCACCGGACTGGATATGAAGTTTTCTACCGATAGTGTCATTATCGGTAATACAAAAATACGGACCGGAAATACTGATTTCACCGTCAATGGAGCGATTCGTAATATCTACAGAGCCTTGACATCGCGCCGCGGTACTCCTCTTGAAGTGGATTTTACTATTGACTCTGACACAATCGATATTAATGACATCGCCGCCGCATCGATCAGAGGCATGGCCTACAGCGTATCGTCACATGGAGGTGGTGATTTAATCGACATGGATTTTGATTTGGAAGAATTGCAGGAAAATAATTTGCCGTCTGCTCCTGATACGGTGGATATTCCCGCTATTGTAGTGCCTTCAAATCTTAATGCCAATCTGCATATAGGAAGTAAAAATGTACGTTATAATGATTTGTGGCTGAATGATTTCCGGGGTACAGTATCGGTGTATGACGGTGCCGTGAATATGCGTGAATTCAGTGCCCGCACCGGTATCGGGTCTTTCGGATTGACAGCCCTGTATTCAGCCCCTACACGTAATGATGTGAGTTTTGCTGCCGGACTTGTTGTAAAACAGTTCAATCTCAAGGAAGTGCATCATGTGATTCCCGCTATTGATTCTGTACTGCCTATGCTGAAGTATATGCAAGGAATTGTAAATGTCAATGGAGCACTGACCACACGCATCGACTCGCTGATGAATATTGATATCGCCACTACCAATATGATGCTAAAATTTTCCGGTGACAGTCTGGTACTCCTTGATTCAGATACATTCCGTAAAGTAGCCAAATGGTTGATGTTTAAGAATAAGAAACGAAATATGATTGACCATATGGACGTGGAGGTCTCAGTCCATGACGGTGTGGTCGATGTGTATCCGTTTATTTTTGACCTTGACAGGTATAAATTAGGTGTACGTGGCAGCAATGATGCGGCATTGAATCTTGATTATCATGTATCGGTGCTTAAATCGCCAATACCGTTTAAGTTCGGTATAAACATTAAGGGGACGCCGGATAATATGAAGATAAGATTGGGTGGAGCAAAAGTCAATGAGAAGTCCGTAGCTACATCGCATCATATCGCTGATACAGTAAGAGTGAATTTGCTTAAAGAGATACGAACGGCATTCCGCAAAGGCATACGTACGGCGGGTGCAAAAGGATTGAAACTCCAGCGCATGGAGAGGAGCAAAGGATATGTCGAAGAAACTGTGCCTGATACATTCACTCATCAGGACTCTTTGGTTCTGATAGAGCAAGGACTGATAGAGGTGCCTAAGCCCGACAGCATCCCGGTGATTCAATCGGTCGATAAAAAATCAAAACGGAAAAGACAGTGATGGAAATTGTAGGTAAGTCAAGACTCTCCGAGGCAGTGAAAAATTATCTGCAGCGAATCAACCGTGAACGTGTGGATTTGCAGGCTGCCCTTATAGATATGGATGGCACACTATATGACTCTATGCCGAGACATGCCGAAGCATGGCGATTAATGACTTCGGAGTTAGGAATAACGTTGCCCATTGATGACTTTTTTCGGTTTGAAGGTCGTACCGGGGCGTCTACTATCAATATTATTTTTCAAAGAGCTTTTGGCAGGAATGCTACTGAACGTGAGGTACATGACCTGTATGAACGGAAAAAGGAGTTGTTTAATGCCATGCCTTCCGTATCGGTTATGCCGGGTGCTCAGCGCATGATTAATATTTTGAAATCAGCCGGAGTTATGAGGGTGTTGGTGACCGGTTCGGGACAAAACACGTTACTTAATCGTCTTAATACCGATTTTCCTGAAGGTTTCAGTGATGATTTGCGTGTGACTTCACGTGATGTAAAGATTGGGAAACCATCGCCAGAGCCGTATCTTAAAGCTATGTCGATGGCAGGTGTTTTAGCCTGGCAATGTATTGTGATTGAAAACGCACCATTGGGGGTGGAGTCAGGGCATGCCGCTGGAATTTTTACCATAGGAGTGACTACCGGACCGTTAAAATCTGATGAACTTATGGCGGCTGGAGCTGACATTACGTTTGATTCCATGACTGAGTTCGCTGATAGATTGCCGGATTTGATAACTGTGTTCAATAGCACGTATATACATTGAAGATATGTCGCAGCAAGTGATTTTTACCGAAAATCCCGGTGGTGTTGTTGATACGCTGATTTCAGATATGAATCCTGCGGGTGTGTGTATAATTGCTGACAGCAATACGGCTCATTGTGTGTTGCCGCGTCTGAGGGAAGAATCGGCTAAGCTAAAAGATGCGCCGGTAATAGAGTTTCCTGCCGGAGATGGAAACAAGATATTGTCAACCCTTGCTTCGGTGTGGGAAGCTATGGAAAGTAATAAACTGACACGTCGAAGCCTTATAGTTAATGCCGGTGGTGGTGTAGTAACTGACTTAGGCGGTTTTGCCGCAGCTACATTCAAGCGTGGATTACGTTTTGTAAACCTACCTACTACTTTGCTGAGTGCTGTAGATGCGGCTGTGGGGGGAAAGACGGGCATAAATTTCAACGGGCTTAAAAACGAGATAGGCGTTTTTAAGGAGGCTGATGCTGTAGTGGTGTCCACACGTTATTTCTCTACGCTTCCGTCTGTTGAGTTACTTTCAGGCTATGGAGAAGTAATAAAACATGCGCTCATCGATTCGTCAGAGAATCTGCTTCGGGTTCTCGATTACGATATAAGCGGGAATGATTTGTCTGCTCTTCAGAATATATTGTGTGACAGTGTGGAGGTGAAGCGCCGGATAGTTAAAGTTGACCCATATGAGAAAGGATTGCGGAAGTCATTGAATTTAGGTCATACTGTAGCTCATGCCATAGAAGCCCAAGCCATGCGTAACGGTGTAGCGGTACCAGCCCATGGTGTGGCGGTAGTTTGGGGTTTGATTGTGGATATGGTGCTGTCACACATGCTTTTGGGGCTTGACTCAAAGTGGCTGCATGCAGTAGCCCGATATGTGCGGATACATTATCCGGCAATGTCGGTTACTTGTAGTGATTATACGTCATTGATAGAGCTGATGCGTCATGATAAGAAGAATACAGACACGTCGAGCATAAATTTTACATTGCTCGAAGCTCCCGGCAAGGTAGTACCGGATTGCATTGTGTCACCTGATGATATCCGTACAGCACTGGATATAACCCGTGATTTGCTCGGGGTGTGACCTCTTGCTTCTTGCATCAAGCATCGTGAATCGAGCATCATTTAACCACTACTTTCTTGGCGGTAGAGCCGGCGCGGACTATGTAGAGACCTTGCTGCAGCTTGCATGTGGTGTGCTTCACAGCGCTTGCGCCGTACACTTTCGTGCCCTGAGCGGTGAATATCACCACATCGGTAGGAACGGCGGCAGTCACGCTTACTTCGCCCGCATTGCAGGTGATATCTACGCCATTATCCTGCACCACTGACGCTATCGCACCAAGCTCATCATCAGGCGTATAATCCGGATGCCGGAAATAAATCTCCCCCTCCGGCGACCGCACCTCTAATAGCCGCTCCCCAGTACTATATAATTTATCGTTATGGTAATCGCTGTCGCCTAAAATATCATTAAAAGTTGAGTTATTACCGGATATTGAACCCAGACCTTTGACTCTCCATAAATTACGGTATTTATATGCCCATATCCAATATTTGCCATCGGGTGAGACTATTTTTTCTAATTTTTCAATATACTCTTTGTCTGTATAGCATTTGAGGTCAAAGTTAAATGAAATACCATAAACCCCAGTCCATTCTACTGTAGCAGCTTCAGCCCAAGTGTTAAAATCATGAGCCATATACTCTTTACCCATATTGCCGTCAGAATCTTTTGTGATTTCATCGCTGTCACCATTTTCAGCATAATCACTTGCATCCCATGTCGTGTGAAATTTATAGCAGAAAATCTTTCCGTTATCTTCGCGACGGTATGAAATATCAAACCAACCGTAAGGAATATTTTTATCCACGAGATATTTTTCATCACCTACTGTCACAGTTGTTAATTCATACCGGACAGGACCTGATTTAATCGTATCAAATCTTATGAAATTATCTTCATCGTCAAGTTCAATCCATACCTCCTTATAGTCACGGATAAAAATGACCCCTTCTCTCCATATCATATCGGGTGTCACTTCCGTCTGTGCCTTAACCGAAGCCGACAATATTGTCAGCAATATGTTTAGTAAAATTATCTTTTTCATATAGGAGTGATAGATTGGTTGATTTCGGCTGCAAGGTACGACATTAAAGGGACGGTTTGCAAATTTTCACGCAGGGATTAATTATTTTTAACAAATCGGCAACAGGTTATGAATTAGTACTTTTCATGATGCAGGATTCATGATTCACAATGCAGGATTCACAATGCAGGATTCACAATGCAGGATGCACAATGCGCGATTCACGATGCAGGATTCATGATTAATAGGTATGAAAGCTACCATTAAAATTTCTGATGTGTAACTTTGCAGTGAGAAGGGTATCATAAAGTGGGAATAGCGATTGACCGGGAATTGTGAATTAGGTGAAAAAGCAGTATTTTTGTAAAAAATAAGAAACGTCATTAATAACTCAAAAATAATCATATAG
>CAMWPX010000083.1 GCA_947176205.1 uncultured Porphyromonadaceae bacterium
AGCTTGACTATCGGAGCAAAGACCAGTGCTACCGGCACAATCTTCGGCTCGGTTAATGCTCTTCAGATTGCTGAAGCTCTTGAAAAACTCGGCTTCAACGTTGACCGCAAGATTATCGTAGTGAAAGATTCTATCAAAGAGGTAGGCAAATATAATGCCACTGTCAATCTGCACAAAGAAGTGCAGGTAGAAATACCTTTTGAAGTAGTAGCTGAATAATCCCGATACACTACAATCCCATTATAATAGCAGCGGAGTCATGATTTCATGACCCCGCTGTATTTATCTTAGCATTTTTAGCATTTCATATTGTCGGCAACTCAGCTCAAATCATGAATAGGAAAGAAAGCTATTCATGCTTTGGCAATCGCTGGCTACATTTAATACCTTAACATTGTTTATAGGAATTAGTTTAAGCAGTTCCAATAAGATATGCGCGCCTATTCCATTGTTACGATATGAGTGGTTCACAGCTAATAATAAGATATTCTAAGCATTACCTAACTCCCTTAAAACGAAAATCGCTGGAGACTTTTATATCTTCAGCGACTTTAATATCATTGATTTAGGATTGAATTTTATTCCTAATTATAACTCGCTTTTTTATACTTTACGATGCCTGATACTTTTACAGAGGCAGGGAGCGTTTGATAATTAGTGTCATTGTATGATTTATCTCTTGTCAATAACAAATCATTTAATCTGAGCGTAATTACATTACCCGATTTAGATTCACAGTAAATTTCGCCGGAATTCACCATATAGCGACAGGATGCATTCCATTTGTGTAACCATCCGAAACTATAAGCGGTGCCTTCATATGTAACAAGTGTGAGTTTTTTCCCATCTGTCATGTTATTTATCGACTCACTAACAGAAATTTTTAATTCTATTTTTGTGCCGTCTTCAACATCAGAAGGATAAGAATATCCTCCTCCTATAACACTCCATGCTGTAATTGAAAATTCTGCTCCGACACTTGCATTAGAATCATCCCAGGAACCAATCATTGGTGCGCCATTGTTATAACATGGATAATAATACTGAACATCGTTAGCTATAAAAACTTTCATTTCAGAATCATTGCCCCCTCCAGGCTGTTCATTTGGGTCGTTGGGTTCATCATCATCGTTGCTGCAAGAAGCAAGGGGGAGTGTAAGGGTGGCGAAAAGAGCCACGTAGAAAAGTTTAATGAATTTAGACATGATATATTAAGTATTAGGGTGTTGTTATAAAAACTGGTTAGAATTTGTAAGTTACACCGATAGTGATGGGGAGACGATTGAAGTTCTTTATGTATTGATATTTAATTTCAGCTCCCACTGACAGTTTGTCATTAAGGGCATATTCGGCTCCGGCACCTACATTGAAAAGAAAGTTACTTGCTGATGAACTGGTATTCTCAGATTCTACCTCATACTTTTCCATTAGATCTTTCAGGTCATCATCTACTTCTATTGTGACACCGATACCACTGTGGGCATAGCCTATGCCGACTAAAGGATAAACCTTGATTTTGTCAGTGATATTAAACAGATAGTGAACATTGGCAGTAATGTCAAATACGTCAACGCCTGATGACTTAAACCAATAGTCAAGGTCGGCTTCCAGACGGATAGGGGTGGTGACATTGTACTGAAATTTAGCTCCGATACCGAAGTTGGTTACTGACATGCCGCTCTGAAGGCTTGGTGCTACACCGAGATTCACACCTACAGCCATGTCACCTGCCTGCTGAGCTGATGCACAAAGGGCTGTGAGAGCCACACACATTGAAATAATAAATTTCTTCATAACTTAGAACTGTTAGAAATATTTTCTGCTCCCGGCGGCTCTATGGGAGCAAAATTGATTTATTATATAAAACGAAAAAGAGTGAGCCGCTTAGCTATACCTTTTGATTGACTGCCTCACCACAAGGCTTCTGAAAAAAGATAAGCATAAAGACAACTCACCCGTCGGCGGTATAGCAAGTGTCTCCCAGCATGGGGAGTGTCTGCATGTCGCTGCGGTTGAGAGCTTATGCGATCTCTGACTTCAGATTTTGTGGACAAGGTGGTGATTTTGTCAATCGTCAGGGAGTCACTAAACTCTTTTGATATCTATGTCACCGGTTACAAGGCCCTAAGGGGTGTGCAATCGGCATTGCAAAGATAATGCACAACGCGCTATTAGCAAAGTTTACTCGCGAGAAAATCTGTGTTGCCGACGTGTGAATTGTCTGTTATTCGTTTTTTTGTTTTGACTGGTACAAAATTATGGTATTAGGGTTAGTCCGACAAGTCCATTCGTGTCCTTTTCAATGTAGAGTGGTGTGAAATTTTGTGCGGTGAGTGAATTATAGTATTTTTGCCGAAGTATGATGACAGAGAAGTCGCAACATAATTATTCAGGTTTTGTCGAAGGGGGGTTATCATTGATCTCCCACGGTGTTGACTCACCGTATTTCGAAATCATTCATTCCACTCCCACATCCGTTATATGGACCGGTGTAGTCAGCGGGAAGCGACGGGTGTACAAGTCACTTGCCGATTCGGTCAGCGAAAAGGAACCATACCGGCGGTTGTTACGCAAGGAGTTTGATATAATGACGTGCTTGTCACATCCCGGTATAGTATCGGTTATCGGTTTTGTCAGTTATGCCGGTATCGGGGAAGCTGTGGAAATGGAGTGGATAGATGGGTCGACCATCGATGGTTGGCTCGCGACTTCTCCTGATATTAACGAACGTCGCCGGGTGGTGGAGCAGATAATGGATGCGGTAAGTTATATGCACTCAAAGGGTGTGGTGCATCGCGATATCAAGCCCGCCAATATCATGATTACTCACGATGGTTCGTTTGTTAAAATTATTGATTTCGGTCTTGCGGATACCGTCAGTCATGTAGAATTAAAAAATCCGGCAGGTACCGAAGGTTATATGTCAGTACATCAGAAGCAATCATTTCATCCTTTGATTGCCGATGATATATATGCTCTGCGGGTAGTAACCGGAGAGATTCTTCCGGAGGATGCCCGATGGATTTCTACTCTTAGCGGTGTGGATTCGGTCAGAGAGTTGCTCCGGCGCCTTCAACACCGTTGGGGGCGTGCTTTGCGGCGCCGTCTACGAGTATCCGTGATTACTGGTGCTCTACTTCTGGCATCAGGCATATGGCTTATAGCCTTTACACTCCGCTCGAGCCAGAGCCGACAGCTCGAGACTCACGCCTTGGAGCTGCAGCGTACCGTTTCCTATGCTGATTCACTCCACGCCCGTGAGGTGGCGTCGCTCACTGACTCTATCGTCATGCTTTCAGGTAAGCTTGCTGCCGAGCACGGGCGTCGCGATATGGTGACCGGCATCATAGAGAGTAAGACATCCGAGCTACGCGCTATATGGCGGCGCCCCATATCACAGGATGTTATGATTGATGAGCAGACTCGTCTGGGTGAAGGGAGTCAGTTGATTCGCAAATATATATCTGCCAATTCCGACCGACTTACCGATGTCGAACTCGCCTCCGTGGAGACTGCCTTGACCAACCGTCAAAGAGAATTTTATGAACAATGGTTAAAAACACAATATCCACATCCGACACCAGTAGCAGATTGATTGACCGCCTCGTAGTGGCAATAGGTCGGCGACTTATTACGTCGACCGACTATCAGTACGCAGCCGAATGGATAGCTTACCGTACCGGTCAGTATGTCAGTCCTACCACTCTCAAACGTATTGGCGGTTACTTGGATGAGGCAGTAGTTACGCGGCGTTCCACACTTGATTTGCTTGCGCGCGCGTTGGGTTATAAGGATTTCGGTGAATTTTGTTCAGATACAGACAAATCATCGCCTGACAGTGACCCGGCGTGTGGCAACTGGCTGGATACATCAGAGTTAAAACGTGGCGTAAGAATAGAGCTTACGTGGTGTCCTGACCGCAGGTGCGTGATAGAGTTCATTGGCGATGACCGCTGGGTGGTGGTGGAGGCTGTGGCTACGCGTCTGAAATCCGGGCAATGTTTCCGCTGCAATCATTTCATAGCCGGAGAGCCATTGCAGATATTGCTTGAGCCATCGGTTTTGACACCCCGGCAAGCAGCTTACGTGTGTGGTAAGGAACGCGGCGTCCGCTTTACAATTTTGAATAGTTAAAAATGGGGGTTATTCCCATTCGATGGTGGACGGTGGTTTTGAGGAGATGTCGTAGGTGACGCGGTTGATGCCTCGTACTTTGTTGATGATTTTGTTAGATACTTCGGCGAGGAATTCGTAGGGTAGGTGAGCCCAGTCAGCGGTCATGGCATCGGTGGATGTTACGGCGCGGAGTGCTACGGCTCGTTCATAAGTGCGTTCGTCACCCATTACGCCTACGCTTTGCACGGGCAGGAGTATTACACCGGCTTGCCAAACTTTGTCATACAGTCCGTGGTCACGGAGTCCCTGAATGAAGATGTGGTCAGCTTCCTGAAGTATCTGGACTTTTTCGGGGGTGATGTCACCAAGGATTCTTACCGCGAGACCCGGCCCGGGGAAGGGGTGACGTGTAATAAGGTGTTCGGGCATACCCAATTCGCGACCCACGGCGCGTACTTCATCTTTGAATAGCAGGCGCAGGGGTTCACATAGTTTGAGGTTCATCTTCTCGGGAAGTCCGCCTACATTGTGGTGGCTCTTGATGGTGGTACCGGTTATGGAGAGTGACTCTATACAGTCGGGATAGATGGTGCCTTGTCCGAGCCAACGAACGTCGGTGAGTTTGTGTGCTTCTTCATCAAATACGTCAATGAAGCCTTTGCCTATAATCTTGCGTTTTTTCTCCGGGTCGGTGACACCGGCGAGTTCCGCAAAGAATTTTTTAGAAGCATCTACACCGATTACGTTCAGTCCGAGTCCCTGATAGTCACGCATCACATCGTGAAATTCGTTTTTGCGGAGCATGCCGTGGTCAACGAATATGCATGTGAGGTTAGAGCCGATGGCTTTGTTGAGCAGTACAGCAGCTACGGATGAATCTACCCCGCCTGACAGACCGAGAACTACCTTATCGTTGCCTAACTGTTCTTTGAGTTGCGTTACGGTAGTGTCGATGAAGGATGCCGCGCTCCAGTCCTGCTTGCCTTTGCATATATCTTTGACAAAGTTAAGAAGGATATCGGTACCGCAAGTGGAGTGGAATACTTCGGGGTGGAACTGTACACCCCAAGTGGGCTCACCTTCTATACGGTATGCAGCTACGCGTACTTTTTCGGTGGATGCTATCACAGAGAAATCATCGGGTAGAGAGATGATGGTGTCACCATGGCTCATCCATACCTGTGAGCCGGGAGCAATATTGTGAAGCAAGGGGTCAGTATTATCAACAGTGGTGAGGAGTGCGCGACCGTATTCGCGTGTATCGGCAGGCTCTACTGAGCCTCCTGATGTATAGGCTAATAACTGGGCTCCGTAGCAGATGCCGAGCACCGGATATTTGCCACGCAGACGGGTGAGGTCAGTTTTGAATGATTTGTCATCATAGACCGAAAATGGTGAGCCAGAAAGGATGACGCCTATTACCGAGGGGTCATCGTAGGGAAACTTGTTGTAGGGAAGAATCTCACAGTACATATTGAGTTCGCGTACGCGGCGACCAATCAATTGTGTGGTCTGTGAGCCGAAGTCAAGAATAATGATTTTTTCCTGCATAATTATGATGAAAGGATTGGTATATAATCTGTTTATTTAAGTTTGTTGAGAATCGAGGGATTGCCAACGAGCCATAGTGTATCGCCTGCTGAAAAGCTGAAGTCGGCTTTTGGTACGATATATGTGTCATCACGCATAATGCTTACAAGAAGTGAGGCATATTGTGTGGAGAGTTGAGATTCGCCTACCGTGTGACCTATGAGAGGGGATTTTTTAGAAAGGGAGATAGAAGTTAGTTTCATGTCGGTGGCTTTCATTTCCGAGCCTCCGCGGGGTGTGTCGGCGGCTTCTACCTCAGGCAGCAGAGCCTGTATGGATTCTTCTGTACCGATGATGGCGAGTGTATCGCCGGGGAATATGCGGGTATCACCTCCGGGGACGGCTATGAGTGTGTTGCCTCTCTGGATGGAAGCTACGCTTACGTCATAGTCGGTACGCAGACCGGATTCGCTCAGACGTTTACCTACGAACGGACAACCGTAGCCTACGGTCATGAATGCCATGTAGAGATTGCTGATGATATTATTGTTAAGTCCGCTCCGGCGAAGTTCGCGCTCATTGAGGTTGTTGAGGAATTTAGTCTCGAACAAACGCATGCGGCGCTTTACTCTCTTGGAGAAAATGAATACTATGAGTATAAAGAATGCAAGACCGAAAGTCATGCCTACTCCCCATGTGAATATAGCGGTAAGGATATAGATGATAAAAGCAAGTGATATAAGCAGGCGGAAGATGGACATGATAATCAGCGGGGCTTCAAATCTGGCGTTGGCGTCAAGCAGAATCTTACGCTCGCTCCTGCGGGATGCGGGGTATGACAACGCGACAAGAAACGGTGCCATGACCGCAAGGGAAATGGCTGCTGTAATGAGACGACCCCATTCGGGACTGAGGTCCATAATAGTGGGGAGAAGCCATCGGGTGGAGATGACACATATTGCTATGAGGACGGAAGTATAGAGCAGTACGCGCCACATGTATCGCTTGATAAGGGTGTGCCAGAGCTGTCCGGTTTGGCTTTCATTGCCGTTTTGTTTGGCATAGCGGGTAATCAGGAAGTGGAGTCGTGCGGGGAGATGGCGTTCGACAAACCGGTAGAAGGGGTTTGCCATGCGGATGAAATAAGGTGTGGTGAATGTGGTGAGTACGGATACGGCTACAACAA
Source organism: uncultured Porphyromonadaceae bacterium (assembly GCA_947176205.1). Taxonomy (GTDB): domain Bacteria; phylum Bacteroidota; class Bacteroidia; order Bacteroidales; family Muribaculaceae; genus Paramuribaculum. Next base: position 6,833 of record CAMWPX010000083.1, read on the forward strand.
TCGGGTAGATGGTCTGGTCAAGTACACCGAGTGACATGCCTAACGAGGCAATGATGAATGCAAATTCGCCAATTTGGGTAAGGGAGAATCCGGATTCGATGGCTATCTTCAGTGTCTGTCCTGTTACGAGCATACCGAAAGTGCCAAATAGAATCATGCCTACTATAACTACCGATGATATTATCAGTATCGGTCCTGCATATTCGGCTATGATAGAAGGGTTGACCATCATGCCTACGGAGATGAAGAATACTGACCCGAACAAATCCTTGACCGGCATCGTCACATGCTCGATACGTTCGGCGAAGCTCGTTCCGGCTAAAATGGAGCCCATGACGAATGCTCCGAGTGCGAGTGAAAAGCCGCAGTAAACCGAGAATACCGCCATGCCCAGACATAATCCCATGGAGACTATAAGCATTGTCTCGCTGTTGAGGTACGTACGTACGCGATTAAGAAGCGAGGGGAGAACGAATACACCTACGGTAATCCATATAATAAGGAAGAAGGCAAGTTTGCTGATGCTCCAAAGCATTTCAGTGCCTTCGACGCTGTTGTTGACAGCTATGGATGAGAGAATCACCATCATCAATACGGCAAAGAGGTCCTCCACTATCAGTACGGCGAAAACCTGCATAGCAAATTTTTTGTGAGTAAGCCCGAGGTCATTGAATGCCTTTATTATAATGGTGGTCGATGACATGGAAAGCATACCGCCGAGAAAGAGCGAGTCAATATGGGTGAATCCGAGCAGGTAGCCTATGGAGAAGCCGGCACACATCATGCCCATAACTATTATCAGGGCCGTGACTACAGCCGAACCTCCGGCATTGAGTAGTTTTTTGAAACTGAATTCCAAGCCTAATGAGAAAAGGAGTACTATGATACCGATTTGAGCCCAGAAGTCGATATTGCTTTCTGTGGTGACGGATGGCAGATACGTAAAGTTGGGACTGGCGAGAAATCCGGCAACGATGTAACCAAGTACCACAGGTTGCTTTATTATTTTGAAAAACACGGTGGTGACGGCACCGAGTATAAGAATAAAAGCTAAATCGAAAATGAGACTTTCTATTGACATTTCACCCGCGGCTGCAGGTGTGGCTGATAGCAGTATGGTGGATAATGTCATAATGATGAGTTGGTGTCAGACGGTGATTTGTGATGCAAGGGATATTGCCGACGTGGGTTTGAGTCGGCGTAAATTTTCAAACAATGTTATGAAGTCGGTGGTTTCACGTGCGAGGATAACCAGATTAAGGCGTGTCTCGGACAGTGAGTAATCGTAATCCACGTATACATTGACAAGTTTTACGCCATGAGCGTGCAAACTGTTTCGGTATGGTTCAATGTCGGTAACAATTTCGTTAAGCCGGAGTCGGATTATGCGCGATTCGCCTCCAATGCGTATGCGGTGTTCGACGCGTTCGAGTACGGTCAGAATCAGTATTATTAAAATTGTGGCTACAAAAGAGACAAAGTATAATCCGAGCCCAACAGCCATACCTATGGTAGCTACCATCCAGATGCCGGCGGCGGTGGTGAGTCCACGCACGGCGCCTTTGCTTTGGATGATGGCTCCGGCACCCAAAAAGCCTATTCCGGTAATAACCTGAGCGGCAATACGCCCCGGGTCACCGTTTTTCAGCCCCATGTATTCCTGCGGAACGTAAATGGAGAGAATCATGGCTAATGTGGCTCCCATGGCAATCAGAGCAAATGTACGTACACCGGCTATCTGTCCTTTACGTTTTCGCTCAAACCCCACACAACTTCCCAGCAATAGGCTTATCATCAGTTTGATGATAGATGAGCCTGTGGTGACTTCAGTGGAGTTAAGCTCCTCGATTACTGTGTGGTACCACTCCATTGAGGTCGTTACTTGTTAAGGATGAATCTTTTAGAAATCAGGCGGAAGTTGTCAGCGAAAAGTTCCACGGTGTATTCTCCGGGAGACAATGCGGTGTTGATGTCCCAGTAGATGTTTATACCAGAGATTTCATCGCCGGTATAGTCTATATTTTTCTTGGCGGTGTAGGGCACCGAGCCACCTTCGAAACTGAAATGTCCGGCATTGCCGAGCAATGTTCCTTCGGGGCTGATGATACGCATATAGA
>CAMWPX010000084.1 GCA_947176205.1 uncultured Porphyromonadaceae bacterium
CCTCAGCCCAATGGTGAAATTCCCGAAACTGCAGTCGCTCGGCTAAAAGAAATAGGTCAATGGCTAAAAATCAATGGAGAAACCATTTACAATACTACTGCAGGCGATTTTCCCGCTCAATCATGGGGCGCGGCTACTCGTAATGGTAATGATTTATATATCCATATATTAGATAATTCCGTCAGCGAAATCACCATACCTATCAATGATAAAATCACTGATGCACGAACATTTCCTGATAATATACCGGTAAACGTTCAAACTACGGATTCAGGGACAATATTGATTGACGGATTGCCGTCACGTAATGTAGATGACTTCATTATAAAATTACAACTTAGGAAATAATGGATAAGCACCTTCTTGAAATATGTGCCGCCGATATCGAAAGTGTCCGTGCCGCTGCCAAAGGTGGTGCTGACCGGGTGGAATTATGCTGCGATTTGGCAGAAGGCGGACTTACTCCTTCCGCCGGACTGATATCTGAATCGCTAAAAGTGACAGGGATTAAAATAAATGTTCTGATACGCCCCAGACCGGGTGATTTTGTCTACACGGATGATGAAATCAAAGTCATGCTCGCCGATATCATCTTCGCTCGTGAATCAGGCGTGGACGGAATAGTAATCGGAGCTCTCACCAATGAAGGAGATATTGACATCCTGACCTGCAAAAGATTAATTGAAGCCGCACATCCTTTACCCGTGACATTTCATCGGGCATTCGACCAATGCCGTAATCCCTCAATAGCATTGGAACAGATTATATCACTCGGTTGTAACCGATTACTGACATCCGGACAAGCTCCGACAGCAATGGAAGGTACACAAATGCTGTCAACATTAGTAAATCAGGCCAACGATAGAATATCAATAATGGCAGGTAGCGGTGTCAATCCCAAAAATGCCGAAATATTATTGCACGCCACCAACGTACCGGAATTACATGCGTCAGCGCGTACAATGGTTTCGAATTCTGTAAAACCGCTTAATGATACTGTCAGTATGGGTACAAACCGCTCCGCTGATTACATACGTCACGTCACATCCGCTGAATTAGTACGCCAGCTTGCCACTATAGTACATTCGTTTAATTCATAAACCCTGTTCCTATGCCCATTTTCAAGCACAAAGTCCTGTTATTGTCACTGCTGCTTCCCGTCTCTTTATTAGCCGGAAACAATGTCACGTCTGAAAATTGCCTTGCATATCTGTACTCCAAAATGTCTGCGGCTGATTCTACTGACCGTTCGGTAGAATATTATCTTGATAACGCCATATATCCCGCTCTTGATGCTCGAAATAATTTGCCTTGGGGCAAATCTATTCCTGACAGTCTGTTTTATGAATATGTATTACCGGTACGAATCAATAATGAAGCCCTTGACACACATCGCCCCGTCATATACTCCATGCTCATGGATAGAATAAAAGAACTCTCCATGACAGATGCCATACTGGAAGTAAACAGATGGTGCCATGAATATGTATCTTATCAGCCATCTGACAGTCGCACTCATTCTCCCCTCCAGTCAATGAATTCCGGTATCGGACGATGCGGTGAAGAATCCACATTCACAGTTGCAGCACTTAGAGCTGTTGGAATACCGGCAAGGCAGGTGTATACTCCCCGATGGGCACATACCGACGATAATCACGCTTGGGTCGAAGCGTGGGCTGACGGAAAATGGTACTTTCTCGGTGCGTGCGAACCTGAACCGATATTAAATCTTGGGTGGTTCAACGAACCGGCATCACGTGGCATGTACATGCATGCACGTACATTTGACAAAAATCCCCGCACAGTAAATGTAACTGCCAACTATGCTCCCACTGATAGTCTCACCGTCACAATTACCGATTCCGAAGGATGCCCGGTAAAAAATGCCGTCGTAACCTTCCGGCTTTACAATTATGCAGAACTCTATCCTATTATTACCACTCACAGCGACTCTGACGGCAATGCGTCAATCATATGCGGATTAGGTGATTTGATAGTCTGGGCATCAGATAAAGATAAATTCGGATTCAAAAAAATTAGCGTAGGAGAAACCAGACAAGATACAATATCCTTGACGTACAATCCCACCTCATACTTTTCAGCCGATTTAGACCTGATTCCGCCAAAACCATCAAATTCACTTCCCGTAGTCAGCGACTCACTCCGTAATGCCAACAATATCCGGCTTGCACACGAAGATTCTATCCGTAATTCACACATATCACGACATCTGACCGTTCCTCCGTCAAGCCTTAATATTACGGACTCTGCTTTATATGCCCGTGCTTCACGCATATATACATTAGCCCGAGGCAATCATGATGAAATCACGACATTCCTGCATCAGATTCCCCGAGAAAAAATATCACAGGCTATAACCCTATTGGAAAATATCTCGGAAAAAGATGTTTCCGATATCCACAGTTCCATACTCATGGACCACTGGAAATCACCCGTATACGATACACCGCTATTTGCAGCATACATACAGTCACCACGCATAGCCGATGAAGAACTCACCCCATATCGTTCATATTTCAATTCCGTTATAGATTCTACGACTTCCACTGCTTATCGAAGCAATCCATTGACATGGGTTAAATGGGTCAAAGATTCAATTATGACAGACATTTCATGGTATCCAGAACAGATTACCATGAGTCCCGCATCAGTCTGGAAACATCGCCATACCTCACCGCTGTCACGTGATATATTCTTCGTAGCCGGTGCCCGCTCATTTGGTATCCCTTCCCGCTTGAATCCCGTAACCATGACTCCTCAATGGGCTGATTCCGATTGCCAGTGGCATGATGTAATGTTTGAGACGACATCAGAAGAGTCCAATTCATCTCCAAAATCGCGGCTACAACTATTTTATAAACCCGGAAATGATAAACGTCAGCCAAAATATTATTCACATTATACTCTCTCCGCCATAACTGACGGACAGCCCGAGCTACTGTCATATCCGGATTTCATAACATGCGGAGAACTATTCGCCACACCGCAGATGCTCACACCCGGTCAATATCTGCTTACAACCGGTACCAGACTTGCCGATGGCTCTGTGCTCACATCAGTTAAAAGCATCATCCTCCCGGCTGACTCTTCGGTTATAACCACAGACTCGTTTTCTTTACGCGATGACCTATCAGCCATAAAAGTCATAGGCACATTTAATTCCGAAAATTTATATTTACCGGAAGGTACTATAAAACCACAATCCATACTATCATCTACCGGCAGAGGCTATTATGCTATGATAATAACCCGTGACAATCATGAGCCGTCAAATCATGCAATACGTGATATTTCCAATGCTTCAGATGCCTTAAGGGCAGCGGGCCGTCCAATATTGATTCTTTCAGATAATCATTCACTCCCTACTCCTGATTTCATTATTAAAGGCAGCGATTACGACTCCAGAATAACGGATGAAATAATCAATTCACTTGAGATTGAAACCCCACAATATCCTATAGTTGTCATAGCCGATACTTTTAATCGTATAGTATTCTTTTCGCAAGGCTATGCTATCGGTATAGGTGTACAGATAGCCAACATCCTGCACCGTCTCGACAATCAATGATTCACATCTTTCCTCCGAATAGCACTTTTTCCCTTAACATCGCAACCGATTCATCCAAATCCGTGTTATTATTGATAACTAACTTCTTATTAATAAACTTATGGAAGACTCAAAATACAAAGTCCTTTTAGTCAACGGCAGCCCGCATGTCAACGGTTGTGTAGCCCGTGCATTTGATGAAGTAGAAACCACCCTACACCAATGTGGCGTTGACACGGAGCGAATAAACATCGGAACAAAAGATATACGCGGCTGCATAGCCTGTAATTACTGTCGCACTCATGGCAAATGTGTATTTAATGACGCGGTCAATGAAACTGCGCCCAAACTTGCTGAAGCTGATGGTCTTATCATTGGTACGCCTGTCTATTATGCGGGGTCAAACGGTCAGCTTCACTCATTTATGGATCGTTTGTTTTACAGCACGTCCGGTGCTATTGACCTCAATCAAAAAGTAGGAGCGACAGTAGTATCGTCACGTCGTGCCGGAAGCACATCGGCATTTGATGACATAAATCATTTCTTTACGATAAAATCGATGCCGATTGTATCTTCTACATACTGGAATGAAGTACACGGATTCAGCGCCGAGGATGTGGAAAAAGACCTTGAGGGACTGCAGACCATGCGTAATTTGGGAAGAAACGCTGCATTCCTGATAAAAGCTATCAGAGCTCAAAAAGAAAAAGAAGGCTTACCCGAACAGGAACGAACCTTCTACACCAATTTCCATTCATGACAAAACTATGGATATAGAGAATTTCCGGGATATGTGTCTCAAACTTGGAAATGTGACCGAAAAGACTCCTTTCGGAAAATTTGCCAAGCGATATGAATCCATATTAGTTTTTTATGTTGCCGGTCACATGTTTTGCTTTATTGACATGAACGACTTTACATTTGTGAATGTAAGATTGACCCCTGACGAAATTGATGATTTCAGATTGAAGTATGATTCGGTAAGCCGACCTATTAATCAAAGTCTTAAATATTGGATTCAATTAAATTTCGGTGGAGATATTCCTGACGATATAATCAAAAAAGCCGTAAAACGAGCTTATGAAGTAGTCGTGCAGAAATATTCCGGCAAATAGCTATCTGTAAATCAACGCTTGCGCGACACTTTCAATAATAGTTCACGCACTGTGACTCCTTGAGTCAACCGGGTTTTCAACAACCAGTTATGAAAGCGCGATTCGTCTACAGCTCCCGGTAATTCATCGCCACTGACTTGCTCCGACGACAGTCTTCTTATAGGATGCTCTGAAAATACAACATAAAGTCTGCTGAACTCCACATCAGCATCGCTTGTCATTGTGTAACTGTCAATCATCTCTCCACTCTTTCCGTCAACTTCCGACTTGAAAAACTGATATTCCGTGCCGGCATCCAGTCGCACACTTCCCTCTTTTGACTGTTGATAAGGAAGTATACGGTACGCCGCTCTTGATGTCTCATCAAGCAGATAAGCAAGCAGATATCCGTCAACGCCCGCCTCTACTGTCATATACAAATCATCACCGTCGAAAAAGTCAACCGATTCATGATTACGTCCTATGAAATTCCGATATGTCCTGACATCAATAGCCGGCGATGTATGGTCAAACTCCCGTATACGTCCGCTCACATTTACCTTCACTATCAGTATACCCTCTGTAAAACTGATATCATATCTGGGTTCACCCAGAGTTTCTATCCATTCACCCTTTACCTGCGTTCCTCCCACTGAATAAAATCTGGTATCTGAACTACCATTGTCATTTACTACTACGGAAGTATTTGCCTGCGATACCATTGTACCCCACTGCGTGGCTATAGCCTCCTGCTTTGCTCGCTCAAGCGCTATTCGCTTTGCCTCGTCTATTGACATTGATTCGGGAGCATAATATGTGTACTCCGCGGTAACTCGTTCACTGCGTTGAGCAGCTGCATTCCATGCTACCCCAACCAATGTCAATAAAGCGAGAATCTTACGCATTTTACCAGCCAAGTAGTGAATCAAGTTTATTCTGAAGTGAATCGCCGCGAGCTTCGAGGTCCTTTCTCACAGCTGCCTTAGCCGCAGCTTTAGCCATATCCTGATTATACGCCATGCGAACCAAAACCTCACGGTTATTTCCATTCACCACGCGATACGATTCCACTACAGGAATCATTCTGCCTATTTTCTGCGATATCAAGTCTTTGCTTGCCATCACACTACGGGTCAGTGATTCGGCCTCACTTTGCTGCATCTGCTCGTTAGCCACATTGCTTTCAATCAAGGCTGTAATTTCTGACTGTATCTGACCGGCAAGATTCTGTTTTGCCAATTCGGTAGCCTGCATCTTAGCGGCATCATAATTACCGCCGGTACTCATAGCCTCACTCATGATATACTGCGGAAATCCGTCGCTATCATATTGATACTGCATCAGATATGATTTATCAAGTTGTTTTTCAAGGGGGAGTGCACCGGGAGATACCAGCCATCCCTCTTTTTTCAGACGTTTAGCCTCATTACGGGATACCTTGCTTGCCTTGCTGTTAAGCTCTTTCTTGGTCTGCTTGGCAAGTTCCTTACGTTCTTTCAGTTGCTCTTTAGTCAAAGTTTGTGCCACAGTACTAACCGACAGCAACATTGCAGCCACAGTTACCAATACAATAATAGGTTTTTTCATGTCAAAAAAGTTATAGTATATAATTAATTCAATTTCATATCACGCCACGATTCATTCAGAGCAGTAGCGACCTTTAGATCAGGAGTCTGCGGCTTCTTATTCACGACTATAGCCTGCTTTGCAACCTCCGTATGCAAGTAATCAGCCAAATCACCCAATGTTACATCTCCCTTGGAATCACGTAGTTTTGATAACAGATAGTAAGTGAACAGACCATGATTCTTTTCATGATAAGGAAGTGCGGTCTGGTCACCCGTAGCAGCCGTCATCACCACCATGTTACCACCCACCTTTACTTCACGCGGCTTCAACTTTATACCACGCGCACTCGCAAGCATACCTTCACCTCGCAGCGAACCTGAGAAGCAGGCATCAATCAAAGTCACCACCGACTCAGCCTGCAAATTACCGAGCTGTTCGTATACCTTGCTCAACGCATAGCAGGTTTCAAACTGTGACCCGTTGGCATCCACCGGCAGCAGATAAGCATTACGGTTACTGTCATCAGGTACCCCATGACCGGCATAATAAAATATCACACGGGCTTTGCCATTATAAGCACGGCATATCTCATTAATATCAGTCATAGCTGCTGCTATGTCACCAAACGTGGCATCATTGTAGATACGGATATTCTGTTCGGGGACACCGAGTGTCAAATTACAATATTTGGCAAACACACGGGCATCATTCAAAGCATAATCCACCTTTGAAACACGCTGATAATTCTCATTACCTATAATTACAGCAAACGTATTGGGATTATTAAGTGAAGTCGAGGGTATATCAAAATCGACCATATCTGCCTCATAGACCTTACGCCCTGACTTCTCACCTTCTGCATTGCGATGTTCCATAGCCAGCTCATATTCTTTGATAGCTGATAGTGGAGTCACCGCCAGAACAACATCTTCAAATGTATCCTCGGCATAAGCCGTAGGAGCCTTATATACCTTGCCGTCGAGTTCAAAATCACATGAAAGCACACTAATCACATTGTCCATCACACCATACTTAGGCTTCAGCACCACATTGTCCCAATTTTCTGAAAAATGCGTCGCCTCAGCCTGCGGCACATAAGCATACACATTACCGAGTTCACCAAGGTAGACCGTAAAAAATCCATACTCCGGATTATACTCCTCAAGTGTACCTTTAAGACGCGCCGGAGCATAGAGCTTCATAAACTCGGCATGCGATGATGCTAATGCTTCATCAATCATTTTTTTACGGTTAGACTCCGATACTCGCGATTCCCACTGCGCCATAGTTTCATACGGCTTACGCTTCTGCCAGCCCTCAACAGCCTGCTTGACGCGCGGAGTGGCAAACTCATAGAAATTAGAATTGAGAGTCATAGCTTCAAGCTGTTCCTTACTAAGGTTTTTCACCTCATCATTAAAGGGCACTTCGGGACAATTATACAATGCCTCATACACCATATAAGCCGGATAAAGTTTGCTGATGCCGCGCATTCGTTTTAGCGAAGTACATCCACGGAACACCCCGAACTGACCAAACCCATAACTGCCCTCGGGAACCACCGCCTCACACTCATCAGGCATAATTACACTTTCAAGATTTTTACAGTTCCAAAATGCTTCTGCATTAATCTTACGTATTGACCGAGGTAACTCTATTGACTTTAGATTTTTACAATTCTTAAAACCACCTTTGGCAACCTCAGTCACCAGATAATTACGTCCGTCAATAGTGACATTGTGCAGTATCACGACATCTGTGAGCTGACTTTTATCCTTAGCCCTGCAGGTCACTCCATTCAGACCACTGATTTCATACTCCACCCCATCATGCACCACCTTCTTACCGGCATAAGCTGCAAATGCAATAAGTGGCAATATCAGTCCAACTATTATCTTTTTCATTACATTAATGTTAAAAATCAAAACCGACAGAAAATGCTATAACACACACCGAAGCTGAAGCAGAAAAAGGAACTTCTTTACCGCCATAATAAATATTACCATTTTCCTCATAAGGTATAGAGACATATTTATAACCAGACCCATTTACCTTAAATGGTGTATATTTAAAGCCGAGATTCAAACCTGTAGTTCGTCCCATCCTGATTCTTACACCAAAATTCAGATTAAATAGAAACTTTGATACATCTATGTCGTCACCACTATCATAATCTTCAAACACTTTACCACCTAAATCAACACTTACATAAGGTGACCATTTCTTTATAACACCTAAATCAAATCGTACAGTCCCATATACTCCTACAGATTCGATTCCCAAATAATTGAATACTTTCTCCCCAAATTCAGAATATGAATATGAAGCACCAGCACCTATAAAAAAATGCGAATTAAGCTGCACACCATGTGTAGTAGATATATGATATTCCACACTTGACTCACCCCCTCCTCTTGTTAAACCCGGACCAAGCTCACAAAAACCGCGATAGGACACCGCTGAAACCGAAGTCACAGTCAAAAATGCCAATAATACACTGATAATTACTTTTTTCATCTCTGCTTTTATTAATATTCAACAATATGATAACTATCACATCAATATCCGGTAACTCTCATACCGAATCAACAATATATAATAAAACCAGAAAGCGTGAGAGCCATATCTTTTGCTCGTCATACCTCTTGAGGCCTACCACAGCCCACCCATGCAGACGAGCAACGCAGACCTCACGCCGATATG
>CAMWPX010000085.1 GCA_947176205.1 uncultured Porphyromonadaceae bacterium
GAGCGTCGGATTCATAACCCGGAGGTCTCGAGTTCAATTCTCGATCCCGCTACAAGAAAAAGCTCGGTAATATTACCGAGCTTTTTCTATTATGAGTTTTCAGGAATCAGAATGAGAACTGCGCCATGGCACCTATGCGTCGGGCGCTGCGTGACTGACCGTCGAAGTTTTTTCTTATTCCGTAATCAAATTCTGCGCCTACCTGAATACGTGGGGTCATATTCCAGAAAATATTTACGTCACTGGCCATTCCGTAGCGGTATTCGTCGGGAGAAGGAGAGTGCGAAGGAAGATAACGGTTCAGGCTGAGTGAGGTACTGACAAAAAGATTCGGAAGGATATTATACTGTACCCCTATGTTCCATCCCAATAAAGCCGGGGCGTAAAGATGTCCGGGATTATCCGGCACAAGGTCATAGTTGCCTGTCATCAGGTCTCCGCCTAAGCCGGCATAGCCGTGTCCGTAGGATATTGTACCGTAAGTGGTAAGTTGAGGTATCGGATGACCGACTCCGCTCAGCAGCAAGCCCCAGCCGGCGAGATAGTGGTTAGTCGCAGCCGGAATGTCGCGGTAAGAAAGAGCTCTTACTATTCCCGACAGGCGTATATGAGAAGTGGGTCCCCATTCGTATTGAGCGAAAATAGCCAGGTCGGGAATCCAATTGTCTATTTTTGAAGTGGTAACATTATCCGTGTTTATTTTTGTGGCTGGAGTTTCAGCCGAAACGGCAAATACCCAGTGCTGTTTCACTCGTGGCATCCAGCGGACAAGTACATTGGTGTTGCTGATTTTATTATTCGGGCCCTGAGCATCAACGGTCGGAGGTATGGCTGCCGGGTCGCTGAATGTAGATGTGGCATAACCGATAGTGAAGTCGTTGATTATGGCGTATGCTTTTTTCAGATGGAAGTCACGCGCTTGCCATCCGTTGAAGTTGGCTTCTATGTACAGCTGGTAATGGTTGACGAAACTGTTGCGTCCGAGCACTCTGAAAAACAGACACGAACCAGCCGGTGTGGTATCGAAATGCCTCATCTGCGTAGGTACTGGAGTCATCGGAATCAGTGCCGGAGCAAATCCTGCGGCAGGAATGGCTCCTCCCCAGTCGAAGTAACCGCGCATTCTTACTGCACCGCCCACACCCATAGCCAGATTGGCGTCTTTACTCATAAATAAAAAATATGGGGCGGCAGGGTCACTGAAATGCCGGAACTGGTCGTAATAAAATGATTCTATCAAAGTTCTTACGGAATCCGTGTGAGCCTGTGCCGGGGCATTATCCGAGCCACCGAAGGTTATGATTTTGTGTGACGCTTTCAGAGAATCGTTCTGAATGTCTACAAGGCTTTTGGTCTGAGCGTTAGCCGATGTTGTAAAGAGCGCTGACAGTAGGATGAACGCTGCAGCTAATGAGATGTTATGGTATGTCATAAAAAATAGTGATGAAACGTTACTATAGTTTAACATTTCATCACTAAATATTGTTTTGAGTCTATCAGTCAAATATGTGGCGAAGTTTACTGAAAATACTTCGTTTTACATCCTCGGTAGGCTGCACATTGGGTGAGGTGCGGAGTTTTTCAAGTGATGCTTTCTCCTCGTCATTAAGATGCTCGGGCACGTATACCATCACATTTACAAGCTCATCGCCCGTACCGGGGCTGTCAGGTGATGGAAGTCCTTTGCCGCGCAGTCGCAGTATCTTGCCGGGCTGGGTTCCGGGAGCTATTTTCAGACGGGCGCGGCCTGTGATGGTCGGGACTTCAACCGAACCACCGAGAGCTGCGGTGGGGAAGTCCAGCATTAGGTTGTATATCACATCGTTACCGTCGCGAAGCAGCTCGGGATGTTTGACCTCTTCAATTACCACGAGGAGGTCGCCGTTGACACCGCCATGCATTGGCGCGTTGCCTTTACCTTTTATGGTGTATACCATGCCGTCTGATACACCTGCCGGGATGGAGAATGATACTGTCTGTTCGGCGTGTTCCACACCCGTACCGTTGCAGTATTGGCATTTTTCGCTTATGATTTTTCCTTCACCGTTACAGTCTGGGCATACGGTATGAACCATCTGTACGCCGAAGAATGATTGCTGCTGACGCTGGATTGAGCCGGAGCCGTGGCAAGTCGGACATACGGTAAATGCCGTACCATCTTTAGCTCCGGTACCGTTACAATGTGAGTCTTTTTGGAAAGCTTTAAGTTTCAGTGTCTTGTTGACACCTTTGGCTATGTCTTCCAATGTTAATTTGAGTGTGATACGCAGGTCATCACCGCGGCGTTGACGAGGACGTCTGGCTCCTGTGGCACTGCCGAAGTCAGAATTCACATGTCCGCCGAATATATCACCGAACATTGAGAATATATCGTCCATTGACATGCCTTGGGCAGAGAATCCGCCCATACCGCTTCCACCGCCGGGAAATCCTTGCGGACCCATATTGTGTCCGTACTGGTCATATTTTGCTCGTTTATCCGGGTCGCTGAGCACATTATAAGCCTCAGCAGCTTCTTTGAATTTTTCTTCGGCCTCTTTGTTGTCGGGGTTGCGGTCGGGGTGATACTTTACGGCGAGTTTTCGATAAGCTTTTTTCAGCTCATCAGCTGTAGCGGTTCGGCTCACTCCGAGCACCTCGTAATAGTCTCTTTTATCCATAACGGAATATCTTCGAAATAATGATTATCTTGATTTAATGTTTATAGTAAGGTGTAGATTATTGACCTACAGCTACCTTAGCGTAGCGCAACACCTTATCGCCATTGATGGTATAGCCCTTGGTAGGCGTATCGATAACTTTACCTTTCTGTGACTCATCATCCACCGGCACCATGGCTATGGCTTCGTGCATTTCCGGGTCAAAGTCAGTGCCTGTCGATTCGATGGCTTTTACTCCATTTGATTCAAGATATTTTATGAGTTTGTTGTAAATGAGTTGCATGCCTTCTTTCACGGCTTCAGGGTCGGTGGCGTTTTTTACGGCATCAAGACCGCGCTCGAAGTCATCGACTATAGGTAAAAGACCTTTCATCGCTGATTCGGCGGCATTGCGTATGATTTCGCTTTTTTCTTTTAGTGTGCGTTTACGGAAATTGTCAAATTCTGCCATAAGAAAAAGATACTCCTTCTTCTCTTTTTCGAGTTTGACTTTCTCTTCGGCAAGTTGCTTTGCCAGAGCGTCAATCTGTTGAAGTTCGTCGGACAACTCTTGTTCTGTCGTCTCGTCATCGCCTTCTTCAGCTGCTTCCGGCACGTTATCCATGATTTCGCTTTCGTCGTTAATTTCCTGAGCGTTATTTGTATCTTTGTAAGATGCGTCCTGATTATAGTTGTGATGCTTTGACATAATATTATATGTATTTATTAATTATTTTGTCGAATATTATTACAGCAAAAATATTGCCAAACATCACGGTATGACTTGTGATGTTATATTTTCATAACAAATTTAGTGAAATATCGTTCAAAAATTCAGGGTTCCCGCGTAATATGCATCCGTATCGTCAAGGTGAGTTACGAGGTCTGACATATTGACATCATCGAATAAACCGAACACTGCCGACCCCGACCCGGACATTGCTGCATAAATGGCTCCATGTTCATACAGCATGTTTAAGAGCGAAGCAATGCGTGGATGAGACCCGGCCATCTGCGATTCGAAGTCGTTAACCAGTTTCCCGCGCCAGTTTTTTATCGGTGTGGACAATATATCGGTTATGGAGTATTGTGGAATATGAGGGGAGACTCCCGAATAAGCTTCGGCTGTAGATATGCTTACATCCGGTTTGATTACTGTTATTTTAATGCTTTGGGGTAGGGGGATACAGATAGGAGAGAGAGTCGTACCGGTATCGGAGGCAAGCATCGGGCGGTTATATATGAAAAACGGACAGTCGGCACCTATCGTACTGCATATTTCAGCCATTTCATCATCATTCATGCCGAGTGAATATAAGCTGTTAAGAGCTTTTACCGTAAACGCCGCATCTGCTGACCCGCCGCCGAGTCCGGCTCCGTCCGGAATAATCTTCCGTAAATATATGTCGGTAGGGGGGAGCTCTGTTCTTTCGTTTACAGCTCTGAAAGCTTTCATCACCAGATTCTTTTCCGGTAAGCAATCCACTTTTCTACCGCTGACCGTCAGGGTGGTGGCTGTGGATTTTGAAGGGACTAATTCAAGTACGTCACACCAACCTATGGGAACCATTACCGATGAGATATTGTGATAACCGTCGGTTCTACGTGATATGATGTTAAGTCCGAGGTTTATTTTAGAGTTAGGAAAAACTACCATGTAAAGATTTACCTGTAAATTTGTTGTTTATAATTCTTAGGCATATTTGATGCGAAGTTACTAATTTGTCGTTAATTTTGTACCATAAAATTCAACTATCACATTATATTATATATGGATAACAGTAATTCAGCTTCTTCAGGCTCTTCCCGACAGGGTAACCGTCGCTCTAATTCCGACCGTCAGGTATTGTATGACTTCGGCGGTCGCCGACTTCCTCAGGATAAAGATTTGGAAGAAGCTGTACTTGGAGCGCTGATGCTTGAAAAAGACGCTTATACGGTGGTCTGTGACCTTCTGAAGGCAGAGAGTTTCTACGAACCTGCCAACCGTAAGATTTATGAAGCCATACAGACTCTTGGCGCCGCTCAGCAGCCTATCGATATGCTTACTGTAACCGAACAGTTACGCCATAACGGTACACTTGAAGAAGTTGGTGGAGCCGTATTTGTGGCTGAGTTGACATCGAGGGTGGCATCGGGAGCGCATGTCGATTACCATGCCCGAATCGTAGCTCAGAAATATCTTGCACGTGAGCTCATCACCTTTGCATCAGAGATAGAAAAGAAAGCGTTTGATGAGAGTAACGATGTGGATGACCTTATGCAGGAGGCAGAAGGGAAACTGTTTGAAATATCACAGAGAAATGTAAAAAAAGATGTCACCCAGATTGACCCTGTGATTGGTGATGCCATAGAGCAGATTCAGATAGCAGCTAACCGGGCATCCGGATTAAGCGGGCTTGAGACCGGATTTCATGACCTTGACAAGCTCACTTCCGGATGGCAGAATTCTGACCTCATTATTATTGCAGCGCGTCCCGCCATGGGCAAAACCGCGTTTGTGCTTTCTATGGCCAAGAATATGGCTGTGAATTATAATACCCCCATAGCTATATTCTCACTCGAAATGTCAAATCTTCAGCTTGTTAACCGTCTTATCAGCAATGTGGGTGAGATTCAGGGCGAAAAAATCAAAAGCGGACAGCTCACCCCCATGGAGTGGGATAAACTTATGGCACGTCTGAAGCATCTTTACGGGGCTCCTATGTATATAGATGATACGCCGTCACTTTCCATATTTGAGCTTCGCACAAAGGCACGTCGACTGGTTCGTGAGCATAATGTGAAGATGATAATAATTGACTACCTCCAGCTCATGAATGCCTCAGGTATGAAATTCGGTTCGCGTGAGCAGGAAGTCAGTATGATATCGCGTTCGCTCAAGCAGCTTGCCAAAGAGTTGAATATTCCTATAATAGCATTGTCGCAGTTGAATCGTAGTGTGGAATCGCGTGGCGACAGCAAGGAAGGCAAGCGTCCTCAGCTCTCTGACTTGCGTGAGAGTGGTGCCATAGAGCAGGATGCCGATATCGTTTGTTTCATTCACCGTCCGGAGTATTATTTGCGTTCGGCAACCGATGGTACCGACAGGGATATTCGTGGTCTTGCCGAATTTATTGTAGCAAAGCACCGTAGCGGTCGTGTAGATGACGTGGAATTGAACTTCCGTGCGGAGTTTGCCCGATTTGAAAATCGTGGTGAAGGAGGTTCTCAAATGACTATGGGTAGTGCCGAATCAAGATTGAATTCAGGTGAAATGTCTGATTTTCAAGTAGGCTCCGCACCATTATCGGGCGGTTCGGCCGATTTTTTACAGGAGCGTCCGCAGGCTGATTTCTGATTATGATTTCTAAAGTGATAAAAAAATTTTGTAATAAACTTTTTTTTGAATAACTTTGTTAATCTATAAAAAAGAAATATATTTATTCAGTTTTATAATTATGAAAAAGGCTATTTTATTCTTGGCTGTCGTGCTTGGTTGCACTGCTGCCTTTGCTCAGAAAATTGACAAAAACGAAGTTAAGCAGCTAAAAGCTTTCTTTGCTCAACCTGCAGAAAAAGATGTTAATAATGCCGCTGCCCTTAAAGTGGAGAATGTCAAAGACCTTGATGTCGCTTCTATTGAGGGTGTGAAAGTAGAAAACGGTCATGTCGTATCCATCGAGTGGAAAGACAAACATCTTGCAGGTATTCTTGACCTTTCTGGCTTCAAGGCTCTTACTAAAGTTGACGTTTCACGTAACAAACTTACCGGTCTTAATGTAAACAATGCTACTTCACTTAACGAAGTAAATGCTTCACGCAATGTGCTTACAAGCGTTGATTTCACCGGTTGTCCCGCTCTTGTTAAGGTTGCTCTTAATAAGAACCGTCTGACCGATGTTACATTTGAAAATGTTCCTCTTCTTAGTAACCTGAATGTTTCCAACAACCTCTTTGTTGAGCTTGATGTAAGAAATTTACCCGTTATCGAAACTCTTAACTGTCAGGGTAACAAACTTGAATCACTTCTCGTAACTGGTTGTTCTAATCTTAAGAACCTTTATGCCGGTTACAATCAGCTTACTGCCCTCAATCTTGACGGCGTTCTGAATCTGACTAACCTTAATGTTGATGACAATCAGCTTACTCAGATGCTTGTTTCCGGTCTTCCCGCACTTTCTACTTTCGTTTGCTCTGACAACAAGATGGTTACACTTGGTGTTCGTGATTGCAATCGTCTGATTGACCTCGTTTGTTCTTACAATGATTTGACTACTCTTAGTGTAGAAGGTTGTCCTAATCTTACTTTTGTTGATTGCTCTTACAATGACCTGACTACTCTTAATCTGTCAAATCAGACATTCCTTGAAAGAGTACTTTGTAACAACAATCAGCTTAACACTGTTGACCTCTCGTTTGACACTCAACTTTCTTATGTAAACTGTCGTTATAACTACATCACTGACTTCCGCACTATCGGTTGCAACAATCTCCGTATGGTTGCTTGCCAGTGGAACTTCTGATTGATGTACTGAAAATACCTCATAAAGAGGAGCACTCATTTTGGGTGCTTCTCTTTTTTTACACATTACTGAATCTCCGCATAATCCCTAACATATGCAGACTTTATCAGTTCTTATATTCGTGTTTGTTAAGCGGAAACAAATCAGTATTGATATTTTACGAATTATTGAGTAATTTTGTCACAGAAATACGATTATAGATGAAAAATATCAGAAACTTCTGTATAATAGCTCACATTGACCATGGTAAAAGTACTCTTGCCGATCGGCTTCTTGAATATACCGGTACGGTAGGTGGTAAAGATTTGCAGGACCAGGTGCTCGATGATATGGAGCTTGAACGCGAACGCGGCATAACTATCAAGTCACACGCCATACAGATGGACTATACGTTGGATGGCGAGCGTTATACATTGAATCTTATCGATACTCCCGGACATGTGGACTTTTCATACGAAGTGTCACGTTCTATTGCTGCTTGCGAAGGTGCATTGCTCATAGTCGATGCATCGCAGGGTATTCAGGCACAGACGATATCAAATCTGTATATGGCTATCGAGAATGATTTGGAAATTATTCCCGTGCTCAATAAGATAGACCTTGACAGTGCCAAGCCTGAAGAGGTGGAAGACCAGATAGTGGATTTGCTCGGTTGCGACCGCGAATCGATACTTCGGGCCAGTGGTAAGACAGGGCAGGGAGTGGAAGATGTTCTTAGGGCTATAGTTGAGCGGATCCCGGCTCCGGTCGGTGACCCGGAGGCTCCTTTACAAGCATTGATTTTCGACTCCGTTTTTAATCCGTTCCGTGGTATTATAGCTTATTACAAGATAGTCAACGGCACTATTCATAAAAATGATTTTGTGAAATTTGTGTCGACAGGCAAAGAGTATCATGCTGATGAAGTCGGAGTGTTGAAACTCGATATGTCGCCTCGACAGGAACTATCAGCCGGAAACGTGGGGTATATAATATCAGGAATTAAGACATCTCGGGAAGTCAGGGTAGGTGATACCATAACACATGTGGAAAATCCCTGTGAAAAAGCTATTGCCGGATTTGAAGAAGTCAAACCAATGGTTTTTGCCGGCGTTTATCCTATAGAGACTGAAGATTTTGAGAATCTGAGAGCATCGCTTGAAAAACTTCAGCTCAATGATGCTTCTCTTACTTTCCAGCCCGAGTCATCTATGGCTCTCGGTTTTGGTTTCCGTTGTGGCTTCCTCGGGTTGCTTCACATGGAGATAGTGCAGGAACGTCTTGGCAGAGAATTCGATATGGACGTGATAACCACTGTGCCTAACGTTTCTTATCGAGTTTACGACAAGCGTGGAACCATGACCGAAGTGCATAATCCGTCCGGATTGCCGGACCCTACGCTTATTGATAAAATTGAAGAACCATATATACGCGCTTCGGTTATTACGGCAGCCGAGTTTATCGGTCCTATAATGACTTTATGTCTGTCAAAACGAGGCGAACTTGTCAAGCAGGAATATATATCCGGTAACCGTATGGAGATGATATTCGATATGCCGTTGGGTGAAATAGTGATTGACTTTTATGACAAGTTGAAAAGTATATCCAAAGGATATGCATCGTTTGACTATCATATACATGATTATCGGGAATCGAAACTTGTAAAACTTGATATTCTGCTTAACGGCGAGAGTGTTGACGCACTTAGCACACTTACTCAAGTTGATAATTCTGTTACCATTCCACGTCGTATCTCTGAGAAACTTAAGCAAATGAAACCACGTCACCAG
>CAMWPX010000086.1 GCA_947176205.1 uncultured Porphyromonadaceae bacterium
GCGGAAATCAGGCTCGGGTGTCGATATCGGTGCCCAGCTTAAGAAATGTGGGGAAGTTGTGAGGTCAGCGCATTTGTAGAAATTACCACGCATGGCTATCGGTTCACCCTTGTATTCTACATTCATTATGTCAAGTGGTATGGCTACAACAAGATTCCACGTAAACATTCCTTCAAGCTCGTTGAATGGACGGGTTCCGCATGAAGCATAACGGCGTATGCGATTTAACGAATCGTCATTGAGTGGAGTTCCGTTGTGTCTGTCCTGTCGGCAAGCGGCATGTATGGTGCCTATGCAGTTGAATTCAAAATTGTAGTAGGGTAATTGGCTATTGGGTTCTACAAAAAACTCCACGCATGAGTCCTGATGTACCGGAGAATTATTTTCAAAATTTACAGCGCGCAGATAGTTGCAGCGTACGAAGAAATCGATATAAATGCATGTGCCGGAGTGAGCTACAGATACCGCAGTCAGGGGATGGTATGGGAATTGTTCTTTCCAGTTGAGACAGTCTACAGTCTGGCGTACTCCGTGGTCGTCAAGAAAAGAAATGGCATTTTCAAGTGTCATCTCGTCGAGTTGCGGGAGAAAGGGGATGTGGAGAGGTTCGGCGTGATTAGTCATGATTGTATGATTAGTTAAGTTGTTCCTCGGATTCGATTACTATTGAATTTTGTTCAGAATCAGGCGTTGCATCGTCAAGATACGATATGCCTTTCCAAAATCCGAATATAGCAAGGAAAAGAATGAATATCGCTATTCCACGATTTATTAGCCAAATCGAACGCACGTTGAAGTGTGAGCGTATGCGGTGTATGAAATAGGTAAGACAGTACCACCACAGCAAAGCTCCGAATGCAACGGCAGCAAGACCGATTATGGTATGATGCAGCTGAGGTTCAGGAGGTAAGAATGTGAGTGTACCCATCAGAGTTATTATAAAAATAATAATCAGCGGATTGGCGAACGTAAATAGGAATCCTGAAACGAAATCTTTCCAATAAGTGTTTTTTCCGGAAGTTTTCGGCACGATATTACGTGATGGATTGCTTCTGAACAAGTATATGCCGTAGAGGACAAGAATTACAGAACTCACCAGTGATATTACTACACGGTTAGGGTAGATATACACAGCGGCGAGGTATGAAAAATAAATGGTAAGATATGTGTATATTATATCGGAAAACGCGGCTCCCACACCGGTAAGCAGAGCCGATAGTCTGCCATTATTGATGGCACGGCGCACGACTAAAGCTCCGGTTGGTCCCATCGGTGCAGAAATACATAGCCCGATAGCTAATCCTCCGAATATTAACTTCAGTAAATCCTCCATTATGCAGCAAATTTAGTAAATGAAAATTTGCAATGCAAATAAACAACACTAAGTTTAATATCTTTGAATAATTTTTGCATATCAGAAGTATGCGGGATGGCTTCGGCGCGAAGCATCTATACTTAGCAGAATAAACAATAATATGGTAAAACCCCACAACGATGAGCCGCCATAACTTACAAAGGGTAAAGGAATCCCGATTACAGGGCATAGTCCTATGACCATTCCGATATTGATAGTCAGATGTAGGATAAAGAACGATGCCACGCAATATCCATATACTCTGCCGAAAACTGATGGTTGCCTTTCAGCGATGTGAATGACTCTGAGTATCAGCAATAGGAATATTATAAGTACAGCCACCGAACCAAGAAATCCTTGCTCTTCACCGATTGTGCAGTAAATAAAATCCGTATGCTGTTCAGGCACGTAGTCAAGTTTGGTCTGTGTGCCGTTCAGGAATCCTTTGCCGCTCAGTCCTCCGGATCCTATGGCAATTTTTGCCTGATTTACATTATATCCGGTACCTAAAAGGTCTTCTTCCAAACCGAGGAGCACACATATTCGTTTCTGATGATGTTCCTGTAAAACTTCTGTGAATACGAAATTGACCATAAATAAAAATGCAACAGAAGCTATTGCAGTCCATACACATGGGTATATACCGTTGAGTCTGGTCTTTATACCCATGAAAAAACAATAAATACAGGCTATACTTATGGCTGTTATAAAGAAGATAGTACCGGGCAGGTCAATATCGAATAAGTGAAGCAGCCATGCCGTCAATCCCGTACCGATGAACCATAATGCGACGTTGCGGGCTATCTTTTTATCTTTACAGAAAATAGCCAGCATGCCTGTCATTACAGCCATCACCAACATTAGCACTATTGCTTCACCCGTAGGCATATCCATAAAAGTTGTATCAGAATATTTGATGGCTATGACAAAGATAGTGACAGCTCCGAGAGCGGCAAGAAGAACTGAGCCGCTCATTCCTTCCCGATACAAAACGAGAAAGAGAGCGAGGTATGCCAATGCTGAACCGGTTTCTTTCTGAGCGATAATCAGCAATACCGGTATTAAGATTATGGCAAGTGCCTTCAGATAGTTTGTCCGTGAAGCTGACAAGCTGAAATTATATGATGCAAATAACCGTGCCAGTGCAAGTGATGTTGCGAATTTTCCGAATTCAGCCGGTTGCAGATTAACAGGTCCGATAACCAACCATGAGCGCGACCCCTTTATATCTCCCGCTATAGCTATCGTAACAACCAAAGCCATAAGTATGATGATATATATAGGGTAGGCACATGATTCATACATTCTGCCATCAAAAAGCAACAGTACCACAGCTATTACCAAGGCAAGTCCTATCCAGGCTACTTGTCTGCCGGATGGTTTTGCAAACGACAGCAGTTCAGTATTGTCAAAATCGTATTTTGACGCATATATACTTGCAACACCTATCCCTATCAGCACCAGATACAGAATGATGCAAATCCAGTCCACATGCTGGAAAAATGCCTGATTAGTGTTTCTTGACTCCACTGTTGATAATCGTATTGGCGTTTAACATGTTTTGTTCGATGTATTTTCTATTCTCGGCAATATCTCCGGTGAGATATTTTTCTATCAGCAGACTACCGATAGGAACGCCATACGTGGCTCCGAAGCCGGCATTTTCCACATATACGCAAATAGCGATTTTGGGGTCATGATAGGGTGCAAAGCCCATGAATACCGAATGGTCGCGTCCATGTGGATTTTGTGCCGTACCGGTTTTACCGCATACCTCTATGTCAGGCAGATTGGCGAGTCGACAGGTACCACCTGTTACGGCCATACGCATGCCTTCGGCAAGAGTTTCATAATGTCGGCGTTCGATTGACACGGCATGTGGCGTAGTATAGTTTATGTCAATTATGGTGTCCTGCACAGACTTGACTACATGGGGCGTGAAATATTTGCCTCGGTTAGCTATCGTGGCACTGAGATTAGCTATCTGGAGGGGAGTGGCAAGTATCTCGCCTTGACCGATAGATACGGATATGATGGAGTTTGCACTCCAACGGTTTTCCCCATAGACTTTATTATATGTATTGGAATTAGGAATAAATCCGCGGCTTTCGCCCGGTATGTCTATGCCAAGGCGATAACCGTATCCCATTTCTACAAGATAGTTTTTCCATGTTTCGAATGCATTTGCCGGATTACCATATTTTGCACGGCGGTCAATCATCGATTTGAATCCCCAACAGAAGTATGCGTTACATGAAGTTTGTATTGCCGGTTTTAATGGTAACGGAGCTCCATGAGAGTGACATCCTACCTTTAGTCGACCGTTTATATATCCATGGGAGCACGGAAACAGAGTGTTCTCATTTATAATTCCTTCCTGAAGTAGTATCAGTCCTTGTGTGGGCTTGAAAGTGGAGCCAGGAGGATATGCACCTTGTATTGAGCGGTCAAGCAAGGGTTTTAACGGGTCATCACGTAATGTTTTATAGTTTTCACCACGTTGTCGACCTACTAATAATGACGGGTCATAAGTGGGACTTGTAACGAGTGCGAGTATTTCTCCGGTAGAAGGTTCGATAGCGACTACTGCTCCAATTTTATTTCTCATAAGAGATTCGGCGTATGTCTGCAGTTCCATGTCTATTGACAAGGTGATGTTTTTACCGGATATAGCTTTTTTGTCATGAGCCCCATCTTCATAGTGACCGCGGATGCGACCGTTGACATCACGTATCAGTATTTCTTCACCTTTCTCACCGCGTAAAAAAGTCTCGTAACTTTTTTCCACACCAAGGTCACCTGTATAGTCTCCGCGTGAGTAATAGGAATCACGTTCGATATCAGATGGTGAAACTTCACGTATGTTACCGAGTATATTGGCGGCTCCGGGATAATTGTATTCACGCAATATGCGTTTTTGGATATATAATCCGGGAAAACGATACAGTTTTTCCTGTAATCGTCCGTAATCTTCAGCTGTCAGATGCTTGAGGAGTGTCTGGGGTGTATATGACGAATAGCCGGGATTTAATCGCTTGTCTTTCATTTCCGATATGCGTTTTCGCAGGCTTTCCACACTTATCCCTACGGCACGACAGAAATCCAATGTGTCAAGGTCCTGTACATCACGTGGAATCATCATCACGTCATAAGCCGGACGGTTAAATACCACTACTTTTCCGTTACGGTCATATATCACACCGCGTGACGGGTATATGGCTTTTTTTAGAAAAGCATTGGAATCAGCATAATCCTTATATTTGCTCTCCATAATCTGGAGCGCAAACAGGCGGATGGTATATATAATGACTATCAATACCGCGATACCGCCTATAATATATTTTCTATTATCAAGATTACGTTCTGGTTTCATTGTTACGGTGCAAAAGACAATCGATACCTAATAGCAGGGCTACAGTCAAAACCGTACTTGCGCCTATCCGCAGTATTATTGTGCCGAAAGTGTACACATCAAGTGATTCTATGATGAATATCAAGGCGCAAAATATTAATGTCAAGGTCACGGTGTATTTGAAGTATACGTCAAATCCGAGAGAGGATATCGACGGGTAAGCATCGGTAAGTTCGTCATCGCGGGAGAAGTATAGTCGAAGCACCGGACGGCGTAACGCCGCAAGCATAGTACAAGCTAAGGCACACATACCCTGAGTGTCAGAGAATATGTCGATTGTGAGTCCAAGTGCAAAGCTTATGGTAAAGGTCCATTCAAGTGATAGGTTTACCGGCAGACGCAATATCGTGTAAAGAAAAATAAAAGGTACGGCTACACCAAACAGACACACGTGATTAAAAACAATCACCTGTGCCGCGATAAGAAATATAGTTGTTATAAAGAGGTATATAGCCGCTTTGGTCATAGCGATGTCGTTTGGAATTATGCGTGATTATTCTGTGGGCGTGTCATTCTCTATAGCTGCAAGTTCTGATGCCATATCGTCTACTACCACTCTTACCGTACTGAGTGTTGTGAAGTCGGTAAAGAGTTTTATACTAAGCGTATAGAAGTTTTCGTCATAATATTTTTTCTCGGCTATGACCACTCCTACGGGAACACCTTCAGGAAATGCGGTAGAGTATCCGCTGGTTACTATTGTATCTCCGATTGCGAATTTGGCATGTCGCGGTAGCTCTTCAAGCAATGCTGTGGATGTGTCTTTACCGTCCCATACAAGCGAACCCACCTGTTCTGAGCCACGGACTTTGCATGAAATGCGTAGATTGTTGTTCAATAATGAAATAATCCGGGCAGAATGAGGTCCGACTATATTGACTTTGCCTACGATGCCGTTTTGGTCTATGACACCCATGTCGGGTCTGACGCCGTCAAGTTCTCCTTTATCTATAGTTATATAGTTATGGGCATGTATGACACTGTTATTGATGACATGAGCCAGAATAAAGTCATAGCGCGAGAATGCGGTATCCACCGGTACGGTTTCAGCATACTCTTTGTCCATGTATCCCTTGACCTTGTCTTTCAGCCTGAGAATCTCAAGTTCGAGTTCGGTGTTACGGCTCTGTAAGTCCTCGTTGATTGAGCGAAGATTGAAGTATGAGGTTACATAATTTGCCGCACGATATGTGCCTGCTGAAATCGCATTGGCTGACGTCAGATAAAGCCAGTGTTGATAAGGATTGTTGCGAAACAGCAGAAAGCTACTTGCCACCACATAGATTGTAAACAGAATCCATGGGCGTGCTTTGATAAGAAAGCTGAGCAGATTATGCACCTAATCTTCGGTTTAGCGAATGAGGAACGGGAATCTTTCGATATTTTTCAGCGCGACACCGGTACCTTTGGCTACAGCCAGAAGGGGGTCTTCGGCTATATGGAATTGGATGCCGATTTTATCAGTCAGTCGTTTGTCAAGACCACGTAACTGTGCGCCACCTCCGGCAAGATAGATACCGTTTCTTACGATATCAGCATATAGTTCGGGAGGAGTCTGTTCGAGGGCTCCCAATACGGCAGCTTCAATTTTTGATATCGATTTTTCTATACAGTGGGATATTTCCTGATAAGATACGGGCACTTCCATTGGCAATGCAGTCATTACGTTAGGACCGTGTACCACATAGTCCGCCGGCGGATTTTCAAGTTCGGTGAGAGCAGAACCCACATTCATTTTAATAAGTTCGGCAGTGCGTTCGCCCACTCTTACATTATGTACACGGCGCATGTGTTCCTGAATGTCGTCGGTAAGATTGTCGCCGGCTATCTGTATACTCTTGTTGCTGACAATACCGCCAAGAGATATAACCGCTATTTCGGTAGTACCGCCACCTATGTCTACTATCATGTTGCCTTCAGGCGCCAGAACATCTATGCCAATACCTAAAGCTGCAGCCATAGGTTCGTAAAGCATATATACATCACGACCGCCGGCATGCTCCGATGAGTCGCGTACGGCACGTATTTCAACTTCGGTAGAGCCCGACGGGATACCGACAACCATACGCATTGACGGGTTAAACCAGCGGTTTTTAGAACTGGCTTTGCTGATGAGTCCGCGTATCATCATTTCGGCTGCATTAAAGTCAGCGATGACACCTTGACGTAAAGGGCGGATAGTGCGGATATCGGCGTGACCTTTGCCTATCATAGGCTGGGCGTCTTTACCGACTGCCACCACTTTTCCGGTGCGTACATTTATTGCCACAATCGATGGTTCGTCAATGACAATTTTATCGTTGTGAATTATGATAGTATTGGCTGTGCCTAAGTCAATAGCTATTTCTTTAGTAAATGAAAATAATCCCATGGTTGTGTAATCAGAGAGTTATGGGTGGGTAAATTAATAGTAAAAACTATAAATCGTTAATGTTTGAAATGACGAATGCCGGTGGTAACCATAGCCATGGAGTGTGCGTCACAGTAATCCACCGATTCCTGGTCGCGAATCGAACCTCCGGGATGAATAACGGCTGTTATACCGGCTTGATTGGCTATCTCCACGCAATCCGCAAACGGGAAAAATGCGTCAGAAGCCATAACCGCACCGTTAAGGTCAAATCCGAATGATTTAGCTTTGGCTATGGCTTGGCGGAGCGAGTCCACCCGCGAGGTCTGTCCTACACCGCTTGCAAGAAGCATACCGCCTTTAGCAAGTACTATGGCATTGCTTTTACTGTTTTTAACTATGCGGTTTGCAAAAAGCAGGTCATCCACTTGCTCGGCAGAAGGAGCAGCTTTAGTTACTACAGTAAGGTCGGCAGGTGTTTCTATAGCAAGGTCACGCTGTTGCATCAGTGCTCCGTTAAGAATGGAACGGAACTGAACTTTAGTGTCGAGTTTACCGATTTGATGTAGAATTATGCGATTTTTTTTCTGGGCAAGAATTGCAAAGGCTTCATCAGAATATTCCGGTGCGATAATAACCTCAAAGAAAATTTTATTGATTTCCTCGGCGGTAGCGGCATCGATAGCACGGTTAGCTATGAGCACGCCTCCGAATGCTGATACGGGGTCACCTGCAAGAGCATCGGTCCAAGCCTGAAGCATAGTCTCTCTTGATGCTAATCCACAGGCATTGTTATGTTTCAGAATTGCGAAAGTTGGCTCGGTAAATTCTGATATAAGAGATACCGCTGCATCGATATCAAGTAGATTATTGTACGATATTTCCTTACCGTGAAGCTGTTTGAACATTTCTTCAAAGTTACCGAAGAAAGAACCTGACTGATGGGGATTCTCACCATATCGCAGTGACATCTTGTTATCGTAGGCTACGCGCATAGCCGATGGAGCGGTTTGGCAGTATGAGTCAAAATAGTTGAATATAGCTGTATCATAGCCCGATGACACTTTGAATGCTTCTTTAGCGAAGAAAAGTCGGTCTTCAAGTGAGGATTTCGCTCCGTTGCGTCCGAGCATTTCGGCTAAAGGTTCGTATTGGGCTTTGGATGCCACTATTACCACATCATTGTAGTTTTTTGCGCCGGCTCTGATTAAAGATATTCCGCCTATGTCAATCTTTTCGATGATATCTGGGTGAGCGGCTCCGGATGCTACGGTCTGCTCAAAGGGATATAAATCGACTATCACGAGGTCAATCGAAGGTATATCGTATTTGGCTACGTGTTCACGGTCGGTTTCATTGTCGCGTCGGTTGAGGATGCCTCCGAACACTTTGGGATGAAGGGTTTTTACTCTGCCTCCGAGTATTGAGGGATATGTGGTGAGATTTTCCACTGAATCACAGGGATATCCAAGACTTTCTATAAAAGATTTAGTGCCACCTGTCGAGAGAAATTTTACTCCGTCGGCATGGAGCATGGAAAGAATTGAATCGAGTCCTTCTTTGTGGAAAACCGATATTAATGCAAGTTTGATTGGCTTAACGTCTGTCATGTCTGAAATGATTCTGTCTGAAAGGTTATTCGTATCTGCAAAATTACGAAAAAAATAAAACAAGGTGGTAATAAT
>CAMWPX010000087.1 GCA_947176205.1 uncultured Porphyromonadaceae bacterium
TTTTACGTGCAAAAATCTTACTTTTTCTTACCCTGAAAGAAATTCAAATGAAATATGCCTCATCATAACACGCAGGTAATCAGAGCAATTAAAATATACTTGAAAATATTAGAAAGCAATATCGGTAGTTCTGTTATGGGCACCCAGTAAAATTGCAAGCAACTGAAATTCAGTTACTTGCAATTTTAATTTCAGCCCGTGTCAACGCGGTGTCAACCAGCCCCGCGCCAACACCCCATTTCAACCGAAATAAATCGGGTTTGTGTAACTTAAACATAGGCTCCAAATTTAAATCCATTAATATTTATTAGTACATACCAATGCCAATATCGGAAACTTCCCAATAATGTTTCCACTATGTACTCAAATGACAGATCGAATCATTCAATCGCATCTCTATATGAACTAATCATCATAATAATACGCCATGATAAAACTGATAAAAAAAACCTTTTCAATAGCGACTATGCTTATAGTATGCATAGCAACGCTCGTATCGTGCAGCAATTCAGACAAGGCTAATACCCGTTACGTTGCTGCAAAGCTTGTTGATTCTGACTTATGGAGCATTGTTGATGTTACAACCGGCGAAATAATTCACAAAGATGAATTTAAGAGCCAACCAACCGTAATCGTTAACGACAAGTTTTGTGTAAAAAACGGAAATGGGTCATACGACTACTTTTCAGTTAACAATGTAACAAAACCTATAAATGGAGAAAGTTATCTTTACGCAACCGCATTTAATGAAAATGATATTGCTCTTGCAGTTCTAAAAGGTAAGGGAATTTCGGTCATTAACGGAAAATGCGAAGTAGTGGCTAATCTTGATAATTCTATCGTGTCCGCTAATGATTTTGAGAATGGTTTCGCTGCTGTTTCAAATGATGACAATAAGTATGGATATATAAACGAGAATGGAGAAATTGTTATCAAACCTTCATATGACCGAGCATTTAATTTTTCGACCGATGGGTTGGCTATTGTAGGCAAGGGAGTAAATGATTCAACAAATAAATATTTTGCCATTGACAACAAAGGCAACGAATTGTTCTCATTTTCCTCAAATGAGTATAAGGATTTTGGCTCTTTTAACCATGGTTTTCTTCCGGCTCAGAAAGAAAACGGTGAAGTTGTATTATTGGATAAGACAGGGAAAAAAGTAAGTTCTATTGGCAAATGGAAAGGTTATATACCTGATTGGCTTGAATTCAATAATGGAGTAATAGTTTTTATGGACGGTGATGCATATGGCCTAAAAAATGAAAAGGGCGAAATCGTTATCCGTGCAAAATATGATGAACTTATTCCATTAACTAAGATAAACGACAAATATTATCTTGCAAAAAAACAAGAAAAATATGGTGTTGTGGATAAAAATGACAATGTTATTATTCCCTTTGATTATACAGTACTTGGATATATTAATAAGAATACTCTTATTGTTGGAGAAGGTAAATCTTTTAACTTCATGAATAAAGAACTAAAAGATGTAGGTCAAAACAACTATACTAATCTTTCATTTTTGACGGGCTCCTCCATTTACAGCAACCATTTCAATGCAGAAAAAGAAGCTCGTAAAATTATATCCAACATAACTGACACAACCTTCTTTAAGACACGAAAAGGCATGATACTCCGAGACTTCAAAGATAAACTTAGCGGTTACAAATATGCTGACATGGACAAGTCTACATTACGGGATTACGATTATCCATTCTCTTTCTTATATGGTTTTGACAAAAACCTTTCTTCACGGCGATACAATTATATCCACGGATATAGTTTCCCGACTTCGCCTGAATATAACTACAATGCAAATCTTTCAGCCGTATTTGCTATAAACAGCACATTTGAGAAATTTCAACCAGGCTCAGAAGAAGCACTTGCCAAGGCATTTGATTCTCAAATTCAAAAAGTCGGGTTTAAACCGGTTGAGGGTAAAGCTAATTGGTTTAAGAACGATAAAGATATGGCTGTCGCGTTAGCTTATGACAAGGGAAAGGTCACAGTGATGTGTGTATATTTACCGCGCTATATGGAATTAACGGTTGAACGTAAGCCACGTGAAGAATCATCAAAAGACGATGTTCAAGTGGATTATGTTGACACTTTTGGTTTTGAGGAACTTAAAGAGTCTACAGTAGTTGAAGATGTCATAGAGAATTAAAATATTCCATACATTCACTGCTTAAATAAAAATGTATTACAAAAAACAGATTAGCGAAGTTGACAGCCATATGGCTCAACCATGATTAACCGCTCCTCACTCTATTCCAAGTTCAAAGACTTGAATGAGTGTCACATAAATCATAGTTCTAAGTAAGAATAACAGATATATCTATTTACGCCTCTTTGTTTAATGCTTATTGACTTATACGTGTGTGTTTTTTTGCCTATTATCCAGCTAACTTTGATGTCAAGAATCATGTTGGTCTTTCCTTGAAACTTTAAAATCTATCGCGCCATGTCAATTCTTTTAATTCTGGTTCTTCTTCCTTGTTGGCTTTTTCAAGCCCTCAATGACGGCAGCAATGTAAAGTAGTCCACTTTTCATACCTCCACAGATGCTTCTTAGCGAATTTTGTAGTATATTTGAACTCATAAAACATTCTAACTAAAGCCGAGAACGACTAGAACTTACCACACGATGGTTTGCGAAGACATCTGCCTAATCATATTGACAACATCAACATGGTAAAAATGAAAATCCTTAAATATATATTTATATTCTTACTTCCGATAATATTTAATGGTTGTGATAGTGACGAGCCGAATAATCCTGATAATACAACCAACTCACCTATACGACAAGACCCGGAGCAAACGATAACCGTCTCAATTTATAAAAATGGGGAAGACAACATCGACGGTCTCTTCATTGGAGCCGATGACTATTTTACCTTTTCAAATCCAGCTAAGTGGTTTATTTGTCGCGTCGGAAAAATCAACGATTTAGCAGATATTATTGAAATTCCCACGTCAAAATGGAGTCTTCGCGAAAAGGTTCAATTAGGTTATGGATATATAGCATACAACCGTAATACTGAAACTTTCTACCGCTTGTATATCAGCAACTCTGCTAAAGATGAACTTGGTACAATTACCGGTTATCAAATAAAATACTCTACTCCATTCTACGGTATTGACGAACCAATCGTTCTAACTCAAACTTCCGCATCTTTTGATTGCGATGGCGGAACTACCGAAATACATTATAAGAATAAATCTATTATACCTGTTGTTGTATCATCTGCTCCGGATTGGTGTGAGGTCTCAATCGGAATACCCCTAAACTCAGACGATGGTGATATATATGACTACTACAATTCCCACGGGATATCTATAATCGTCAATAAAAATATGTCCTCAAATCCAAGAACCGGCATAATCGAATTATCGACTAAATTTGGAAAAGTTACTGAAATTACTGTTTCACAAGAAGGTAAAAGTCTCCCGGTTACCACTTCAATATTAAATCTTAAAAAAAATTATTGGAATGATAATGATTATTCTTGTAGTACTATTATAAATTCCTCCCCAGTAGTAATCAGAGGTAAGGTTATTTCATCTGATGAATGTGGCAACATTTATAAAGAACTTATCATTAGAGATGAGACATCGGCTATCTCATTTTCTATTAACGCTCATAATATATATACCAACTACAAGATTGGTGATGACATCACCATTGACTTAAGCGGATTTTCAATCGGTCGTTATAAAGGAGAATTACAGGTCGGTGAACCAATGATTCATGTCTCGTATGGAAATTCTATTTCATTTCTTCCATACGAAAAGTTTATAGAGCACGTTATCTATAATTCCTCAAACAATGAAATCAAGCCAGTCATAACAACTATTAATGAACTTAATTCTGCAAAATCAACTTCTGACGGATTGCAAAAATGGCAATCTCAATTCGTGCAACTCAACGGCGTCGCTTTTGAAGAAAAAAATGTCCCGCTTGCATCATACGGAGAAGCTACAAATCGGTATATAATAGATTCCAATGGACACAGATTAGCTGTGCATACAAGTGGCTATGCTAATTTCTATTCCCAAAGAACGCCATCCGGTACCATTAACATAAGTGGTATCATACACTTTAACTCTCAATCAGGCGAATGGAATCTTATTTTAATAGACACCAACAGTTTTACAACTATTTAATCCTTAATACTAATTCATACACCCTCTTCAGACTCCGCCAAGGAAGATTCAACATACCACTGGCTCAACAATCCAGTCACTAATAGCCAATTAGATATCATAAGGCTTGCCATACACACAGGTATTGAATTATTATTTCAACTTCTCCAAATCAAGATTTGGCAAATAATCGTGAATCATATCTGCCGGAATCGCTACGGCGCAATTACCCGATGTTATCTCAGAGTTAACTTGTGGTGCGTTCATAAGTTGACCGTTGACAAACACAGCCAATCGCTTTCCAATATTATCTTGTGTGATTGCTTCCCACTTTTTGGCATCGGCAAACTTAAACGCTACCTGAATATCGCCACCATAAGACGGGATAAAATTCACTTCCGTTACAGTTACTTTTTCAGTTAATATCGGTTCATTCTCGTAAGCAACCAACCAAATAGAACCGTCGGCACTCGGAATAGTCCAACCGATGGTAATATTTTCACTATGCGGCATTTTTTTCAATTCCTTATTAATCTGCGCTGTATCGGCTACGGTATACTGACCATCGCCATCTATATTAAGAATGACCTTGTTAACGGTTACATCCCATTGCGTATCTTCAATCTTTTCAATTTTAGTATTACTTGTTTTTCCACAAGCGGTTACCGCAAGCACACTTACAAGCAATGCCTGAAGACTTATAATCCTTATCATTCGCTTGAATTTCACACTTGTCAGCCCTCCTATGGCTAATATCACCAAGCCTAACAGTAACAAAAAGCCAATCATGCCTAAGGTAATTTGTCTATTATGAAATTGCTGACTGTCTTTTCATAATCTGATTCTGACGTAATTGACAGCCATCCATGATTCAACAACCCTCTGGCGAATAATAGTTGACCCTCAACTTCAGATTTCCCGTTCTTGCCATTAATACGTATCGAATAAAACCCATCATCCTCTGCCATATTCAATTCTGCCGTATTTACAAGTTGATGAATTTCCATATCCAATTCGGTTAAATCCGGATACATATTTTGCAGTTCATAAGTGAGAACCATTGTTGCGGGAATTTTTCCCGATTCGAGAGGCACACCGATAAAATTAAAATAAGGCACATTACCAAATTGTTCTTCAATCAGATGCTTCGGAGTGCACATCATACTTACTGCACCAATAATAAGGGGCTTTGTATCCATTATCCACTCAGCGCTGCTTTCTACATCTATCCCTTGTTCTTTAGCTATCATATTGATATATGCATCAATAATCGTTTCCTTGACTTCGTCTATATTCAAGACTGAATCAGGACGACAGTCTGCCCCCAATTGGATTCTCAATACAATTGACGCAACAAAATCATTCAATATTTCTGTTTTGTCAAATGACATCAACATATCTTTTGCCTCCGCATCAGAACATTCATAATTAAATGATTCCAGCTGATTACTGGTAGCAATTACAAATCCCTTATCATTTTTGCCTTTTACAATAAGTTTAGGTAACATCTTTGTCGTTGATACCAAAGAATCATTAGCATGATACATTATCACCTGTGCTGTAGTACGATACCGGAGTGTATCGCCCGGAGTAAATTGAGGTATGATGGTTATCTCTTTAGCTCCACTCAATAGACTTACAGTCAGTAAGCAGATACATGTCATCAATCTTTTCATATACATTCAAATTTATTGCAATATCACTACCAAATTATGCTCTCCTTCCACTCATGAACATCGCTTGAATACGTAAAATCGTAGTTCAACACACTGTCTTGAGGACTACGGAATCGCAAATCAAACGACTTGTCGTTAGCATCCAATAAAAACCACATGCCCTTATACTCATAATAATTATCACCAACTGGCTTCAATCCCAATTCCAAAAGTGATTGACACTGCATACTATGGGTTCTATTGTACTCGTTTATCATTCTTACGACATCATTACCTGCCTGCAACCTATCATCAAACAATCTCCCTACGCCACTATATTCTGATAGGCATATAACCCCGCTTACCAATACTACGGCATAGATAAGACCCTCATATTTTATAATTCGCTTTTTAATACTTTTATGATAACATCTGACAAACAACAGTGGTATTTGGGATATAGCAAAAATAACCGTAACACAAACTATTGCCGCAATGACTCTATATAACAAATAATTTCTCCATGGATGCAGATTTATATTCAAAGCAGAAACATCTGCATTACCTCCTAAGTAGAAAAATAGAGCTACAAATAAAACGATTATCATAATAATAAAAACAGCTCCTTTATATAGCCACACACCAAATTTCGGGCTCTTTATCATAAACCCCAGCGAAAGAATTATCGCAACAACCGATATTAGCATTATCAACAACACCATATTTCGAAAAAAGTATTAACTTTGCGTTAATCCTCGCATCTACATATAGGCTGAATCGGCTTGTAGGCGGGGATTTTTATATTATGCCAGTGGTTACGCACCAGCCACAAAACATAATATATCAGTCGGCTTTAAGATAATCTTCGGGGATAGTGGAAGCATTACCGTCACGACCGGCATAGTAGTGGGGCGACATGATTTCAACTCCGGCTTCATTAAATGTATCCTGAATATTCTGATGCAAGGCTGACATTATCGGTCCAAGATTATCGGCATCCTTGATATAAGCATTAATCTGGTAACAGGGATAATAGTCCTGCAACTCCGTTTCAAGAACAAACGGCTTGGGGTGCTCCAATATCCCGGGAGTACTGCGCGCAGCATTTATCAGCAGTTGGTGCACCTGACGCCATGGCGCATCATATCCTATAGTTACTGTGGTATGTATAATAAGTCCGTACTGCCGCGCCGATGCACTGTAATTAACCGTATGCGATGACATGATAAATGAATTAGGGATAGTCACCACTTCGTTTTTAGGTGTACGCAGACGTGTCACAAACGGCGTTTTTTCTATTACATTGCCCACCGTATCATTTAACTTTATGCGGTCACCTACTTTATACGGACGCATATACGTAATTACTAATCCTGCTATGATATTACCTATCACGGTGCTTGATCCGAGCGATACTATCAAACCCACAAATACAGATATCCCTTGAAACACCCCCGATTCCGAACCCGGCAGATAGGGATATATCATCGCAATCATAAACGCATAGAGCAGAAAACGCACTATATTGAATGTGGGTTGAGCCCAGTCAGGATAAAAGCCGGCTATTTTCAGTTTTTCATTTTCAATCTCCGAGGATATATACTTCAGCCCTTTAATAACATACCTGATACACAACCATATCACAATTATGATAAACAGATTAGGAATATAGTCACCAATTGACCTGAACACCATCTTTATAGGCTCGATAATATAATTCAATATCCTCATGGCCAGAGCCTCAGTCTGCGGGAATATTATAAACAACATCGGCACAGTAAAGGTGAGCTGAAGCAACAATATAAGATAACGCACTATATTGCTTAAAAATATAAGAATGCGACCTAACTGACGGGTATTCAGCAATTCATAGTCACGTATAAAGACAGGACGCAATCTGTTCTGCTTAAACCGGATTATGCGCCGGCGCAGCTTGCGGAACAGGTAATTTGTAAGCCTGAACAGCAAATACTGACCTACAATCACAAGTAAAAACAATGCCGCACGCTTTATGAGTTGCCATAGACTGTGCTTGTCCCTCAAATCGTTAATTTTTGCCGACAATACCGTCATATACCGCTGCGCCAGTTCCTGTTTCGGCACACCCATCCAGAGAGCATCCTTATCAGTAACACTAACCAATACCCTCCCTCCATACATAACGTCTATATACCCGTCATTATCAAGCATAGACACCGAATCACGACGCAGACTGATATCCGAACCCACCTTTAGAATCATGTCACGCGCCATCTCAGCACGGTCATACGCAGAATATCCGCCTCTTGCCGCATATAGTACGAATAAAGTGTCACCTTCCACAAGTACAGGAACACCCTGCGTAAGCATACGTAATGAGTCAATACTTCTACGCTGTTCCTCCATCCTTAGAGAATCAGCCATTCTACTACCATTAAGAGCATTATCAAGCTCCGAGCGAAGCAGTATCTGCTGCAACTTCATTTCCTGCAACTGTTGCTCCATTGACTTAGCTCGCTCCACTTCCTGACGATAGCGCTCCTCCACCGACACAGTATCAGTGCCATCCGCCACAGAATCGTTTAACACCGAATTTATAATATCTTCAGCTTTTTGAATAAGCTGAGCGCGCGTATCAACCGTAAAAACGAATAACAATATAACTAATATCAGATAGCTCAATCCCTTTTTCATGCCTTACTATGTTATGCCATATCAAATATGATAACGGAATAAATCCTAATAAATACAAAGTTAGACAAATTTCCCGATTTTCAAAAAAGGAGAAAGCCGGTGAGCGGATGCTCATCGGCTTTCTCGGTAGAGGGGGCGG
>CAMWPX010000088.1 GCA_947176205.1 uncultured Porphyromonadaceae bacterium
GACGGCATACGAGATCCTGAGATGTCTCGTGGGCTCGGAGACGTGTATAAGAGACTGGGTTTCAACAGGCTTTGGGTATGGTGGAGCAATCCATAAAAGGAATTGCCGGAACAAAAGTAGGATATATAAATGCAGTACATAATTTACAGAAAAGCCTTGACAAGGCATACGAATTGTACCATTTATTGCTTATGTTGCCGGTGGAACTTACCCGCATGCAGGATTTGCGCCTTGATAATGCTCGAAATAAGTATCTGCCAACGCATGAGGATTTGAATCCAAATCTTCGCTTCATAGACAACAGGTTGATTCCGATTCTTGCTGATAATGAAGATATGCATCGTTATCTTAAGGAGAATCCTATAGATTTGAGTGGTAAATATGATTTGCTTAAATCGCTTCTTGATAACATTGTGGAATCGGATGTATATGCTGAATATATGAATTCCGATACCGATTCGCTTGAAGCCGACTGTGAGTTTTGGCGTACAGTATTCCGTACTATAATTTTGCCTTCTGATGCTCTTGCTGAAGCTTTGGAATCGGATAATGTGTTTTGGAATGACGACCTGGATATTATAGGTACATTCGTGCTGAAAACTATCAGGAGGATAGGGGTGAGTGGAGGTAATGTAATCTCGTTATTGCCTCAATATAAAGATGATGAGGATGCTCGGTTCGGTGCTGACTTGTTTGAGTCTGCTGTAGAGCGTTATGAGGAAAATATGAAGTTGATTGAGCGATTTGTTGATGCTCGTCAATGGGATCCCGAGCGCTTGGCATTCATGGATGTTGTAATAATGATGGCAGCAATCACAGAATTGGTCGATTATCCGTTAATACCCATTCCGGTGACTCTAAATGAATATATAGAGATAGCGAATTACTATAGCACACCGCGAAGCGGACAGTTTATAAACGGTATCCTTTTTTCAGTTATTAATTATTTGAAAAAGGAAGGTGTCCTTGTCAAAAATTAAATATTTAGCTATATTTGCAAATATAATAACATATAAATCTGAATAATAATGACTTTTAATTTTATTACACTTGACGCGGCTACGCAGGCTCAGGGTCAGGCAGGAGGTGCAGGTATGATGAATCTGCTTATGATTGTGGCAATCATAGCTGTTTTTTATTTCTTTATGATTCGTCCTCAGCAAAAAAAACAGAAAGAAATCCGCAAATTCCGTGAGGGCATACAGGAGGGTGACCGTGTGGTTACAGCCGGAGGCATTTATGGTAAGGTTCGTAAAATTAAGAATAATACATTTTCTATAGAAATTGCACCCAATGTATGCATTACTGTAGATAAGGGTTCTGTATATCCTTCGGCAGTAGATGCTCAGAGCGATGCTGAGGCTGATAAAAAATAAAACTACGCTGATACGCGTAAATTCTATAGCAGCCGTGGGCTTTGGCTCGCGGCTGTTTTGTATAAGCAGTTATTATTTGTAGTATTATAAATGTTTTAGATGGCAACACCTGATTTGTCTTCGTTTTCACAGAAAATAAAAGCTTTGTTTCAATCGGCTCGAGGTCGTGATTTGTTGTTGTATTTATTGTGTGTGGTTGCGGCTACATTTATATGGGTATTTCTGACTCTTGATGATGATATTCAAAAAGATTATGAAATCCCGTTGATAATCACAGATATACCTAAGGATGTCACTCCTCTTAGTGCAATGCCGGAAGACATTGCGGTGTCGGTGTCAGGTAAAGGTATGGCATTTGTAAAATATTCATGGGGAAAGATGCCGTCGATGAAAGTGCCTTTTAATGATTTTGTTGACGGTAACGGGGTCTTTCGGATGAGTAAGACAAAAATAGAATCATGGGTTCATGATTATTTCGGTGCGAATATAACAGTCAATGCCACTCGTCCTGATTCTATAGTTGTACGGACTACGGACCGTCCCGGAAAAAAAGTGCCGTTGATAATCAATGTAGACGCTACTACTGATGCGTTAAGTATTATAAGCGGACGTATATCGGCAAATGTGGATTCCATTATGTTATTTTCAGCTGGGCGTATACCGGAATCTATCATGTCTGTCTCCACGATAAAATTCAGAGAGTCTGATTTAAGCGATTCTTTGTATGTGAAAGGTGTCAGATTGCAACCTGTTGATGGTATAACAATGATTCCGGCATCTGTTGATGTAATGATACCAGTAGAACCATTGATTGCTAAGAAGAAAACAGTGAATATCAATGTGGTTAACGTTCCTCGTGGAATGCGTATAATACCGTTTCCGTATTCGGTGGAAGTCGCATTTCTTGTGCCTATGAGTAAATATTCTATGGATTATAAGTTTAATGCTACGGTTGATTATCATGATGTCGTATCAGGAATAAATACATTAAATGTGAATGTAACCGCCGAGAGTAAGGGGTGTTATAACGTTAGTTTTACACCTGAGAAAGTCGATTATGTGGTGGAATATATTGACAATCAGCAGGAATGAGTAGCGACAGATTGATAGCGGTTACCGGAGGTATAGGTTCCGGGAAAAGTATTGTCTGCAGGATTCTGTCAGCAATTGGATACGATGTATATGATTGTGACTCTCGGGCAAAAATTATTATGGATAGCTCGGAGGAGATAAAGGCGCGCATAGCCGGTGAGATATCAAATGATGTGATTTCATCAGAAGGTATAATCAACAGGCGTAAATTAGCGGCTATAGTCTTTAGTGATGAGATGCTACTTAATCGATTGAATTCTATCGTCCATAATGCAGTTAAAGATGACTTATGTAAATGGCGAGAAGGAAAACAAGTGGCTTTTGTGGAGACGGCCATTCTGTATCAGAGCGGTCTTGACCGATGCGTTGATGAAGTGTGGGAAGTAACAGCTCCACTTGAGGTGAGGGTTGAAAGAGTATGCTACCGAAATTGTATGCCGGAAGAAGATGTGGTTAAACGAATAGTGTCACAAGACAGCTATGTCCCTAATGAGCTGCATCCTCGTATCTTGACGATAGTAAATGACGATGCTACGGCATTATTGCCGGAAATAGAAAGATTAATCGAGAATCAGATTAAATGAGTCGGCATCACGCCATGGTGTAAATCGGTTGCGGGTGGAGTTGAATTTTGCCGCATCAAGAATGCCATAGATTATATTATCCTCACCGGTATATGAAATTTCCATGCCGGATTCGTTAAAAATCCAAGAGTCTCCTTCTTGATATTTTCCATAATTATCTGAGCCTTCACGGTTGCATCCGGCTACATAACATTGGTTTTCAATAGCACGAGCTATTAATAACTGCCTCCATGCATATACCCGGGAGTGTGCCCAGTTGGCAGGGACAATCAGCACATCGTAATTATTTTTGACGGTTCGGTTCCATACTGGAAACCTTATGTCGTAACAGATTGACATTTTGATATTCCATGAGCGGTAATTGACTATCGGTGATAAGGTGCTTCCTGCAGTATATATATCACTTTCACCTCCGTAACGAAAAAGATGTCGTTTGTCGTAATATTTGATATTTCCGACGTCATCAATCATAAATCCGCGATTATACAGATTTCCGATATTATCTTTTGCTGAAATTCCGCCCCAAATAGCCAAATGTTTTGAGACCGCTATATTGCGAAGCATAGAAATGATTCTGCCGTTGTCAGGTTCCGCATTATCTAAAGATGTCTGGCGCTCCGGTGTAAATCCAGTGTTAAACATTTCCGGTAAAACTACTAAATCTGTATCTTTTTCCAGATTTGTAAGTTTTGATTGAAATTGCTTGAGATTATATTCCGAGTCCCCAAATTGAATATCAAGCGGGATTAAGGCTATTTTGAGGTTTTGAGAAGGCATTTGTATTATTGAGTAGTGAATTTTTCAGGATATCGTCCGGTGAAATGGCTGTAATATTTTTTGATTGCCGCCATATCAGTGTCGATATTTTTAGTCGGTGTAAATTCATCGGTTATGATAACCTCTTTTTTCGCAAAGTCAATTGCGCCTAAAACTATGGGAATATTAGCGTTATACGCTATATGAAGAAATCCGGTATGCCAGTTTGAAGTAAGACTACGGGTGCCTTCAGGTGTAATCGCTAATACCAGACGTTGTGAGTCGTTGAATCGTTTGGTAAGTGTTTCCACTAATGAGGTTCCTGTATCTCTGCGTGACGGAACCGGTATTCCACCGATAGCCTTGAAAAAATATCCTAAAGGAAAGAAAAACCAAGCTTCTTTCATCAGGAATCCGGCTTTACGACCGATTGCACTGTAAGCGAGTTTTCCTATTATGAAATCCCAGTTGCTTGTGTGTGGAGCCACACATATTATACACTTAGGATAGTCGGGGACAGTAACTTTGACTTTCCAACCGGCTATCCTGAGTATGAGTTTTGCTAAAAACATTGATTAGTCTAAAGAAGCTATTGTTTTGTTGATTTCACGCTGTGCTTTTGGTAAAAGGGCATTCATAGCTTTAACAATCTCTTCCACTTGCTTGTTGAATTCAGCGTAAAAAGTTTTATATGCTTCGTTGTAATATGTATGGGCGGCTTTATGATATTCTTTTAATGAGGCATATGATTTTGGGGTTTTATCAAAACTGAATGAGGCGTTTTTCAGTGAATTAACCTGAAGTCCGGCTATGCGTAGTATGACATCATTCATTTTGTCAGCATCGATGCCTTCAATAAAATCACGAGCCATGATGCATTCGCCTGCTAAATCGCCACAGATGTAGCGAACTTGTTTTTTAAGATTGCGTTTATTTGCCATAATATATAAATTAGAGTGTTGTGTTGTTATATTCTAATATTAATTTTTTTAGAGCAGGAAGGGTAGGAGAGAGCTGTATTCTGTGGCGCCGCGGTGGATTTGCAATATCTTCAGCATAATCAAGAGAATTAACTGAAATGCGCTCTCCAAGGATATTTTCCAAATCTTCACGGTGTTTCATAGGGTGTGACGTGGCGAGAAAAACTCCAGTCTCGTCTTTCCGGATATTATTTACAAGTGAATGGGATGCCATAGCGCTATTGCGGTCCAATAGATATCCGTAATTATGATAAGTATTTCTTATTTCTGATTCTACTTCGTCATTACTTAATGTATGGCAGTCGACCATAGTGGATATGTGTGGCGAGTCTGTCATAATGTGGTTGATTCTTGAAAGGTTGGTGGCAAGGGCATTGGAATTAAACTCGTTCAGTGATAATTTTCCCCTACGGATATGCCCCCATAATCGTTCGTTGCCTCTGCCTGTAGCCATTATACGACTTATAGGAAGTCCCATTAGCGTTGCATAAAGAGCTGCAGTAAGATTGCCAAGATTG
This sequence comes from uncultured Porphyromonadaceae bacterium, assembly GCA_947176205.1. Lineage (GTDB taxonomy): Bacteria > Bacteroidota > Bacteroidia > Bacteroidales > Muribaculaceae > Paramuribaculum. The sequence continues at coordinate 5,307 of CAMWPX010000088.1, forward strand.
CCACATGGTGTGGAAATGGCTATTTTACGGGCGTCTACGTTTTCTGATAATAAACGTGAATATGCATGGAAGAAAAAGAATGTTTGAGGGAGCAATCGGGCAATATTGAGCGAATTGGCTGTCGTTAGTGATATAGCTCTGTTTAACTCCTTGTCAAGATAAGCTTTATGGGTTATTTTTACACAGGTATCATAGTCGGACCTTACCTCAACAGGAATAATATTTGTTGCTGATGGTGGAATATCAAGTGCTGATTTTTGTAAACTGTCAGTTTTGGGAGTAAGCACAAATACGTTTACACTTTCAAGTCCTGCGAACGCATTCGCTACAGCACTGCCTGTATTACCGGTGGTGGTGACTATTACATTGAGTGTTTTATTGTCACTGCCGGATTGAGAAAAGTATTGCAAGAGTCTTGCCATAAAGCGGGCTCCGATATCTTTGAAGGATTTGGTCGGACCATGGAATAGTTCCAATGAATATATGCCTGGTTTTATTTTTACCAAGGGAATGTCAAAAGAAAGGGTATCTTTGACAATATCATTGATTGTCTCGGCAGGAATATCTGAGCCGAATAATGAAGTCCCTACTACATAAGCTATTTCCTGTAATGACATATCGGAAATGTTATTGAAAAGGGCTGTGGGTATATACGGCAATGAGACTGGCATATACACACCACCTCCGGGAGCTATGCTTGTAGTGACGGCGTCATATAAACTTACTACATGATTATAATTGTCAGAACTGAAATATTTCATCGTGCAAGGTGGTATCTACAATCTAAGGTATAGCAAATATAGTGAGATTATTCGGGAAAAACAATTCTTATATGTAATATATTGTGTATGTTTGCATAAAACTATTAAAATTAAAAATTAAGTATATGAACATCGTTCGGATTTTAGCTGGAGCTGCAATAGTAATGTTGGGATTATCGGCATGTAATGAATCTATTCTGTCGGTGAATATGTCGGATTTGGGTGTAAAGCCTGATTTATATTCTGATTGCTCTCAACGGGTGAATCAGATTTTGGATTCGGTAACTTCGGCTAATCCTGGTAAAAATATTGTATTTGAATTTGCACAGGGACGATATGATTTTTATCCCGAAAATTCGTCTGTAAGAGAGTATTACATATCCAACCATGATCAAGATAACCCTAAATATGTGGGTATCTGTATGGAAAATCTAAAGAATGTCACCATCGATGGTTCCGGCTCGAAATTCATATTTCATGGTGGAATGCTTCCGGTGTCAATGGTTAAATCCGAGAATTGTAATCTGAAGAATTTCAGTATAGATTTTGAAAAACCTCGCATTTCACAAGTCACCGTTATCTCTAATGATACGGTTAATCACATGATAACATATCGTCCTGCGCCATGGGTAGAGTATACTATTGACAATGGAACATTCATTCATCATGCCGAGGGATGGAGCGGGGAGCCTATGTGTGGTATAGCATTTGAGCCGGATACCCGTAGATTGGTATACCGTACGAGCGATATTGCCGTAGGGACTAAAGATGTGGAGATTCTTCCGGATAGCACGCTGAAAGCTCCATGGGATAATCCGAGGTTGATTCCCGGTACGGTTGTGGCTTTCAGGGATTATTCGCGACCATGTCCTGCGATATTCCTGGATGAGTGTAAATCCACAGGGATTGCGTCAGTCACCGTTCATTATGCCAACGGGATGGGATTGCTCGCGCAGGGGTGTGAAGATATTGATTTGGACGGTTTTTCAGTGCGGCTTCGTGGCGATTCTGATTTACGTTATTTTACTACACAGGCTGATGCCACTCATTTTTCCGGATGTAAAGGGATGATAACTTCTGTCAATGGATTTTATGAGAATATGATGGATGATGCCATAAATGTCCATGGTACGTATCTTAAAATAAAGGAGCGAATTAATGACAGCACTTTTGTTGCCGGTTATATGCATCATCAGGCTTGGGGTTTCAAATGGGGTGATGTGGGTGACAGTGTGCAGTTTGTTGCATCACGAACAATGGAGATTGTAGGTGAACCCGTTAAAATAGCCGGGATATCGCCTTATGATACACAGGATGTCAAAGGTGCAAAAGAATTTCGTATAGTCTTTGATAAAAGTGTGGATGTAGAGATTAATCCTGATTCATCAACTTTCGGTATAGAGAATCTGACCTGGACTCCCGAGGTTTATTTTGCGGGAAATACGGTGAGAAATAATCGCGCCCGTGGAGCTCTGTTCAGTACTCCGCGTCATACGGTGGTAGAGAATAACTTATTTGACCACACATCTGGTACTGCTATATTGTTATGTGGTGACTGTAACGGTTGGTTTGAGACCGGAGCGTGTCGTAATATACTTATTACACAAAATAGGTTTATCAACGCTCTGACCAATATGTTTCAGTTTACCAATGCTGTTATATCAATCTATCCCGAAATACCGGATTTGGAAAATCAAAAGAAATATTTTCATGGCGGTATTGTAATTACGGATAACGAGTTTGATACGTTTGATGCGCCGTTGCTTTATGCCAAGTCGGTAGATGGTCTTGTGTTTGAAAACAATATAATAAAGCGAAACACAGAGTATCCCGCTTTTCATCCTATCCAGCAGCCGGTTAAATTAGAGCGCGTAATTAATGCCCGTATTCAGGATATAGAACAATAGGAATCAATCGTAGAGAAAAAACATTCGTTCCATCAGCTGCCATTTCTCCGATGAAGCCATGCCCGGAGCAGCTTGTTGGAATTCCGACATGTAGTCTTCCCATTCGGCTTGACGGGGCAGGGTGCTTAATCGTGCCATGGCGGTGTCCCAGCAGAAATCAATAGGAGTTTCTACTATCATGACCAACTTGGTGCCATGAATGTAAATTTCCATCTCTAAGATACCTACTTCCTTTATGCCGTCAAGAATCTCGCGCCATACATGCTCACGACTGTGACGCTTGCGATATTCAGCTATAAGAGTCGGATTGTCACGTAGTTCGAGTATCTGACAGTAACGTTTTACTTTCTGTGGGTATTCTTTTATAGGATAACCTTCTGATGCTTGATTCATATATGAGAAAAAAATTAGTTATATTTTTTGTCAAAGATACAAGAAAAACTTGCATAATTGATATGAATGTAGTAATTTTGTGTCGTGAAATTTGACCACGGTCTAAACAGAGTCAAATTCGGTCCCATAGCTCAGTTGGTTAGAGCACCTGACTCATAATCAGGGAGTCCTAGGTTCAAG
>CAMWPX010000089.1 GCA_947176205.1 uncultured Porphyromonadaceae bacterium
GCTCTGAGTTGACACTTTTTAATCTCTTTTAGCGGAAAGGTTTCCTACCAAACTGATTCTTAGTTGTTAGATAGATATAAAGAGGAATTTTTAAGATGATATTATTCCTTCATTCCTTTTATCGGATAGTGATATTAGATAATAGGATTCTCATAAATAAATAGTTGAAACGGCAGGAAGGGCGAATCTTTTACTGATTCGCCCTTCTTTGTATTGTATTCTGTTTTATTTTAAGGTGAGATTTATACGTTAAAGAGGAAATGCATTATGTCACCGTCCTGTACCACATATTCTTTTCCTTCCACATTCATTTTACCTGCGGCACGCACGGCGGCTTCACTGCCTAATGTCACGTAATCATCATATTTGATTACTTCTGCTCTGATAAAGCCTTTTTCAAAGTCGGTATGGATGATACCGGCGCATTTGGGCGCTTTACTGCCACGCAGGAATGTCCACGCACGAACTTCATCTTCCCCTGCGGTAAAGTAGGTCTGAAGGTCAAGCAGGTTATAAGCTGCTCTGATCAGACGTGATACGCCTGATTCTTCAAGACCGATTTCGTTGAGAAACATCTGTCGATCCTCGAAGCTGTCAAGTTCAGCTATTTCGGCTTCGGTCTGTGCTGCAACTATCAGCATCTGGGCATTTTCTTCGGCTATGGATTGACGGACGGCTTCTACATAAGCATTACCGCTGACAGCTGATGCATCGTCGACATTACATACGTATAGCACAGGCTTGCTTGTAAGTAAGAAGAGGTCGCGGGCAAAACGCTGCTCATCGACGGTATCGAATTCTACCGAGCGAGCCGGTTTACCCTGACTCAGTGCATCATGAAATTTGACAAGTACTTCATATTGCATTTTAGCTGTCTTGTCACCACCGGTTTGTGCCTGTTTCTGGGTTTTAGCCATACGGCTTTCTACAGTCTCAAGGTCTTTAAGTAGAAGTTCGTAGTCAATTATTTCTTTATCTCTTACGGGATTAACAGTGCCGTCGACATGTGTTATATTATCATCGTCAAAACAACGCAATACGTGGATAATTGCGTCTGTTTCGCGGATGTTGGCAAGAAATTTATTGCCCAATCCTTCGCCTTTGCTCGCACCTTTTACGAGTCCGGCAATATCGACTATTTCTACAGTAGCGGGAACGATGCTTCTTGGGTTACACATCTCTACAAGTTTTGTCAGGCGTTCGTCAGGTACCGATATCACGCCGACATTAGGTTCGATAGTACAGAACGGGAAATTGGCTGATTGAGCCTTGGCGTTTGACAGACAGTTGAACAATGTCGATTTGCCTACGTTAGGCAGTCCTACTATGCCACATTTTAGAGCCATGAGTATATATGTTTGGGGAAATTGGTTAATGTTTATGTAAAATATTACGTAATGAGTAACCCAAGCCTCTGAACATTGATTTTGCCGGGGTTACGAATGGGATAATCCTACGGTTAGCTGCCGGAGTGAATACCTTAAGTGAAGCCGGCCGGCATTTAACGGTAATGTCGGTGCCGAGCATGAGTGGCTCACCGTCGATATGCGCCGGACCCTCGCTATCGCGATGAAATGTTATCTCGCGCAATCGCATGGTGTTAATTAGCATATTTCTGTCCATGGAGCCTGCCATAAGGTCGATGCTTACCAGAGCGATCTTCAGTTTATGGCTCTGGTGGAAAACGGTCAGGTCAAGCCATCCGTCATTAATCAGTGCCTTAGGGGCTATGTATGCATTGTTGCCATACTGCGAAGCATTGCATACGGCTATAGTATAAGCGGTGTCGGTAAGCTTTTTGCCATCGATTGTCATCTGATAATTTTTGGCTTTATAACTCATCAATGCGCTTAAAGTGCATTTGATGTACGTGATGAATCCGCGGCTGCCGGAATTGGCGAAACGGTGGCTTACTTCAGCATCGAATCCCATGCCGAATGTGCAGAAAAACGGACGACCGTTGACTTCGCCGCTGTCAATTACGGCTGATTTTCCGGCGGCTATTATATCTGTGGCGGCTCGTTCATCAATAGGTATGTTGAGATGACGGGCAAGACCGTTACCTGAGCCGCAGGGAAGTATGCCGAGTGTGACACCTGTATCAAGTAGTCCGGCAGCAGTTTCGTTAATGGTTCCGTCGCCTCCGGCGGCTATTACTATGTCGTAACCTTCGGTGGCTGCCTGACGGGCGAGTTCGGTGGCATGACCGGCTCGTTCAGTCCTGCAAGAATCAACGTTTATGCCGGATTTTTCCAAGCGTGCCGTAACTCTATCTTCAAGTCCTTTTTTATCGGATGTGCCTGAAATGGGATTTATGATAAGTAGTGCGCGTAGTTGCTTCATAATGATGCAAAGTTACGAACTTCCCATGATTTACCCAAATATCGTTATTTTATTCCCCTGTATGTTCGTCAGCTATGGTTATGAGAAAAGACCTATGACTGAAGGTAAAGTCTATTAGCTCTAAAGCGTAGAGCCGACAGATTATTTCAGTTGCTTTGTGTGTGGATATATGGTTGTCAAGGGCTATGCGGTCAAGGCTTACCGGATTTTGCCGGTCAATGTAGCTTAATACAGATTTTTCTGAAATATCGGTGCTCAGAGTCAGTGACTTGGCTGAATGCTTTGTTTTCCAAGCTTGAAGCATGAGGTCTGTAGCCGGAATATTCTCGTCTTTTATACGGAAATATGCTTTCCACGTCCCGTCGGTATCTTTAGCTTTGACCTGACGGGTAGGGCATGGTGATATTTCAGCTATTATGACATATAAGCCGTTGCCTGCGGAGATGGATGTGAAGTGTGGTTGCTGGGGTGGATAACAGTAACTGAGTGCTGCCTGCTCTACGACATATATGTCTTCTTCGTTGCGTACGCCGGCTATTGAGCCGTTGTCTTTTACTCCTATCAGGAGTCTGCCACCAGAATTATTGGCGAAAGCCGATATGCTGCGGGCGATTTTAGACGCATCAGAAACGGTGTATTTGAAGTCCTGAGTCTCATGTTCGCCCTGAGCTATAAGTTCGAGCAAGTGGTATTTACCTCTTATGGGGCGAAGATTTTTTGTCATGACTCTTTAATCTTAATCTGGATAGTTGAGATTGGCGGGTCCGGCAGTCAGTAGTACTTCTTCAAGATAGGTGCGGGCAGCATTTCTGGCAGCATCAAGGTCCATAAAAGAGTAGTTGCCGCAGTCACGCGGTGTGGCTCCGGGGATTTCTCCTGTGTAATCGGCTATGAATCGGAATGTGTCAATCATAAGCGGGAGAATATCGGATGATGAATACTCACCTGATACTATGAGATAATTACCTGTGCAGCATCCCATCGGTCCCCAATATATAATGTGTGATTTCCATTGTGGGTGATTGCGGAGATAAGTAGCGGCAAGATGTTCGATGGCATGGAGTGCCCGAGGATCAATGGCATCCTGACGGTTAGGCTCGGTCATGCGGATGTCAAATGTACATATTATTGAGCCTTCGGGTGTGATATCACGACGTGACAAGTATATGCCCCGGAGCAAGGTGAGGTGATTGATTTTGAAACTTGCTATCTTTTCCATACAGTTCCTTTGAGGGTCAGTCGGTCAGTTCATGTATGATATGACGGAGCATGTCGAATGTGTGGCGTGGCGCTTCTTCCCAGAAATTATTGTACTGAGATATATTGTCATCAGCCCCGGGGGTGTCGGATATGACGCGCATGCAAGCGAACGGAGTGTTACGTAAAAAGCATACTTGAGCTATGGCTGCCGATTCCATATCCACGGCATCGACATCAGGATAAATGGAGCGGATACGAGTTACAATCTCGGGGTCGCTGACAAATATATCACCGGAACAGATGAGACCGTGTTTTACAGTGTCACCTTCGTGAAGGCAAGGTAAAGAATTGACTAAGTCGGATGTGTGGAAGAAGCGTGGGCATCCTGCGGCATCACCCCATTCCGTACCCGGACCGCACCAGACATCGTGATACGCCACTCTGGTACCAACAACTATATCAAGCACGCCGGCGTTCCCTCCGGTGCCTCCTGCTACTCCGGTGTTTATGATTAAGTCAGGTGTAAATCCGTCAATCATCGACATTGTGCCTACGGCTGCATTGACTTTGCCTATGCCGCACTGCATGGCTACTATGTCAGCCTGACCTATCTGTCCGCAGTGGAATTTGATACCGTTTCGATATTCGGTCATGGCATTATCAAGCAGGGGGGTGAGGAAATCGAGTTCCTTCTGCATGGCTACGATTAGTCCGATTTTCATAGTGGTGGATATTAGTGATTGTTTTTTTATCGATGCAAAGGTAGTGAATATAAACGGTATTTTACTTACATTTGCATTTTAGTCATTATTATTTGTCATGTATAGGATTATTGTTTCATTGGCATTGCTGGGTGTGGTTTCATCGGCGATGGCTTTAACGGATTATAAAGTCAATACTGTAAATATTCCTTCGCCTGCCGATGTCTCGGTGGCTGTGCCTGCGGATTATGTCGATAGTACCGCGGCTACGTATCCTGTGGTGTATCTGCTTAACGGTCATGGCGGTGATAATCATTCGTGGGCGGCGGTTATAAATCTGGATTCGCTTGCTACGGTGTACCGGACGATTATCGTGTGTCCGGCAGGTCTTAACAGTTGGTATTGGAATGCTCCGGCTGATTCGACTCTGCGGATGGAGGATTATATGGTTACGGAGCTTGTGCCGTGGGTGGATTCTTCGTTTCGTACACGACCAGAGGCTCGTTATCGGGCTATAACCGGATTAAGTATGGGTGGACACGGTGGTTTATGGTTGGGCTTGAGACATCCGGATGTGTGGAAAAATGTGGGGTCAACTTCCGGTGGTGTGGATATACGTCCGTTTCCCGGGCGCTGGAATATGGATTCACGTCTTGGAAAACAGTCAGAAAACCGGGATGTGTGGGAATCACATACGGTGATTAATCTGGTGCCTGAAATAAAAGCCGGTGCCAACAATATAATAATGGATTGCGGCACCGGTGATTTTTTCTATGAGGTGAATAATAATCTTCATCGGTCATTGACCGAGCATGGGATAGGTCATACTTATCTGACTTCGCCGGGAGTGCATAACTCGGTGTATTGGCGCAGAAGTATAGTACCTCAGATGCAGTTTTTTCACAGTCACTTTTATTGTGACTGATGATTAGAAGTTATATCCTAATGTGATGTCAAAGAGGTTGGCTTTGGCTGAGAAGGGACCTTTGACTTGGTCACAAAGACCTGCGGCACCGGATATGGCTGCGTAGTAACGGTCAAGGAATGTCGCTCCTACACCAAATCGCCATTTGATGTCAAAACGGTTCAGTGCAGAATCGTAGGCATTGGTGACTATAGAGAAATTTCCTTCGTCGCTTTCAATATGATTCCACTGACATGCGGTGAATCCGAGAGCTATTTCTGGACCGGTAAACAATGAGAGTTGCAGTGAGGGAAGGATATCGAAATGATAGCCGATAAGTAGCGGTATGCGTGCACCGAATGAGCGAATGGAAATGTTATTGTCGGTTTTTACACCGATGGTATTGTAGTAAAATGTAAGTCCGGGTTCGAAGTAGAGATTTTTCCAAAGAGGCATGTTATATATCACGCCGAGATTCAAACCTGATGATGCGTTATACCAATCTTGTTTGTTGATATTATCGATGGACAGTTCGGTCGGTGCACAGAGTTCGTAGGATAGGCGCACACCGAAATAGGAGTGATTGTCCTTGTTGTCAAAAACATCGTAGGCCTGTGCGTTCATGCAGCCTAAAATAACGGCAAGTGTCAGTAATATTTTTTTCATAAGGATAGAAAAATATGGGTTAGAGTTAGACAAAGGTAATATTTAGAGCGTTTAGCAGACAGGTGTGATTAGTTAAAAGTTGTAAAAGAGACGGATTGCCGTTTTAGCAGGCAATCCGTCTTGGTTATGATTAGATAAAAACGACATGGAGATTATTCCTCCTCCGTTCGATTCTTGGCTTTGTTTTTGTTTTTTGTAGCTGATGAGCTGATGTCCTTCTCCTCTTTGACATCGATTTCTTTACCATCACTGTCTATTACCCGGTATTGCAGGTATGCGAGTGACTGGTCGGGTAAGATTTTGAATTTATGACCTAATTGCATCTGCCAACGACGGTATACCGAAAGTATGCCTTTTTTCAGATAAGCATCGACAAACGGGTGAACATACATCTTGAAGTTCTTTATATTCAAATCGTTGATGATATAATGCAGCTTTTCGTTAAGCGTGTCGGTGAAAAGCAGTGATGAGGCTACTTCGCCTTTGCCGTAGCATGACGGACATGGCTCGGATGTGACTATATCCATGGCAGGACGTACACGCTGGCGGGTAATCTGCATAAGCCCGAATTTGCTTAGCGGGAGTATGTTGTGCCGGGCTCGGTCGTTAGCCATAAGTTCGCGCATGTGGTCGTATAGCTTCTGTCGGTGTTCGGCTTTATTCATGTCGATAAAGTCAACCACAATTATGCCGCCCATATCGCGCAGACGAAGTTGTCGGGCTATTTCTTCGGCAGCGTTCATATTGACTTCCAGCGCATTGCTTTCTTGGTCGGGAGCCGCTTTGGAGCGGTTGCCGGAGTTGACATCAATTACATGCAGAGCTTCAGTGTGTTCGATTATGAGGTATGCACCGCTTTTGAAAGATACGGTTTTGCCGAAAGATGATTTTATCTGCCTTGTGATATTGAATTTATCAAATATCGGCTGGTCATCTTTGTAGAGTTTTACAATGTCTTTTCGCTCCGGAGCTATGAGATTGACGTAATTGGATATCTGCTCGAATATTTCCGGGTCATTGACATGTATGCCGTCGAAGTTGGGGCTGAAGATGTCGCGCAATACTCCTACTGTGCGGCTTTCTTCTTCATAGATAAGTGCCGGTGGCGTGGCTGTACGTGCTTTGGCTACGGCGTCTTCCCAATATTTGACGAGTGACTTCATTTCGTGATTGAGTTCGGCGACACGCTTGCCTTCAGCCGAGGTACGAATGATTACTCCGAAGTTTTTGGGGCGGATGCTTTCCACAAGTTGGCGCAGACGCATTTTTTCTTCAGTGGTCTTGATTTTCTGCGATATGGATATTTTGTCAGAAAATGGAATCAGAACCATGTAGCGTCCGGTGAGTGTGATTTCAGTGGTCAGGCGTGGTCCTTTGGAGGATATGGGTTCTTTGACTACCTGTACCATAAGTTCTTGTCCCTGTTGGAGTACATCTGTCACAGTCCCGTGTTTGTCTATCTCCGGGAGAAGCGGAGATTTGGATACAGACGGTAGGGGATGGTTTTTGTCGAGGACTTTCGTGAGAAAGTCAGTGAATGAGGAGAATTGTGAGCCAAGATCTAAGTAATGGAGGAAAGCGTCCTTGTCGTAGCCTACGTTGATGAAGGCAGCATTTAATCCCGGCATCAGTTTTTTTACTTTAGCCACATAAATGTTGCCTACGGCGTAGGAACTGTCGCGTGACTCCTTCTGGAGCGACACGAGACGTGTGTCTTCGAGCAGGGCAATGCTTATTTCCCTGTCGTTGACATCGACTATAAGTTCGCTTCGCATGACTTGGATTAAGTAATGAATTAGTATTTACAGAAAAAAGAACAAACCGACATGGACTTATATGCAGCCATGTGCTGCGGCATATCAGGTTTGTTCTTTGTGTGACTTATCAAAAAATCATCAATTATTTCTTCTTATGACGATTTTTTCTCAGACGTTTTTTGCGTTTGTGAGTAGCCATCTTATGGCCTTTTCTCTTTTTTCCGCTGGGCATATTACTTTATTTATAAAGGTGATATAGGAAGTAATTGTCTGAAATTATTTTACATCTTCCATGAACACTTTAGCAGGCTTGAAAGCGGGAATTTTGTGTTCGGGGATAATGATGGTAGTGTTCTTGGAAATGTTACGGGCAGTCTTTTCCGAACGAGTCTTGACGATGAAGCTGCCGAAACCGCGGAGATATACGTTTTCTCCATGAGCAAGAGAATCTTTTACAACGTCCATGAATTTCTCGATAGTAGCGAGGACGTTAGCTTTTTCGATGCCGGTGGTTTTGGCAATTTCGTTTACGATGTCAGCTTTAGTCATTGTATTAAGGGTTTAATAAGTTATAAAATACTTTGAAATGAAGCTAAAAATTGTCGCGGAACTGACCGTGGGACTTTTAGCAGTGCAAATATCGTACTTTTTTTTGAATTAGCAGCAAGATGCGGCATTAAAAATTCAATAAATGGCACTTTTATAC
>CAMWPX010000090.1 GCA_947176205.1 uncultured Porphyromonadaceae bacterium
TCCTTGACGCTGTTTGTACTTGGGATTTTTCTTGTTGATAACATACAGACGCCCTTTGCGACGCACGATTTTGCTGTCGGGGGTGCGCTTTTTAACTGAAGCTCTTACTTTCATGATGTATTTTAGTTTTTTTGTTTTTGTTATTTATAGCGGAATGCGATTCGCCCTTTGGAGAGGTCATAGGGCGACATTTCTACTCTGACTTTATCGCCGGGCAATATCTTGATGTAATGCATTCGCATCTTTCCCGAGATATGGGCTGTGATTTCATGCCCGTTTTCGAGTTCGACACGAAACATTGCGTTGGACAATGCTTCGACTATTACGCCGTCCTGTTCGATTGCTGCTTGTTTTGCCATACGATTAGGATTAAATAAATCTATCCTGAAGCACCTGATATACGGGCTCGAATGTGGTTAATATTTGTGCTTTGCCATCAATCACGGCTACTGTATGTTCGTAGTGTGCCGAGGGTTTGCGGTCACGTGTGCGGCATGTCCAGCCATCGCGTTCGATGACTATGTTGCGGCTTCCGAGGTTAATCATTGGCTCGATAGCCAGACACATGCCGTTGCGGATTATGGGACCTGTGCCGCGACGTCCGTAGTTGGGGACTTCTGGGCTTTCGTGCATTTTTTTCCCGATGCCATGACCACACATTTCACGCACTACGCTGTAACCCCGATGCTCACAATAGGTCTGCACGGCATTGGCTATGTCACCTATGCGGTTGCCTTCTTTGCATGCTTCGATTCCTTTGTAGAGTGATTCTTTGGTGGTGCGGCAGAGGTCATATAGTTCTTGAGATATTTCACCTACGGGAAATGTGTAACACATGTCTCCATGAAATCCGTCAAGGGCTACTACGACGTCGGTACCGATAATGTCGCCTTCGCGCAACTGGTAATTGGATGGGAAGCCATGAACGACCACTTCGTTGACCTCACAGCATACTGCGCCGGGGAAACCGCCGTAGCCCAGACAGGCTGCGGTGGCTCCGTGGTCGTGAATGTATTCACGGGCTACAGTATCAATTTTCTGAGTGGTCACACCGGGGGTGACCCACTTGGCTATTTCGCCGAGTGTGTCGCTCACCAATGCACATGCTTTTCGCATGAGTTCGATTTCTTCCGGTGTCTTCAGATAAATCATTTATAGGTGTGATTTAACGTGAGTCAAGTATCAATAAGCACTTCCTGTGGTACGACCTTTTATTTTGCCGTCTTTCATCAGACCGTCATAACGGTGCATCAGCAGGTGACTTTCTATCTGCTGGAGGGTGTCAAGTACTACACCTACCAGAATCAGAAGCGATGTTCCGCCGAAGAACTGGGCAAATCCCTGACTGATGCCGAAGAAGCGTGCAAAAGCGGGAAGTATGGCAACGATACCGAGGAACAGCGAGCCGGGCAGTGTAATGCGTGAGAGGATGCTGTCAAGATAATCGGCTGTCTTTTTGCCGGGTTTTACTCCGGGGATAAATCCGTTGTTGCGTTTCATGTCTTCTGCCATCTGAGTGGGACGCACTGTAACGGCTGTGTAGAAGTATGTGAACGCTACAATCATGATGAAGTAAACGAAGTTATACCAGAATCCGTTGATGTCGGCGAATGCTGCAAAGAATCCTGAACCGTCAGCGCTTGCTCCGAATCCGGCAAGTGTGATGGGCACAAACATTATGGCTTGTGCGAAGATTATAGGCATAACGCCGGCTGCGTTGACTTTCAAGGGGATGTACTGACGCACACCGCCATATTGCTTGTTACCTACAATGCGTTTGGCATACTGTACGGGGACTTTGCGTGTGCCCTGTACCAGAAGGACTGCACCGACGGTAACGGCAAACAAGAGTATAATCTCTACGAGGAACATCACCAGACCGCCTTGTGAACCGGTGGAACCGGGCATACGGCTTACGAATTCATAGAACATGGCTTCGGGGAGTCGAGCGATGATACCTATAAGGATTATGAATGAGATACCGTTGCCTATTCCGCGGTCGGTGATACGCTCGCCGAGCCACATGATGAACATGGAGCCTGCCGCGAGGAGTACAGTCAGATAAACCACCTGGAACCATGACATGCTTCCTATGCCTCCGTATTGATACTGGAGGTTAAACAGGTAAGCGGGTGCCTGGAGGCAGAGTATGAGCACTGTCAGATAGCGCGTGTACTGGTTGAGTTTCTGACGGCCGCTTTCTCCTTCGCGCTGCATTTTCTGGAACGAAGGGAGCACCATGCCCAGAAGTTGTATCACGATTGATGCGGTGATGTAGGGCATGATACCGAGGGCGAATACCGATGCGTGTGAGAATGCGCCACCGGAGAACATGTCGAGCAACTGCATCAGACCGCTTTTGTCGGTAAATGACTGGAGGGCGCTGATGGCAGCCGAGTCGATGCCGGGAAGCAGCACGTAGCAACCCAGACGGTAAATGAGTACCAGCAGGAAGGTTACTTTAAGACGCTGACGGAGCTCCTCGATTGACCAAATGTTTTGAATTGTCTGAATGAATCTCATCGTGGTATTTAGATTTTAGAAATTGAGCCACCGGCTTCGGTGATAGCTTTTTCGGCTGCTTTAGAGAAGGCGTTAGCTTCTACGGCTACGGGTTTGCTGATAGCACCGTTAGCAAGAATCTTGACCAACTGCTTGCCTGATACGTAACCTGCGCTACGAAGTTCTTCAAGACCTACTTTCTGGAGGTTCTTGGCTTCAGCCAGGGCTGCTATTACTGATATGTTGATGGCTTTGTATTCTACGCGATTGATGTTTTTGAATCCGTATTTGGGCAGACGACGCTGAAGTGGCATCTGACCGCCTTCAAAACCGATTTTGCGTGAATAACCGGAGCGAGATTTTGCTCCTTTGTGACCACGGGTAGATGTTCCTCCTTTACCGGAGCCGGGACCACGGCCAACACGGGTCTTAGAGGTTACTGAGCCTACGGCGGGACGCAAATTATTTAGTTCCATAATAGTTCTTTGTTAGGGATAATGATATGAAAAATATTATGCCTCTGTGACTTTTACAAGGTGGTGAACTTTTTCGACCATACCCATCACTGAGGGGGTGTCTTCTTTTACCACTGTGTGATGCATCTTTTTCAAGCCCAGGGCGTCGAGTGTACGCTTCTGTACTGCGGGGCAGTTGATGCGGCTTTTGATTTGAGTGATTTTTATCTGTGCCATAATTGGTAAAAAGATTAACCGTTAAATACTTGTTCTACAGAGATACCGCGGTTCTGAGCCACTTGTGCGGGTGAACGCATTTCATCAAGAGCGGCAATGGTTGCTTTGACGAGGTTGTGGGGGTTGGAAGAACCTTTTGATTTGGCGAGGACGTCGGTGATGCCTACGCTTTCAAGTACGGCACGCATAGCGCCACCGGCTTTAACACCGGTACCGTGAGAGGCGGGTTTGAGAATGACGCGTGAGCCACCGAATTTAGCTACTTGTTCGTGAGGGATGGTGCCTTTGTGAACGGGTACGCGAATGAGGTTTTTCTTAGCTGCTTCCACGCCTTTTGCGATAGCGGCTGTTACTTCATTGGCTTTGCCGAGACCCCAGCCTACGATACCATCTTCGTTACCTACGACAACGATTGCGGCGAAGGTAAATGTGCGACCGCCTTTGGTCACTTTGGTTACGCGGTTGATAGCTACCAGACGATCTTTGAGTTCGATGTCGTTGGTCGATTTTACTCTATTATTTCTTTTTGCCATGACTACTTAGAATTTAAGACCGCCGTTGCGTGCGGCATCTGCCAATGATTTTACGCGACCGTGAAAGAGGTATCCGTTACGGTCAAACACGACTTCATTAATACCGGCTGCCAGTGCTTTCTGAGCGATAGCTTCGCCCACTTTGGCAGCTATTTCGATTTTAGTGCCTTCTTCGATACCTTTTGATGAGGCTGCGACGAGTGTCTTGCCTGCGAGGTCATCTACGAGCTGCACGTAAATCTGCTTGTTGCTGCGGAACACGGTCATGCGCGGACGCTGAGCGGTACCGGATATTTTACCGCGGATGCGGGTTTTGATTTTGTTTCTTCTTTGTATCTTGGAGATCATGATTACTTCGGATTAAAGTTTATTTTGCACTTGCCGATTTACCTGATTTGCGACGGATGATTTCACCTACAAACTTGATACCTTTGCCTTTGTAGGGTTCGGGCTTGCGGAGTGAACGAATTTTGGCGCAAACTTGACCGAGGAGCTGCTTGTCGTCGCTTTCGAGGATGATAAGCGGATTTTTGTTACGCTCGCTCTTGGTTTCGACTTTGACCTCCGGGGGGAGCTTGATGTATATGGCGTGAGAGTAACCGAGTGAGAGCTCGAGTACCTGACCGGTGGCGTTGGCACGATAGCCTACACCGACGAGTTCCATTTCTTTACGGTAGCCTGTAG
Source organism: uncultured Porphyromonadaceae bacterium (assembly GCA_947176205.1). Classification (GTDB taxonomy): domain Bacteria; phylum Bacteroidota; class Bacteroidia; order Bacteroidales; family Muribaculaceae; genus Paramuribaculum. Next base: position 4,412 of record CAMWPX010000090.1, read on the forward strand.
ATACACCAACCACCATGTTGTGGATAAGTGCGCGGTACAGACCATGCTGTGCGCGATGCTCGCGGTCGTCGCTGGGACGTGTCACTGTAAGGTGACCGTCTTCGATGCTGATTTTGAGGTCAGGGTTGATAGCTTGTGAAAGTGTTCCTTTGGGACCTTTTACGGTTACTATATTATTGTCGACTGTAACTGTTACGCCGGCGGGTATTTCAATGGGGGCTTTACCTATTCTTGACATAATTGTATCCTCCTATGAATTAATAAACATAACATAGTACTTCACCACCGATTTTCTTAACAGCGGCTTCTTTGTTGGTCATAACGCCCTGTGAAGTAGAAAGGATGGCGATACCTAATCCGTTTAACACGCGCGGCATATCTTTGTAGCCGGTATACTGGCGAAGACCCGGACGTGACACTCGCTTGAGGTTTTTGATGGCGTTGACACGGTCTACGGGATCATACTTGAGGGCGATTTTGATTACGCCCGCGGGGGTTTCACCCTCTATAAACTTGTAGTTAAGAATATAGCCTTGTTCAAAAAGAATCTTGGTGATTTCTTTTTTCAAGTTTGAGGCGGGAATCTCCACTACGCGGTGGTTAGCTTTGATTGCATTCCTCAATCTTGTCAGATAATCTGCTATTGGATCTGTCATTTTATGTTTTGTTTAAATTGATTCGGAAAACCGAACAATATTTAATAATAAGTCTGTCAATGTGTGTTCCGACCGTGGTCGGCAGCTCATTTACAGTTTGTGATTTATATGGAGCAGCGAGCCGGCTGAGCCATGATGACTCTTTTTACCAGCTTGCTTTTTTCACTCCGGGGATAAGTCCTGCCGATGCCATTTCACGGAACTGGATACGTGACAGTCCGAACTGACGCATGTATCCTTTGGGACGACCGGTTATGCTGCAACGGTTGTGCAGACGTACGCGGGAGGCATTTTTAGGCAGAAGCTGCAGTGCTTCATAGTCGCCTTCAGCTTTGAGGGCTGCTTTTTTGGCGGCGTATTTGGCTACGAGCTTGGCGCGCTTAACCTCGCGGGCTTTCATTGATTCTTTTGCCATATCAAATAATATTATTTAGCATTTTTGAATGGGAGACCGAATTGTTTGAGCAGGGCATAACCTTCTTCATCGGTTTTAGCGGAGGTTACGAACGTGATGTTCATACCGAGGAGTTTGCTGATTGAGTCGATGTTGATTTCGGGGAAGATTATCTGCTCGGTGATGCCGAGTGTGTAGTTGCCACGGCCGTCGAGTTTGCCTTCGATTCCTTTGAAGTCACGTATACGGGGCAGTGCCACACGGATAAGACGTTCGAGGAATTCGTACATTTTGTCACGACGCAGTGTAACCATTACGCCTACGGGCATTTTTTTACGGAGCTTGAAGTTAGAGATGTCTTTCTTGGAAAGGGTGGCTACGGCTTTCTGACCTGTGATGGCGGTGAGCTCGTTGATAGCTGTCTCTATAATCTTCTTGTCCTGAGTGGCTTCGCCCAGACCTTGATTGATAACAATCTTTTTGAGGCGGGGAACCTGCATTACGGTGCTGTAGTTGAATTCTTTTTCAAGAGCGGGGACTATGCGCTCGGTGTAGTCTTTCTTAAGTGTCGTAGTGCTCATTACTTAATTTCCTCCCCTGATTTTTTAGCGTATCTTACTAATTTGCCGTCAGCGTTCAGACGACGACCAATACGGGTGGGTTTACCGGTCTTGGGGTCAAGAAGGCTGAGGTTGGAAATATTGATGGGTGCTTCCATCTTCACTAAGCCGCCCTGAGGGTGCTGTGCACTGGGTTTGGTGGCTTTTGTAACGATGTTGATGCCTTCAACCAGTGCGGTGCCTTTGCTTACGAGAACTTTCAGCACACGACCGGTTTTGCCGCGGTCTTCACCTGAGCGGACATACACCGTATCGCCTTTTTTGATATGAAGTTTTGTCATTTCTTGTGTTTGTTTACTTAGGGTTAAAGTACTTCAGGCGCAAGTGATACGATCTTCATGTTTGTGGCACGGAGTTCGCGGGCTACGGGACCGAAGATACGTGTTCCACGAAGTTCGCCGGCGTTGTTAAGCAGGACGCAGGCGTTGTCGTCGAAGCGGATATAGCTACCGTCGGGACGACGGATTTCTTTTTTAGTGCGAACAACCACAGCTTTCGACACGGTGCCTTTCTTGACGTCAGAAGAAGGTATCACGCTTTTGACTGACACTACGATGATGTCACCTACAGAAGCGTAACGACGTCCGGTGCCGCCGAGCACATGTATGCACAGGGCTTCTTTGGCTCCGCTGTTGTCAGCTACGGTTAAACGGCTTTCAGTCTGTATCATATCTCTAAATTACTTAACTTTTTCGATTATTTCTACTAATCTCCATCTTTTGGTTTTGCTCAGCGGACGAGTTTCCATCAGCTTAACTGTATCGCCGACACTGCACTCGTTCTTTTCATCATGGGCGTGATATTTCTTCGACTTGTTGACGAATTTGCCGTAGATGGGGTGCTTTTCTTTCCATTTCACCATTACGGTGATGGTCTTGTCACCCTTGTTGCTCGACACAACCCCAATACGTTCTTTTCTTAAATTTCTTGTTTCCATCGGTGTTCTTGGGATTATTTATTGTTAAGCTCGCGCTGACGCAGTTCGGTCTTTACGCGTGCGATGTTTTTACGATCCGCCGTAATTTTGGCAGGATTATCAAGGGGAGATATGGAGTGGTTGATTTTCAGCTGTGCATAGTCCTTCTCCATCTGTTCGAGACGATCTTTAAGATCCTGCGTGCTTACTTCTTTGAATGATTCTTTTTTCATAATGATTTACACGTTTTGTGTGGGATCGTAGTCGCGACGAACTACAAACTTAGTGGTTACGGGAAGTTTCTGTGCGGCCAGGCGGAGTGCTTCTTTTGCTATGTCGAAGCTTACGCCTTCCACTTCTATCAGCATACGACCGGGGGTCACGGGGGCTACGAAGCCTTCGGGAGCACCTTTACCTTTACCCATACGTACTTCGGCGGGTTTTTTGGTAATGGGTTTGTCGGGGAAGATTCGTATCCAAATCTGACCTTGACGCTGCATGTAACGGGTCACTGCGATACGAGCCGCCTCAATCTGACGACCGGTAATCCATTTAGACTCCAAGGTCTTTATGCCGAACGAACCGAAGGCCAACTGGTTGCCGCGCTGAGCATTGCCTTTCATACGGCCTTTTTGCTGGCGGCGGAATTTAGTTTTCTTAGGTTGTAACATTGTTTGCTAGATTGAGGTGGGTTTAACGATTGTTTTTGGGACGACGACCGGCGCCACGGCCACCGTTGCGGCCATGTCCGCCCATTGAGCGACCCTCTTTAGCAGTGTTGGTGAACTGAGGAGCAAGGTCACGCTTGCCATATACCTCGCCACGGCAGATCCAGACCTTGACACCGATGACGCCAACCTTGGTGTGGGCTTCAACGAGTGCGTAGTCAATGTCGGCACGAAGAGTGTGGAGGGGCGTACGACCTTCCTTGAACATTTCGGAGCGAGCCATTTCAGCGCCGTTCAGACGTCCGCTGACCTGGACCTTGATACCTTCGGCTCCGGCACGCATGGTGCGTGCGATGGCCATCTTGACAGCGCGACGGTAGGCGATCTTGCCTTCAATCT
>CAMWPX010000091.1 GCA_947176205.1 uncultured Porphyromonadaceae bacterium
TTTGTCTTACAAAAGTAGTAGTAATTACTTATATAACAAACACTCTTTCTAAAGTTTTTGAAAAAAGTGCTATCTTTGCCGAAAAATTCAGAGTTTTTACACCTTAATAATATTACGACATGCAGTTGAGTCCCCTGACAGCCATTTCGCCTATTGACGGTCGTTATCGTGGCAAATGTGAATCACTTGACAATTATTTTTCCGAATATGCTCTTATCCGATATCGTGTTAGGGTAGAGGTGGAGTATTTCATAGCCTTGTGCGAGATTCCGCTCCCTGCGCTTTCGACGGTTCCGACAGAAGTGTATGCGGAGTTGAGAAATATTTATAAGTCGTTTACCCTTGCCGATGCCGAGCGTATCAAGGAGATAGAGTCTGTGACTAATCATGATGTCAAGGCAGTGGAATATTTTCTAAAAGAAAAATTTGACAAGCTGGGGTTGAGCGCTTACAAGGAATTCATACACTTTGGACTTACCTCGCAAGATATCAATAATACTTCGGTGCCTATGTCGGTGCGTGAGTCTATAGCCGAGGTCTATATGCCGGCTCTTGAAGCGCTCGTTGATAAGCTTGAATCGCTTGCCAAAGAATGGAGTGATGTGGCTATGCTTGCCAAGACACACGGTCAGCCTGCATCGCCCACGCGTCTGGGTAAGGAGATAAAGGTGTTTGCATATCGGTTGCGTACGCAGCTTGCCGCTCTCAGTGCGGTTACCGTCAGTGGCAAGTTCGGAGGAGCCACAGGTAACTTCAATGCCCATCATGTGGCGTATCCATCGATTGACTGGCGCACGTTTGCTGCCGGATTTCTGCATGATCGTCTCGGTATAGAGCGTGAGGAGTTTACCACTCAGATTTCCAACTATGATAATCTTGCGGCATTGTTTGATGCTTTGCGCCGTATCAACACCATAATTATTGACCTTGACCGTGATGTGTGGCAATACATATCCATGGATTATTTCAAGCAGCGTATCAAGGCGGGCGAAGTAGGTTCGTCGGCTATGCCTCACAAGGTCAATCCCATCGATTTTGAAAATTCTGAAGGAAACCTCGGTATGGCTAATGCTTTGCTCACCCATCTGTCGGGCAAGCTTCCCATTTCGCGCCTGCAGCGCGACCTTACCGATTCCACGGTGCTTCGTAATATAGGTGTCCCTATGGGGCATGTGCTTATAGCCGTAGCCAGTACGCTCAAAGGTCTCGGCAAGCTGATACTTAACCCTGACGCAATAGCTGCTGATTTGGAGCGCATGTGGAGCGTGGTGGCTGAAGGCATACAGACTATACTTCGCCGTGAAGGGTATCCCAATCCGTATGAGACACTCAAGCAGCTGACTCGAACCAACAGCGCTATCACCGCACAGAGCATAGCTGATTTTATCAATACGCTCGATGTATCGGAACAGGTGAAATCAGAGCTCAGGGCTATTACACCATCTACTTATACTGGTATCTGATTTTCCTATTTTCAAGTGGGCTCTCAGGACGCTTGATTAACAAATCGAATTAATATATTTTAACAATAAGGCGAGGCAAATTGTAATTTCTTTTAATTACTTTTGTCTCGCTTTGTATGCGGTATAATGCCGTTTTGACAAAATAATATCGCTCTTCGACTGATACACAGCATGCTGTGTATATTAACTGTTACAGTTAATGCTTTGTTGATGTGTGGTGTTTTTGCAAATTTTTGGTAAAACACAAGGCTGGCAAAAGAGTTTGCCATGAGAAACGCATAATAGTCCATAAAAACACAGTCGCCGCAGTGCGTGTCACTGCAATGAACTACATGATTTTCAGTTCGGTCTGGCACCGATTTAGGTAGTGCTTCCCATAGTAGAGGTGCCTCCGTAATTATTTGCTATGTAGTGCAAGGGATTGGGTTTGACAGGTCGGTAATCGTTCTCCCGGGTGTTTCTCCGTCTCACTCTCTTCATTTCTTGCGTGATAATTTTATTCATTTATTTATTAACCCTTATATCTAACATTTTAAACCAAATCCCTATTTCTTATGAAGGCAAAGGTAACAAGTCTGTTGTTCGCTCTGCTGATGCTTCCGGTGCTGGCGTTTGCTCAGGCCGCGACAGTTACAGGTACGGTGACGGACAACACTGGTGAGCCCCTTATCGGTGTGTCGGTGTTTGTTAAAGGCACACAGAATGGAGCTTCAACCAACATCGACGGTCAGTTTACCGTTAAGGCTTCTGCGGGTGATGTGCTTACGTTCTCTTACATAGGCTATCGTCCTCAGGAAGTAAAAGTGACAGGAACTTCTCCTATTAACGTGGTTATGGAAGAGGATTCTAAAACTCTTGATGAAGTGGTGGTAACCGCTCTCGGTATCAAGCGTGAACAGAAATCACTTTCTTACAACGTACAGCAGATTAAAGGCGATGCTGTCACCACTAACAAGGATGCTAACTTTATCAACGCTCTTGCTGGTAAGGTAGCCGGTGTGAACATCAACTCATCATCATCCGGTACAGGCGGTATCTCTAAAGTGGTTATGCGTGGTCCCAAATCAATCATGCAGTCATCCAACACACTTTACGTAGTTGACGGTATGCCTATGCGTAGTCCCCGTTCTACCGGTGATTACGGTGCATTCGGTTCGTCAGGTGCTACAGAACCTATTGCTGACCTTAACCCCGATGATATCGAGTCTATGTCAGTCCTCACCGGTGCTGCCGCTGCCGCTCTTTACGGTAGTGAAGCTGCCAACGGTGCGATTGTCATTACCACCAAGAAAGGTCAGGCAGGTAAAACTAAAGTAACTGTAGGCTCTAACGTGGAATGGAACCGTGCATTCGTGCTTCCCCGTTTCCAGAACACTTACGGCTCAGGCCAGAACGGTGCTTCTATGGCTGGTTCTAACTATAGCTGGGGTCCCAAGATGAATATCTTCAACAACTACGGTTATGACGTGGCTGACGATTATTTCCAGTACGGTCTTGTAGCTACCAACTCACTTACCTTCTCTACCGGTAACGATAAGAATCAGACCTACGCTTCTGCCGCTGCCGTTAATTCTAAAGGTATCGTGCCCAATGACCGTTATGACCGTTATAACTTCAACATCAGAAATACATCTAAGTTCCTTGATGACAAGATGACCCTTGACCTCAATGCAAGCTACATCTATCAGACTGACCGTAACATGGTCAACCAGGGTACTTACATGAACCCCATCGTCGGTGCTTATCTCGCACCCCGCGACGTCAACTGGGACGAAGTGAAAATGTATGAAGTATATGACCCTGCCCGTAAGATTAATACTCAGAACTGGGCATACGGCGAATATGGTATGACAGTCCAGAACCCCTATTGGGTCAACTACCGCAATGTGCGTGAAGCAAGCAAACATCGCTATATGCTTGGTGCTCAGTTGGCATACAAGGTGCTTCCTTACCTGACTCTTTCAGGTCGTGTACGTGTCGACAACTCGCATACCACTACTACTGACAAGCGTTATGGTACTACCATCGGTACTCTTTCCGATAACTCTAACAGAGGTTATTTCGCTACCGCCCGCTATGAAGAAAAGCAGATATTCGCTGACTTCCTTGCTTCATTCAATAAAGACTTTGGTGAGCACTTCAATCTTCAGGCTAACTTCGGTGGTTCTATCTCAGATATCCGTTATGATGAAATGTCAGTACGTGGCGGTATCTCTACCGGTGAAGGTAATTATGCAGGTCAGCAGGCTGGTCTGACCAACTGGTTTGCCATTAATAACCTTACCAATACTCCGTCAAAGAATCAGACAGGCTGGCGCGAACAGGTACAGTCACTCTATGCTTCTGTTGACCTCGGTTTCCGTCAGACTTATTATCTGACCCTGACAGGTCGTAACGACTGGCCCTCTATGCTCTATGGTCCCAACTCCAAGGCTACTTCATTCTTCTATCCTTCGGTTGGTGTGTCTATCCTTATGCATCAGTTACTTGCCGATGCCGGCGTAAACATCCCGCAGGAATATCTCTCACTCTGGAAGATTCGTGCATCATGGGCTTCTGTAGGTTCTTCCTTCCCCCGTCACTTTGCGGCTAAGTATTATGACTATGTGAATGGTTCATATTCTGTACTGACCCAGTATCCTATGGATGACCTCCAGCCCGAACGTACCAAATCATGGGAAGCAGGTATGAATTTCCGTTTCCTCAACGGCTTCAATTTTGATGCTACATGGTATCTCGCACATACTTACAACCAGACATTCAATCCCAACCTTGCTACCGGTAAGTACTCTACTATGTATGTTCAGTCCGGTAATATCCGCAACTGGGGTATGGAATTTGCCCTTGGTTATGAGCATACTTGGGGTGACTTCACATGGACATCAAATGCCACTTACTCATTTAACCGCAATAAGATTATAGAACTCGCACGCGACGTCACCAATCCTATTACCGGTGAAAAATTCAGCAAGGATGTGATTGAACCTGACGGTGGCGCATCTGTAGGTGCTACTCATTTTATCCTCCGCGAAGGTGGCACATTAGGTGACCTCTACTCATCAATGGACCTTGTCCGCGATGCCAACGGTCAGATATATGTTGACGCAGCAGGTAATATGGGTACTCAGAATATCAAGGGTGATGCCCATGATTATCTGAAACTCGGCAGTGTTCTTCCTAAAGGAAATATCGCATGGAGCAACAGCTTCCGTTATAAGAACTTCTCACTTAGCTTTATGCTTTCAGCCCGTTTAGGCGGTATCGTATTCTCACGTACTCAGGCTAAACTTGACTACTATGGCGTATCTGAGGCTTCAGGCGCAGCCCGTGACCTCGGCTATGTGGAAATCAACAATGGTGACCGCGTAAATCCCGAAGCTTGGTATACTGCTATCGCCGGTGGTGATATGGTTCCTCAGTATTATACATATTCAGCTACCAACTTGCGTCTGCAGGAAGCCAGCATATCTTATCTGATTCCGCGCAAAGTACTTGGCAACGTATGTGATATCAAACTCTCGTTGATTGGTCGCAACCTGTGGATGATTTACAATAAGGCTCCGTTTGACCCCGAAGCTGTTGCCTCTGCCGGTAACTATACCCAGGGTGTCGATAACTTCATGATGCCTTCACTGCGTAGCTTTGGTTTCAACGTTAACTTCAACTTCTAATCAGCGCATACACACTTATTATGAAAAAATTAATCAATATATTTCTTGTCGGTACAGCTTTGGCTGCTTCAGTCGTATCATGTACCGATGGATTTGAGGAAATAAACCGCGACCCGTATCTTCCGACTGATTTGTCGCCCGATGATTACGCGTTGACTTCATCTATGATGAATATTTTCGGTTCTGTGGTATCAAATGATGAACACCGCACTCAGTTCCTCGAATGTCTGCTCGGCGGTACTCAGGGTGGATATTATGCCGACGGTTCTGCCAGCTTTACCAACTCTATCGCCCGCTACAACGCTCCTAACGGATGGACACGCGTGTTTATGGAGTCGGGTTCCAAATCGTTGATTCCTACTCTTTTCACTAACCTTTCTATGGTTAATGACTATTGCGAAGAGTATGACGCTCACGTGCCTAACGCTATCGGTCTTATCGTTAAGGTAGCTGCCATGAGCCGTGTTACCGACTGCTACGGTCCTATCCCTTACAGCAAAATCGGTTATGACGGTTCTATCGTCACTCCTTATGATTCTCAGGAAGATGTTTACAATAAATTCTTCGAAGAGCTTGATGAAGCCAAGAGCATTATCGCAGCTTATCCCGAAGAATCACTTAATTCCCTGATTGATGAGGTATACCATGGTGACATGCAGAAGTGGGTTAAGTTTGCCAACTCGCTTCAGCTCCGTCTTGCTCTGCGTATCTCCTACGCTAATCCCACTCTTGCCAAGGAAAAGGCTGAAGCAGCTGTAAATCCTGCCAACGGTGGTGTGATAGAAGAAAATGCAGGCAATGCACAGTGGGACCACTTCCGCACTTCTACCAACTCAATGCTTATCGCTATTCAGTATAACGACCACGACTCACGTGCGGCAGCCGATATCATCTGCTACATGAACGGTTACAATGACCCGCGTCGTGCTAAATACTTCGCTCAGTCAGAGTGGAAAGATGAAGATGGTAACTTCCTTACCGACCCCGAAGACCAGCCTCTTACTTACGTAGGAACTCGTCGCGGTTGGGCTGTTTACAATGCTAAGCAGTGGGGTATCAAATTCTGCGATATCAATCTTGATTCTCACGCTCCGTTCCAGTGGCTTAACGCAGCCGAAGTGGCATTCAACCGTGCCGAAGGTGCAGCCGTGTTCGGATGGGAAATGGGTGGCGATGCAGAGACTCTGTACAATAAAGGCATCGAACTTTCGTTTGAACAATACGGAGTATCCGGTTTGGCAGATTACGTTGCCGATGCTACCAGTGTCCCCGCCGGCTATTATGACCCTTCTACTTTCAATCCGTGGAACGGCTCTCTTCCCGCTGTGACTATCAAGTGGGATGAATCAGCTACTACAGAACAGAAGCAGGAGCGTATCGCTATCCAGAAATGGATTGCTAACTGGACTATCGGTAACGAAGCATGGGCTGAAATACGCCGTACCGGTTATCCCAAGCTGATTCCTGTGGAATACAATGGCAGCGCCGGAATTGTCGACAGCGAAAAAGGTGCACAGCGCATGCCTTATCCGCAGGAAGAATACACCAACAACGGTGCTAACGTTCAGGCTGCCGTGACCAACTTCCTCCTTGGTCCCGACAACATGGGTACTAAAGTTTGGTGGGCTTGCAAACCGGGTCTTTAATCTAATCCATTATTATATTAAATGTATATGAAAAATAATTTGAAATATCTTGTATCAGCTATGCTGGTAGCTTCTTCAGCCGTCGCATTTACTTCTTGCGACGATTGGACAGAGCCCGAAAGCATTGATACCCGCTATCTCACACTCGAGGATAATCCTGAATATGCCGAGTATTGCGCTGCTATACGTAAGTATCGCGCTACTGACCACCGTCAGGTTTATGCATGGATTGCCAATCCTGAAGCCGGAGCAGCCGGTCAGGGTCAGCGTCTTACCGCTATGCCTGACTCTGTTGACGTTATCGTTCTTGAGGCTCCCGGACAGGTAAGTGAAACTACTCTTGCCGATATGGCTACCGTACGTGAGCGTTTTGCCCAGAAAGTGATGTACACCATTGACTTTGACGCTCTTAATTCAGCCTACGCGCTTTTGGCTGAGGATCTCGCTGCTCAGCGTGGTCTTCTTGACCCCGAAGCTGAAGATTATGCAGAGAAGATGGCTGCACTCGCTACTCCCGATCGTACCGATTATGTGCTTGACAATCTTACCAAACAGCTTTCTTATGTTAAAACCACCGGTTTTGACGGCGTGATATTTGCTTTTGACGGTAAGGCTACCAACCACTTGACTGAAAGCGAACTTGCTGAATACAACGCTTTGAAACTTCTTTGCCTCGGTTCAGCGAGTGACTGGCATAATCGTTTCCCGGCTATGAAATATGACTACATCGGTATTCCCCAGTATCTTGCCGGAACTCCTTATGTTGATGAATTTGGTACACTCTTCATTCGTGAAGGTGCTTCAGCAACTAACGGTGATATCTTCCAGTATCTTTACAATATGGCTTGTGACGAAGGTGTTCCTGCAGAAAAAATCGGTATGCTTGTGTCAAACACAACTCCTGCTGATTCTGATGCCGGTGTGCTTTCTGACAAATCGCTTGCTATCGATGCTCTTACAAAATGGGTTGGTTCATCACCCGTACATTCAGTAGGTGTGCTTATCGCTAATTA
>CAMWPX010000092.1 GCA_947176205.1 uncultured Porphyromonadaceae bacterium
AAAAACTTTTTCGCTGCTATTGAACACATCTCTTCAAGATAAATATAGTTAAGTTGTACATTATGTATCAGTAATACCTCTAAAGAAGATAACGATGGTTCAACCAACAAGAACGGCAATGAGGTCAGCAGTCCGTAAAAGAATGTTTTTCTGGTAATAAACCACACATTATATATGGCATTAAGCGGACGGAGAAGTATGGAGTATACGGCCCAACATACAGCAGCAAGCAGTGCCAGCATGTCACCCAAAGGCTTCACTTCCACCATAAAACTACTATTGAATATAACACATCCAACACCAATAAAAGCTACTATGGAACCGGTCATAAAACCTTTTGTAGGACGCTGCGATTTATACATCATGCCTACCAAAAGAGCCGTTATTATCGGTGAAAGCGTTACTATCAGAGATACATTGGTGACAAGAGTATAATCAAGAGCTGTATTCTCTGCGATGAAATAAATAGAGTTACCGCACAATCCGCACAGCATAAATTTAACTTCATCGGAAAAAGAATGAGACCATAACGGACGCGGGCAAACTAAAAAAACACAGACATAAGCCACCACAAAACGATATACATAGACCTCCACTGCCGAAAGTCCTTCAGTCATTAGCGCTTTAGTGTTGATAAACGCTATACCCCACGCCGTTACAGCTATCAAAGCACAAATATGGAATATCAGATTTGAGCTATTGGAGCGTGATGATGTAGAATATATGCGATTATTATTCATTTTTTGAATATTTATATACGCAAAGTTAATAAAATTTACTATATTCGAGAAAACTTTATATATAGTAAATTTGTCTTGTATATAGTAGATGTTATTATTCTATATTAATCGACCTTATATACAGCAGATATTAATAATTTAACTCATAACCGGAATATGAAAAAGTCTCACATTTTTACAATCTCAGCGCTTGCGCTTTGTATGGTAGCATCATCAGGATGCAACAGTATGACTAACTTAGGCAAAGGCGCTCTTATAGGCGGTGGTGGCGGTGGCGCTCTCGGAGCCGGAATCGGTGCTCTCATAGGCGGCGGTAAAGGAGCCGGAATCGGTGCAGCTATCGGAGCTGCCGTAGGTTCAGGTGCCGGTATGCTTATCGGACGAAAAATGGATAAACAGAAAAAGGAACTCGAAGAGCAACTTGCCCAGCAAGCCGCTGTAGAAACCGTTACCGACCAGAATGGACTTCAAGCCATCAAGGTAACCTTTAACGGTGGTATATTGTTCCCGACTAACGGAACTACACTTAATGCCCACGCAAAACAGGATCTCACAGCCTTTGCCACTTCACTGCTCAACAACCCCGAGACAAATGTTCAGATTTTCGGTTTCACTGATGACACAGGTTCATATCAGGTTAACGAAAAGGTTTCTACCGGAAGAGCCGATGCTGTACGTACCTATCTTCTTAACAGCGGTGTTGCAGCTTCACGCCTGACCGCAACCGGACTTCCTATGCAAGATTATATTGCATCAAACGCTACTGCGGAAGGTCGCGCGCAGAATCGCCGTGTGGAAATTTATATCACAGCTAATCAAAATATGATTAATCAGGCAGAAAACGGTACATTGAGAATGTAATAACCTTATATTAACTAAAATGATAAATGGCGAGGGAATTTTTTCCTCGCCATTTATCATTTTATATCGGATTAACCGATTTTACTCTACCATAAGTATCTCAAGCATCTTTATAGCCGATACGGGGATACGTGTACCGGGACCGAAAATAGCAGAAACACCGGCTTTGTAAAGGAAGTCATAATCCTGAGCAGGAATCACACCACCTGCGGTAACCATAATGTCATCACGACCAAGTTTCTTGAGTTCTTCGATTACCTGAGGTATAAGAGTTTTATGACCGGCAGCAAGAGAACTTACACCAAGAATATGGACGTCATTTTCCACTGCCTGACGAGCAGCTTCGGCTGGTGTCTGGAACAGCGGACCCATATCAACGTCAAAACCGCAATCGGCATAACCTGTAGCCACAACTTTTGCACCGCGGTCGTGACCGTCCTGACCCATCTTGGCTATCATGATACGAGGTTGTCTACCTTCGCGTTTTGCGAATTCTTCACACATCTGCTGAGCCTTGACAAAGTCAGGGTCGTTTTTAGTTTCGTTTGAATACACGCCTGAAATAGTTCTGATTACTGCTTTATAACGACCGACAACAGCTTCGCATGCGTCGGATATTTCACCAAGAGTAGCTCTCAGACCGGCAGCCTTAACGGCAAGGTCAAGAAGATTACCCTTCTTAGTGCGGACACACTCGGTAATAGCTTCAAGAGCTTCTTTGACTTTGGCTTCATCACGATGAGCCTTAACATCGTTAAGACGCTCTATCTGCTCTTTGCGTACTTCAGTATTGTCAATTTCAAGAATATCGATAGGGTCTTCATGGTCAAGACGATACTTATTGATACCCACGATAGTCTGACGACCTGAGTCAATGCGTGCCTGTGTACGGGCAGAAGCTTCCTCAATTCGAAGTTTGGGCAGACCGGTTTCGATAGCCTTTGCCATACCGCCGAGTTTCTCGATTTCCTGAATGTGTTCCCAAGCACGGTGAGCAATCTCATTGGTGAGTGCTTCCACATAATAAGAACCAGCCCACGGATCGACTTGCTTGGTAATCATAGTCTCTTCCTGAATATAAATCTGAGTATTACGCGCTATACGTGCAGAGAAATCGGTAGGAAGCGCAATAGCCTCATCAAGAGCATTCGTGTGGAGTGACTGTGTATGACCCAAAGCGGCACCCATAGCTTCGATACATGTACGACCTACATTGTTGAAGGGGTCCTGTTCGGTAAGTGACCAGCCTGAAGTCTGTGAGTGTGTACGGAGTGCGAGGGATTTGGGATTCTTGGGATTGAATTGTTTTACAATCTTAGCCCAAAGCATGCGTGCGGCACGCATTTTAGCTATCTCCATGAAGAAATTCATACCGATAGCCCAGAAGAATGACAAACGGGGAGCAAACGAGTCAATATCCATACCTGCGTTTACACCGGCGCGAAGATACTCAAGACCATCAGCCAAAGTATATGCCAATTCGATGTCACAAGTAGCTCCTGCTTCCTGCATGTGATATCCGGATATAGAGATACTGTTAAACTTAGGCATATTCTGGGATGTGTACTCAAAGATATCAGCGATAATACGCATTGAGAATTCGGGCGGATAGATATATGTGTTACGCACCATGAATTCTTTAAGAATATCATTCTGGATAGTACCTGCCATTTCTTCAAGTTTGGCTCCTTGCTCAAGACCTGCATTGATATAGAATGCGAGGACAGGAAGTACGGCACCATTCATGGTCATGGATACAGACATTTTATTCAATGGAATACCATCAAACAGCACCTTCATGTCATCAAGTGAACAGATTGACACACCGGCTTTACCAACATCACCTACCACACGCTCATGGTCGGCGTCATAACCACGGTGAGTTGCAAGGTCAAATGCTACTGACAGACCTTTCTGACCCGAAGCAAGGTTACGGCGATAAAACGCATTGGACTCGGCTGCAGTTGAAAAACCTGCATACTGACGAATGGTCCATGGACGGAGGGGATACATGGCACTGTACGGACCACGCAGGAAAGGAGGCAGACCGGACACATAATTAAGATGTTCAAGCCCCTCAAGGTCAGTCTTTGTATAGATATTCTTTACAGGAATGAGTTCGGGTGTAAGCCAATCTTCACCCTTGGCTATCGGAGCATGGGTATCGCCGAAAGCATCTTTAGTAATGTCTATGTTTCTAAAATCTGGTTTCATAGTTATAATATCTGAGGGTGAAATGATTACTTAAGCAAACGGGCATTAAAATCACGCAAAGTATCAAGAACGTTACATCTTACATGTACAAAGTCCGTAATACCTTCAGCTTTGAGGGCCTCCATACATTCAGGCGCACCGGCTACTACAAATTGTGCACGACCGTCAAGATATTTATATGCTTTCGGAGCGAGTTCGGCATATTCATCATCAGATGAACAGAGCACAACCACATCAGCTCCTTTGGCAAGAGCGGCGTCGACACCTGCTTCTACAGTCTCAAAACCAAGATTGTCTATAATCTCATATCCGGCACATCCGAAGAAGTTAGTAGAGAACTGAGCACGTGCAAGACGCATGGCAAGATTGCCGATAGTGAGCATAAACACCTTAGGACGATTTGCGGCTGCCTCGGTAGCAAGACGCAATGCTTCGAAATCACTGGCGGCTCGGGTAGCGGGAAGTGATGCTACGGAAGGCTCTTCGTTATGAGCACAACCACAATGACATCCGTTGTCCTGAATCTTATCTGCAGCAAATTCATTGATATTAGGATACTGGTTGGTACCAAGTAAAATTTCTTTTCTACGAGCTACGTCAGTGTGACGCTTGTCAGATGATTCTTTAACTGCAGTCTGTACCTTTCCGGCATTGACCTGAGCAACGAAACCACCATCTTCTTCAACAGAAAGGAATAATTTCCACGCTTCGTTGGCTATGGATGCTGTCAGCACTTCCACATAATAGCTGCCGCCGGCAGGATCCACCACTTTGTCAAGATGACTTTCTTCTTTAAGAAGGAACTGCTGGTTGCGAGCTATACGTTCTGAGAAATCATCAGGAGTCTTATACGGAGTATCAAAAGGAGTAACAGTGACTGAATCCACACCGGCAAGAACAGCTGACATTGCTTCTGTCTGGCTACGGAGCAGATTGACATGGGCGTCATAGATAGTCTGATTGAAACGAGATGTAACCGCATGAACCACCTGACGACAATCAGCTTCAGCTACACCGTACTGCTTTACAATCTGTGCCCAGAGCATACGGGCTGCACGGAATTTTGCCAATTCCATAAAATAGTTGCTTGATACACCCATATTAAACTTTATGCGGCGTGCTACTTCAGTAGCGTCAACTCCTGCGTCGGTAAGCATGGTCATCCACGATGCACCCCAACTGAGAGCATAACCGAGTTCCTGAGTGATATACGCACCTGCATCGGATAACATCACCGAATCAACAGCAAGCACTCTCAGAGAGGGAACTTCAGCGACTGTGTCAAGCAATTCTTTAGCCATAGCCACCATATCGCCTGGGAAAGGCACACCATGTTTTAGTGGCTTTTTAAGCGGATTGAAATCAATAGAACCTACAAACTTATCAGCTACATTCTTAGCCTTGAGATACTCTACCAGATGCTTTGCAAGGACAAGACTCTTGCGGGGACAAGTGGCAAAATTAATCTCTACTTTTTCCAAATCAATACCATCAAGGAGTGCTGCTACTGTCTCAGCCGAAGGTTCAGCTACCTTAAATCCGAGAGATGTCACACCTTTGGTGAGCACTTCCAAAGCTTTTTTATTTGCTTCTACGGGGTCATCAGCCAAAATTTGCTGACGCACGTACCAATCATTGTCTGTACGTGTGCCACGCACATAAGGAAATTCCCCGGGAAGAGAATCAGTAGTTTTCAAATCGACAATATCTTCGGCGCGATACATAGGCTGAAGGTTAAAACCTTCATTCGTGCGCCAGACCAATTTCTTGTCAAAAGGAGCACCCTTCAGGTCTGCTTCGACTTTTGCTTTCCATTCTTCCGTAGATACGGGAGGAAACTGGTCAAACAATAACTCTTTTTTTTCTGCCATAATTGTATAATAGAAATAGATTAGATTTAATATTAACTGAATTTCTTACGATTAAACATAAAGCCGCGTCCCAAATACTTCTCACGGACTATAGGATTCTCGGCGAGTTCTTCCGAAGTCCCCTGAAAAAGAATTTTTCCATCGAAAAGAAGATAGGCACGGTCGGTTATATTCAACGTCTCGTTAGCGTTATGGTCCGTAATAAGTATACCAATATTTTTATCCTTCAATTTATGCACCACATATTGTATATCTTCTACAGCTATAGGGTCGACTCCGGCAAATGGCTCATCAAGCATAATAAACTTAGGGTCGATGGCAAGACACCGGGCAATCTCCGTACGGCGTCGCTCTCCACCCGAAAGACGGTCACCCAAATTATAACGGACTTTCTGCAAAGAAAATTCCTCGATTAACGTTTCAAGTTTTTCACGCTGCTGTTCTTCCGATGTATCGGTCATCTGCAATACGGCCCGAATATTATCTTCCACTGTCATTTTCCGGAACACCGAAGGCTCCTGAGCAAGATACCCGATACCAATCTGGGCTCTCCGATATACAGGGTATTTGGTTATATTCAAATCATTAAGATATATTTCGCCCTCGTTAGGAGTAATCAGCCCCACTGTCATATAAAACGTAGTAGTCTTTCCGGCTCCGTTAGGTCCGAGCAAACCCACTATCTCGCCTTGCTTTACATTGATAGAAACATGATTGACTACTGTACGCTGACGATACTTTTTTACCAAGTTTTCAGTACGAAGCACCATGCTTCCGTCAGCAGATGAAGACTTCACCGTCTCGTTTACTTCCGGAATATCGGTGATTACCGTATCAGTCATCAATGCATCTTCTTCCATCATATAACTTTTATCGAATGGTATGGGCTTTACGCAACCGGGCTTCAATATAATCAGTCAGCAGATTGATAGCCACAATGTTATTCCCGCCTTGGGGCACAATCAGGTCAGCATAACGTTTCGACGGCTCGATGTACATGGAGTGCATGGGTTTAAGCACATCCTGATAACGGTTGATTACGGTCATCGGGGTTCGTCCGCGCTCTACACAGTCACGTGCTATCACTCGGATAAGACGGTCATCGGCATCAGCGTCAACAAACACCTTCACATCCATCATATCCCGCAAAATCGGGTCATTGAGCACAAGAATACCTTCTACAATCACAACATCGCGCGGCTCAACGGTAACGGTTGCTTCCTGACGTGTACATGTAAGATATGAATATGTGGGCATCTCTATAGTCTTACCCTCTTTAAGCTGAGCCAATTGGTCGACCAAAAGAGTCCATTCTATGGCGGCAGGTTCGTCAAAATTAATCTTACTGCGTTCTTCTACAGGCACATGGCTGGAATCCTTGTAATAAGAATCCTGAGGTAGAACCGCCACTTCTCCGGGCGGAAGACTTTTGATAATCTTATTGACAACGGTGGTTTTACCCGAGCCGGTTCCACCTGCGATACCTATAATTAACATTGCTGCAATGGTGATGTAGATTTATAAGATATGCAAAGATAATATCTTTTTTGAAAATAAATGCTTAAATTTGCCTATATAATTATTACTTACACTGACTATGAAATATATCGGAGCCCACGTATCAGTGACAGGTGGCGTAAGCAATGCACCCGTCAACGCTCATAATATAGGAGCTAAAGCATTTGCCTTGTTTACCCGTAACCCGTCACGATGGAGTTCTAAGCCCATTTCCGAAAAAGAAGCTACCACTTTTATTGAAAATTGTCAGAATCTTGGATACACACCGGCACAGATACTCCCTCATGACAGTTATCTTATCAACCTTGGTTCGCCTGATTCGGAAAACCTGCTTAAATCACGTGATGCATTTCTTGATGAAATGCAGCGATGCCGTCAACTGGGGCTCTCGCTGCTCAATTTTCATCCCGGAAGCCACCTTAACAAAATAGCACCTAATGAATGCCTTGACAGAATAGCCGAATCCATCAATATGGCGCATTCGCAAGTACCTGATATAAAAGCCGTGATAGAAAACACTGCCGGTCAAGGCTCTAATCTCGGCTACGATTTTGCCCAGATAGCACGAATCATCGATGGGGTGGATGA
>CAMWPX010000093.1 GCA_947176205.1 uncultured Porphyromonadaceae bacterium
GACGTATTATCCTCTGCTGTCTGAGCTGATTTATATGCAAGGATTCCGTCCGTTATGGCTTTTGCCACCTTGCCCTGCCCCTCATCACTGGTAAGAAATGATTCTACTGTAGGATTACACAGGAAGTCAATCTCTATAAGTACCGAGGGGCGTGTGAGTTTACGAAGGACGAGAAATCCGGCTTTTTTTGTCCCTAAATCATGTCTGCCGGCAGTTTTGACGAGTTGTTTCTGTAGTAGATTGGCAGCGAGTACGGAATGATGTATGTTGGCCGTCTGGTTCAGTTCCGATAAAATGGCGAGTTCGTCGGAATCGAATTTTTGTTCTTCAGGAGCATAAAGTTTGTCAAGTTCTATTACGGAGTTCTCTTCTTTAACAATGGCGAGATTCTCGGTAGAGCGGTCTTTTGACATTGTGTAGACAGTAGTGCCGCAATAAGTGGTTCGTCGCGGATTGGATTTGTCAAGAGAATTGCAGTGTATTGACACAAAAAGGTCACACATCGATTTATTACCTTTATTGGCTCTTGCATTGAGTGTCACATACGTATCAGTGGTGCGTGTGGCATCTACTTTGATGTCTTTATGTGATTTAAGCAGGGCTTTTACTTTGTTGCTTACACTAAGACATATGTCTTTTTCGTTGGAATGTCGACCGTGAGTGCCGGGGTCATGACCTCCGTGTCCCGGGTCCAGTACTATAAGAAATTCTTTAGCTGATAGCGACACCGGCATTGCCGTTACCATTAATAATGTAACGGAGATAGTGAATAAAAGTCTTAGTGTTGAACTAATGTGGCTCATGATTAGTTGCTATCATACAATGTGCAAAGTTAGACAATTTATAAGAGAAAATGGAATTATCTTATTGAGTTGTGCTATTTTTTGACTTACAATGTTTACTTTTGGGATAATATTTTGGTGAATATGAGAAATTTTATTTTTGCGATAATAACGTTTTTAGCCGTAGGTATTAATTTTTCCGGGTGCAGTTTATCTGAAGATAAGCTTAAATCTGTCCCTGTGAAATTACTTCGTTTTGATGAGGTAGCATATGGTTATGCTTCGCAGGACGACAGTGTGAAGATGAAGCTTTCAGCTCAATATGCTCCGGTAGTAAGTCTGCTGAGTAAAGTCTATGGTATTGATTCTGCTTCATTTATCAGTGAATATGGCGATTCGCGTGCCGTGCAGGTATTTGAACCGGATGTAAAAGCACGTTTTGTGGTCGCTGACTCGGTTTCCGATGCTATGGGTAAGGTTAGCGCGCGGTTTGCAGGAATGTTTGGCGAGAATGGTTTCCCGGCTGCAGTGTACGGCGCTATTATCCCATTTAATCAGAGTATCATAGTGTCCGATACGATAATAGCGATAGGTCTGAATCATTATCTTGGAGCTGATTATGAAGGTTATGAGGCATTTGAGGCTTATCGACGACGGATGAAGACACCATCGCGTATGGTTCCGGATGTGGTTGAGGCTTTCGTGTCTGTGCGATTTCCTTACATAAGCGATATGGAAAGCACCGTGCTGTCACGATTGATTTATGAAGGGGTAGTGGTCAAGTGCATGATGCAGTTAGCAGCTGTAGATAGCGCTGTGGCTCTTGGCTTTACGCCTGAAGAGTATGAGTGGGCGCAGGCTAATGAAGCTCGGATATGGCAGGCATTGATAGCAAACAGGCTGTTGTATTCTACTAATCCTAATGATGCCGTCAGGTTGGTTGACCCGTCGCCGGTGGCAAATATAATCAATGCTAATGCCCCCGGTCGTGTAGGACGTTATACGGGTCTGAAGATAGTGGAAAGTTATTTGGAAAATAATCCTGAGGCAAAACTGGAGAATATGCTTACTCCGGATTTTTATAACGACCCGACAGTATTGATAAAGTCGAAATACACTCCTCGCTGAGGTTCATAAAAGCTTCGTTAGTTAAATTTAACACATCGCTCTGTGCCGCGCTCCAAGCGGTGTAGAGTGTGGTCGTGAGGTGCCCTGTTGATAAAAAAACAGTGGAAAATTTGGTGGTGTAATGAACTTTTTGTAATTTTGTAACGTTTTAGTAACAGGTGCATGACCCGGAGGGGTCAGAAAAGACCTGAAAACGGATGGTTCCGTTGGCTTGATTGAGCCGGGTTTTATTAAAAACGGACATCCGAAAATTGATATTGTTTAATGAAATTTAAGTGAGAAATGAAGAAAACAATGATTGTCATTGCGCTCTTCGCCATTCTTCTGGTTATGGCGGCAGCCGGTTCTTCACATGAGTATGAATCCCGTGAAGGCGCTTTAGCTCCAAAATTTGAAGTGACTGACGTTAACGGTGATGTGGTAGCATTACCTATGATGCAAGGCAAATATGTATTGGTTAACTTTTGGTCATCGACTGATGCCGATTCACGAATCAATGCCAATCTTTATGATAGATTTGTAAAGAACAATGCCACAGAAGATAAGTTGAGTCTCGTATCGGTTAATATGGACCGTAATGAAAGCCTCTTTCGTGAGATAGTGCGCCGGGACAGACTGGATGCGAAGTCGCAGGTACATGTATTGGGAAGCGCGGCATCAACAATGATGCACAGCTTCGGACAGAAAGATGAATCCTGCCGTTCATATCTTATTGACCCTGACGGGGTGATAGTGGCAGTAAACCCCGGTATTGATGCTGTAGCAGCAAAGCTGAGCATTTGATAAACGAATCAGAAAACACACACAGTAAAGAAAAGACCGTGATGGATATCTCGGTCTTTTTTCGTATATGATGATGTGGTATGTTTACCCGCAGTGAAAGTACGTGTCGACGAGCTGATGCATCAAAGCGGAATCAGTCTGTGCACGGGATATAAGATTGTTGTCTTCAAAGGCAGAAAGTTTTTTGATGATGCTGTCAAGTAGGGAAGAACTGAATACATTGTCCTCTTCATATATGTGCCTCACCTCTTGCAGGCATCTGGCGCTTTCTTCACACGATGCTGGCAGGTGAGTAAGCCGTGAAAGCAGTTCGGCATTTTCTTGGGCGTGGATATTGACCTTGACGTAAGTGTCGGCAGCACATTGGAGGGCATCGGGTATTTCCCATCCATATCTGCATGCTACAGCAAGAGCAGCAAGAAGCAGATATATGTCAGCTGACCCATCGGCGGAGCGAATTTCCACTGTCTGTTTCATGTCGGGAGTTAATATTGTAGCGTTTGAACCGGGATTTATTACGGCACACATATCGGTGGTAGCTGTCCAGCCAAGCGGCACTCTTATCAATACGGAACGGTTGCGGTCACCCCAGCATACACTTGTGGGAGCTTCCTGATGAGGAACAAGCCGGAAGTAAGAAGTCGGGTTGGTGTTACCGAACGCAGTTATGGATGGCGCGAGCTTTATCATGCCCGCTATAGCTCGGAGTGCATTATCTGAGAGAGTATGTGTGGCGGGATTAATCATTACGTTCTTGCCGTTTTTATCGATAAGACGGATATGAATGTGCATTCCCGAACCGGCCTTGCCCGTAGAGATTTTTGGTGAGAACGTGACGTTGTAACCTGACTTTCGGGCGAGCGTACGGATAATCCATTTGGCTATTGCTATCTGGTCGGCGGCATCCTGAGCCGGAACAGGAAGGAATTCAATCTCGTTCTGTTCGTATATGTTACCGTCAAGAGTGAAATTACCCACTTCAGAATGACCGTATTTTATTTGACCGCCGGCTGATGCTATAAGGTGCATGCACTGCGTACGGAATTCGTTGAATTTGGCGTATGGGCTTGATTCATGATAACCTCGCTGGTCTTTGGCGGGGAAGGTGAAATCATCCGGTGCTATGACATAAAATTCCAGTTCGCCCATTGCTTCGAAGTAAAGACCTGTTTTTGCAGTGAATTCGCTACATGCTTTTTGTAAAGTGTATTCAGGCGAATTGTCTACAGGCTTGCCATCTTTGTCAAGAAATGAGCATAGCATAGTGACGGTGGGTATCTCGGCAAAAGGGTCTCGGAATGCTGTCCGGAAACGGGGCAGGACATAAAGGTCGCTGTTACCGGCTTCAATATGGGAGAACAAGCTTGAACCGTCGACACGTTCGCCGTAACTTAGTATCGTGTCAAGATACTGTAGGTCGTTAATGATGAAATTAAGCGTCTTAAGTTTACCGTCCTCAGCCGGGTACATGAAATTAATCATGGCGATATCCTGTGATATCACATAGCTGATAATATCATCTTTGGTAAAGGAATCGGCAGGTTTGCCGAGTGTCTGTACAAGGTGATTCTTGTTTAGAGCGATATTTGATGTCATGTAAGTCAAAACAAATATTGATATAATTAAGGCATATTAATTTTCAAAAGAAAGAGAATCCACGATTTCTCCAGCTCTTTCCATGTCACGTGATTTGACCATGAGGCGTATTCCTCCTATGGAATTGAATCCTATGGGGTAAAGTCGTGAAAAAATTTCGTTTTCCAGTATGCACGTGAGACCTTCCTCTTCCAATGCTGCTTGTGCGATGTGAGCTTCAATATCGGAGGAAAAAGTGCGACATAGCACTATCTCATTTTCGTTTCGATTGTATGATAACATAATGGTCTTATAGGGATAGATAAAAAGGGACTACTCGCATAGTCCCTTTTTATGAGTTTCCAATAGGTACAATTTCTAAGGTAAAAAAGATTGTGTTAGCTTTCGGACACAAAGGTATCTCTAAAATAGGAGCCGATGCAAACATTTTTGTATGTTGTTCAGCAGTGTTTTTTATCCTTTAGCATTGCTGATGGGTTATCCCAAGCATTTAATGTATTTGTATACAGCTATTTGGCTTTTATGGATAAAAGTGGGGTTAAGTCTTAAAATTAGTTAAATGTGTTCTACTCTGGAATTTTTTCAATCTTTAGAGATTGACCATCCCATACGCCGTAAGTCATAAGGCGGAATCCGTCACCTAATATTATAAGGTGTGATTCGGGCGCTATATCATATTCCGCCACCATGTGGCGGTGTCCGGTTATAAAATAATCCACGTGACCGTTTGATTCCATATATTGCTTAGCAAAGTTGACCAGCGGGTCATCGGATGTTATTTCTTTTACGGTTTGCTTGTATCCCTGTTTGCGACTGTGTGATGACCAGGAGTGAGCCATGCCTATGGTCCATCGCGGGTGAATGGCTGAATAAAGCCATTGTGCTATCCGGTTGCGAAAAATCTTACGCATGAGTCTGTATGACCTGCGTGGTTCTCCTATGCCATCGCCATGTTCGAGTACAAACACTTTACCGTCGATGGTTGTATTTAGGATTCCGTCAATTACTGTTATACCGAGTTCATTTGGAAGATAATCATGTATCCATATATCGTGGTTGCCCTTGAGCCATGTGATTTCTACACCACTGTCGCTCAGCTCTGCAAGTGCGCCGAAGAATCGTGTGTAACCTTGTGGTACCACGGTTTTGTATTCATACCAGTAGTCAAGGATATCACCCATAAGATATAATCTTGCGGCAGTAGGGGCTATGCTGCGTAGCCATTTCACCAACCGTCGCTGATGGGCGTAGGTGTCGGATATATATGACGCTCCGATATGTGTGTCGGATAGAAAGTAAGTATGTCTGGCTATGGAATCAGTCAATGTCTCGTTATATTAAAGGAATCCTAATTCAAGTTTAGCTTCTTCGCTCATCATGTCTTTGTTCCATTCGGGTTCAAAAACTATGTTGATGTCCACGGATTTGATGCCATCTATGCTTTCAAGTTTTATTCTGGCATCATCTACGAGAAAGTCTGCGGCAGGGCAGTTTGGTGCGGTAAGAGTCATGTCGATGTGCAGATTGGCATCATCGTCAAGGTCAATGTTATATATTAGTCCAAGACTATATATGTCCACCGGGATTTCGGGGTCATATACAGTGCGGAGCATAGTGATGATTTTTTCTTCAAGCGAAAGCCGTTGCTCTGGAGTTATCATATTGTAAAAATAATGGATTTATTCAGTATCGGTCAGGTTATCGTTATTTTGATTTGTGGAGAAGTAGCGGGTTGTTTCTTCTTTTACTTTTCGTCGGAGCATGATGAGTGTCAGCATTGTGGGAAACGCCATGAGGGCATAGAAAAAATCACACAGACCTACGGCGGTTTCCACAGGTGCTACAGCGAATATTACAAGTGTGACGATGAAAAACCAGATGTAGTAACGCGCTTTACGCTCTCCGAACAGATATATGGCGCATCGGTGACCATAGAATGAATAGCTGAACATCGACGAAAGAGCGAAACAAGTCACTATCGCCATAAGCATGTATTCTCCGCCCGGTATGGCGTTGCCGAATGCGTTGATGGCTATTTCAAGTCCTTTGATGCCTTCTGATGTGACGTCACCGCATAGAAGTAGCGCTATTGCAGTCAGGGTGCATACAAATCCTGAATCTATGGCAGGACCGAGCATGGCTACAAGCCCCTCACGCACGGGTTCGCGGCAAGCTGATGTACCGTGCATTATGGAGGCTGTGCCTACACCGGCATCGTTTACAAGTGCAGCTCGCCGTGCTCCGATTAATGCTACTCCGATTAATGCTCCCCAACCGGCTTTAAGCGAAAATGCTTCTGTGAAAATCTGTCGGAATACATCGGGGACATCACTTATATGTGTAATAATGATGTATAGTACCAGTAAAAAGTACGCTCCCACCATAAATGGAACAAGAACAGTGGCTACACGGGCTATTCTCTTGACTCCACCTATTACTACCGCTGAAACGATAAGAGCTATTATTATTCCGATAATAAGTTTGACTGATGTGATGTGGTTTATTTCTGTAAAGCCACTGATAGTTGTTACGGTAGCTTCGGTAAGTTGGTTTGCGTTCATAATGCATAATGTCCCGAACATACCTGCTATGGCAAACATCGATGCAAGCGGTAGCCATCTGCTTGACATACCGTGGCGTATGATATACATCGGACCGCCGAATGGTCTTCCCTCCGAGTCAATTTTCCGATATTTGACAGCTAATACGCCTTCATGATATTTTGTGCACATTCCCACAAGAGCACTTATCCACATCCAGAATATAGCACCGGGTCCGCCCATCACCAGAGCTATTGCCACACCGGCTATGTTACCCATTCCTACTGTGGCTGCGACAACTGATGCAAGAGCTTGGGCACTGCTGATTTCTCCGCGTCCGGCACTTTGTTTTGTCCGTAATGCTTTAATGGCGGCAGGAAGGCGTCGTACGGATACCATTCCCGAATATAAAAACAGAAATATACCACCGCCTATCAGTACCATAAACAGTGGTATGCCGCACACGGCATCGGCTATTGACGTAATATAATGTGATATCGAGGCGGTCATAAATCGAAGTCAAAGATAAGGAAAATCTTTGGTGTGGCAGCTATATGGCAGATAGTTTTATCGGGTGTGTTTACAGAATGGGACTAAGCAGTCGCACAAGTGATTCTTTGGCTTTCTGAATCAAAGGTCGTTTACGCCATGATGAAGCGAAAAGTCTGGTGCTATGTGACTGGTCTATCATAAATTGGTGCTTCAGTTCAGAATTTGCCTTACGCGAATATATCATCATTGTGCTTTCAAAGTTATGTTCAAAACTGCGGAAATCGATATTTGCCGAACCTATCGAGCAGAAATCATTATCGATTATCATGGTCTTGCTGTGTAGCATGCCTTCATCATAAAGGTAGATTTTGATGCTTGACCGCAGGCATTCCAAAATATAACTATATGAAGCATAAGTA
>CAMWPX010000094.1 GCA_947176205.1 uncultured Porphyromonadaceae bacterium
TGAAAGCGGAGCGATTCGAGCCGGGAGATAACGGCGCGGTGCGCCTTGGGGAGCGTACGACCCACATGACGCTCAAAGTCGGTGTAATAGGTCACGCCACGGTAATTATGGCGGACTTTGGGCGGTATGTAAATAGTGTTTCGCACTTTGCCGATGATTGTTTCTCACCGCAAAGTTAAGGAGGAGATAATGCGATTTGGTGCGAATCGCCACTTTTGGCATATCAGACCGTAACAGTTATAATTAAAGGAACTCCGGAATCTGAAGATTCCGGAGTTCCTTTGTTGTCTTACCAGGATTCGAACCTAGACAGACAGAACCAAAAACTGTAGTGCTACCATTACACCATAAGACAATCCGTTGCCCAAGCTCCAATGAGCCTAAAGCGATGCAAAGTTAATAATACTTTTTATTTTGTACAAACTTTATCTAAAAGTTTTATTATACGACACGAAGCAGGAAGTAATTTTTCTTGCCTTTCTGCACAAGAAGATACTTATCATTAAGGAGCATATCGGTGGTAACAGACATATATGGGTCTGATACTTTTTCTTTATTGACGCTTACGCCTCCCCCCTGCACCATTTTACGCATCTCACCTTTAGAGGGGAATACGGCGGCTTTATCCACTATCAAATCAGCAAGTTTGATGCCGGCTTCTATGTCGGCACGACTCACTTCAAACTGTGGCACGCCTTCCATAACGGCAAGAAGGGTATCTTCATCAATCTTGTGCAGGACTTCGCCGGCTTTGTTGCTGAAAAGTATCTGTGATGCCTCGACAGCGGCTTCATAATCAGCGGCGGAGTGCACCATAGTGGTAATTTCCTGTGCGAGTCGCTTCTGAAGCACACGTGAGCCGGGATCGGCTTTTTGAGCTTCAACCAATGCATCAATTTCCTCTTTAGTCAGTTCGGTAAAGATTTTAATGTATTTCTCAGCATCTTCGTCAGAAACATTAATCCAGAACTGATAGAATTTATATGGCGATGTGTAACGTGGGTCAAGCCACACATTGCCACTCTCTGTTTTACCAAACTTACTTCCATCAGCCTTGGTTATAAGCGGACATGTAAGCGCATACGCCTCACCCTGCTCTACACGACGTATCAGTTCAGTACCGGTAGTTATATTACCCCACTGGTCAGAACCGCCAAGCTGCAGGCGACACCCTTTTTCACGATAGAGGTTAAGGAAGTCATAACCTTGCACAAGCTGATACGAGAACTCGGTAAACGACATACCCTGCTGACTTTCTCCACTCAGACGTTTTTTCACCGAATCCTTAGCCATCATGTAATTGACTGTTATGTGCTTGCCCACATCGCGAATAAAATCAAGAAAAGAGAATGATTTCATCCAGTCATAGTTATTGACCATCTCGGCAGCGTTAGGCGCACCGGAATTGAAATCAAGAAATTTGGCAAGCTGCTTTTTTATCGCTTCCTGATTATGACGGAGCGTCTCTTCGTCAAGGAGTTTGCGCTCCTGACTCTTCATCGATGGGTCACCAATCATACCTGTAGCTCCACCTACAAGTGCTATAGGTTTGTGTCCCGAACGCTGAAAATGCTTCAGAATCATAACACCGACAAGGTGTCCTATATGCAGTGAATCAGCCGTAGGGTCAATACCGAGATAGGCTGTGGTCATCTCTTTTTTAAGCTGCTCATCGGTGCCGGGCATCATCTGATGTATCATACCACGCCACGAGAGTTCTTCAATAAAATCCATAACTACTTTTTTCTTTATAAAAAAACGATATGCAAAGGTAAACAAATAATCGTATTTAATAAAATCATGCCGCGAAGTTTCTCTAAAGGTTATAAATTTCATAACTTTGCAAATATTTGTGATAATAACCAACCAAAATTCACTAATTGATGGATAAGGACTCACGACTGCATTTCGAAACCCTGCAACTTCATGCCGGACAGGAAACGCCTGACCCGACTACTGGTGCCCGGGCAGTACCAATATATCAGACTACATCATACGTGTTTGATTCATGCCGTCAAGCTACAGCACGGTTTGACCTGTCGGAGCCGGGTAACATCTATTCACGTCTGACAAATCCTACGACCGAGGTGCTTGAAAACCGTATCTGCGCGCTCGAAGGCGGTGTGGGGGCGCTTGCAGTAGCTTCCGGAGCCGCAGCGGTGACATACGCCATAATGAACATAGCCACTTCGGGAGACCATATAGTGGCAGCAAACAACATCTACGGTGGCTCATATAATCTGCTTGACAACACGATGCCATGCTACGGTGTCACCACTACATTTGTCAATCCGGAACGCATGGAAAATTTTGAACATGCGATAAAAGATAATACAAAAGCTATCTTTGTGGAGACGCTCGGCAATCCGAATTCGAGTGTAACCGATATTGAGCAGATAGCTGTGCTGGCGCATCGCCATGGATTACCTCTGATAGTAGATAATACGTTCGCCACACCATATCTAATGCGTCCTTTCGATTACGGAGCTGATATCGTGGTACATTCAGCGACAAAATTCATAGGCGGTCACGGCACATCACTTGGCGGCGTGATAATAGATTCCGGAAATTTCGACTGGACGGCTACAAAACGCTTCCCTACTTTGTCGCAACCGGATCCATCATATCACGGAGCTAAATTCACCGATATAGCAGGTAGAGCAGCATACATATCACGCATTCGTGCGGTACTCTTGCGCGATACTGGAGCTGCCATCAGTCCATTTAACTCCTTCTTACTTTTACAGGGCATCGAGACGCTGTCATTAAGAGTGGACCGACATGTGGCAAATGCCATAGCCATAGCAGAGCATCTCCACAATCATCCAAAAGTGGAAAAGGTCAACCATCCATCGCTCAAATCACATCCTGACCACGAACTATACCAGCGATATTTTTCTCACGGTGCCGGCTCAATTTTTACTGTAGAAATAAGCGGAGGCATAGAAGGCGCAACCAGATTCATAGATAACCTGAAGATATTCTCTCTACTTGCAAATGTAGCTGATTCCAAATCACTGGTAATTCATCCTGCCACCACCACCCACTCCCAACTCACACCGGAGCAACAACTTGAACAGAATATATATCCCGGCACGGTACGTCTGTCAATAGGTACAGAACATATCGATGACTTAATAGCTGACCTGGATGCTGCCTTAGAATTTGTATAATCACTTAGCTAAACGTAAAATATCATAATATTCATGCGACACTTAATTATAACAATAGCCGCCGCGACTTTAGTACTCAACGCCCAAGCTCTGCCCAAGGTCAATCTATCACCGTATATGCCTTCGACGATTACTGTCGAAGATACTCTTAACTGGGCTTTAGGCAATGTCACCACGTCAGATTCAGATGTGATACGAACCAATGATACCAATATCGAAGAACTTACATTGGAAGATGTCGAGTCAACACC
Source organism: uncultured Porphyromonadaceae bacterium (assembly GCA_947176205.1). GTDB lineage: Bacteria > Bacteroidota > Bacteroidia > Bacteroidales > Muribaculaceae > Paramuribaculum. The sequence goes on from CAMWPX010000094.1 coordinate 3,425, forward strand.
TTATACCCCACGTCCTACCCGACAAGTGCCGTCAGCTTATTTCGCTCCGGTGGTTTTCGATACCTACCAATATCTGGATTCTCTTTCATTCATGACTGATGTCACACATGATGTGCCTGAAGCATTCTACTGGCTTGAAGACCTTGGGCGTTCGCGTGACCTTATAGAGCATGCACGCCAGCGCTACGCCATCAACTCTCCGGGAAACGTAAAGTATTTGCTTAAGAATCTGCCTGAACCACCCAAATCTTACCGTGCTTTCGTAGACCCTGCCACTACCCATATAGTGCTTGAAGAAATCAAAGTGGACGAAAAACAGCTTTCATCGGAAATCACAGCCAATATAGATGAAAAGCATTGGCTTCATAATTTCAACTCATCACTACAATTCTCTCAGGCATATATATCGCCCAACTGGTATCAGGGTGGCAACAGCAGCTTCAATCTCATAGCTTTAGTGGCTTACAATGTAAAGCTTAACACTAAATTCTACCCTAAATATCTGTTTGAATTCAACGTCCAATACAAATTCAGCCTCAACAGCACTCCTGAGGACAAGGTGCATGACATCAATATATCGGAAGACATACTCCAGATTAATGCCACAGCTGGTCTGAAAGCCGCTCACCGATGGTTCTATTCGGCAAACTTCATGTTCAAGACCCAGCTATTCAACAGCTATCCGACAAATTCCGACAAATTACAGTCATCTTTCCTGTCGCCGGGTGAACTCAACCTCGGTCTCGGTATGACTTATAGTTACGAAAATGAGAAAAAGACCGTAAACTTCGGTGTGTCTCTGTCACCATTGTCTTGGAATATGAAAACATGTATTACAGACCGTCTGGATGAAACCGCTTACGGTATAGAGCCCGGACGTAAGGTGGTGAATAATGTCGGTTCGAGCGCCGAGTTAACTTTAGCATGGAAAATCACATACAATATATCCTACACATCTCGGCTGTTCATATTCAGTGATTATAAGTTCATACAGGCTGACTGGGAACATACCTTTGATTTCAATATCAATAAATTCCTGTCAACCCGCCTGTATCTACACATGCGCTACGACTCTCAGACTCCTATAGTATTGGGTTCCAACTGGAAAAAATTCCAGCTTAAAGAAATTCTCAGCTTCGGATTTGCATATAAATTCGGTACCGTATAAAATAGATGGTAACGAGTTTACGAAATATTTTATCCACAATAACAGTTATTATTTCCGGTCACGCAGCATTGGGTCAATCATTTATTGATTTCCTTCCTGCATCACCGGAAATAATACCGGATTATAATATATCAACAGCTCAGAACTATATATCGCAACAACCGATACATCACATAGAGGGTATATGGCGATTTACCGACACTGGCGTCACGATGGCAATCGAACGTCATTCGCCCGACAACAGACCTATAGCTGACAACATAAGCGGATATAGAATGGTGATAATACACTCGCCAAACCGCTCTCTGAAGCCCGGCACTGTTATCGGCTACATATCAGCCACCGCCAAGCCAACCGAATACGAAGCAAAAATGTACTCCCGACAAAACGGAATCAAACTGGATAATGCAAAGAAATACACCCTGACGCTTAACGATGCGGAATCAAGTATAATCTTTAACAAACACCGCACTGCGATATCGATAAATATCTGGCGAGCTCTACCATACATGTTTCGCGGACTCATCAGAAAAAACGAACCCGAAAAAATATCACACGGCTGTATCAGAATATTTCCGGAACCAGACAAGCCGTCAGAACCGATATATTTTTAACCGCTATGCTCCGATTCAAGCTTATAATATTGATTATCTCGATAATTTCGTTATCAGCAAGCGATACCGCAGCAAAGCGACAACGCACCACCCGCAAGGCGCTAAAATCAGCGGTATCTAACGGTAAGCATACAAGTGTTGCGGGCAACGATACAGTATGGACCGAATCAGATAACGTCAGCATAAGAATTTCCGGATATGACAAACCGCTTCGCTCAACCAGTGAAAGCATGTTTATCAGCAACAACACCACTGACACACTGACAGCCGTGGGGTTGAATCTGAACTATTACGACAGCAAAAAACGTCAGCTGCACTCGCGCACGGTCAGCATAAAATGTACGATTCCCCCGTCACAGACACGACAAGCTAATATACAAAGCTGGGACAGGCAGCATTCGTTTTATTACCGACTGTCATCAGTACCGCGTAAAGCCGCCGGTGTCCCTTATGATGTGACATGCAAGGTAGTTTATTACGTAAAATAATTATGCCGCACCCGATAGAACATATAAAAGCATTTCTTTCCATACCTGAGGAACTTGAAGAAACGATGTATCAAAAAATCACGCTTCACACATTCAAGCGTGGCGATATTATATCAGATATGGGTAATATGCGCTGTCAGGCATATTTCATAAAAAGTGGCTCAGCCCGTACATATTATATACTCGGAGGTAAAGAGTATACGTTTTCATTCTCTTTTGAAGATGAATTCATAGCCCAGTCCATACATCTGTATAAAAATACCGATATGCAGTCAGGCATCGAATTTCTTGAAGAATCAGAAGTTTATGTTCTGCCTCATGTAGAGATGTCACATATACTTGATGATTTCACACATGACCATTATAAACAGGTATTCGCATTTCTTACAACCATACTCATGGAGCAGACATGCCGGCTTGAAGAGAGAATAACCGTACTGCAAAATGCATCAGCTCCGGAAAGATTACAATGGCTGATAAACAGGTATCCAAAGATTCTCGAACGTGTGACCCTCACCCAGATAGCATCATATCTGGGTGTCACTAAAGAAACTCTTTACCGTATCAGAGGCAATAAATACAATTCACACCCCCCAAAAAACGACCTATGAGCAAATCCACCTCAGTACAAGGCAATCTTGACTTACTCAGCAAAGGTAAAATAAGCAAGCTTCTGTGGGACTACAGTCTTCCGGCTGTAATCGGCATGCTCACCATGTCACTTTACAATGTCATAGACCGTATATTCATAGGTCAAGGTGTCGGGACCGAAGCTATTGCCGGTCTCGCCATTACATTTCCGGTAATGAACATAGCAACGGCTTTAGGCGTCCTTGTAGGTGCTGGAGCAAGTGCCAGAGTATCAATCAGTCTTGGAGCAAATGACCGACAATCAGCCCTTCTGACTCTGGGAAATTCGCTTACTCTGATTATAATCAACGCCACATTATACATAAGCGTCTTTACACTATTTCTTGACGATATACTGATAGCTTTCGGTGCAAGCGAGAGAACTCTTCCCTACGCCCGCGATTTCATGATGTATATTATGCCGGGGCTGTTCGTCATGAACATAGGTTATACATTCAACAATATCATGCGCGCTTCAGGTTATCCGAAAAAAGCCATGATAACGATGTTTATCAGTGCCGGATGCAACATAGTGTTCGCTCCCATTTTTATTTTCGGACTCAGCTGGGGCATCAAAGGAGCAGCCATCGCTACTGACCTGTCGGTGATAATTTTCACCATTTATGTAATGAAGCATTTCCTTAATCCGAAAAGTACCATTACGTTCACTGCGGGTATTTATAAGCTGAGGAAAACCATTGTACTCAATATTATCGGTATAGGAGCCGCCCCGTCGCTGGTCAACGTTGCCGGATGCGCCATAAGTATAATAATCAATCGTAACCTTCTCATACACGGTGGTGACAATGCCGTAGCCGCAGCCGGGATATTTGTCACTTACACATCGTTACTTACCATGATTGTGGTAGGAATATGTCAAGGCATGCAACCTATAATAGGCTATAACTATGGCGCCGGCAGATATGACAGGCTTCGTCGCACATATTTGCTTGCTACATTATGGGCAACTGCCGTTGTGAGTGCGGGAGCAGTGTTCGGATTATTATGCCCCGAGACAATAGCCCGCGCATTTACATCAGACAGCGGACTGATAAAAGTCACGGCTAATGCATTTTCAATAGCCATGAGCGCATTTTTCGTAGTCGGATTCCAGATTGTATCCACCACATTGTTTCAGTCACTCGGCATGATATGGAAGTCAATAGCCTTGAGCATGTGCCGCCAGATAGTATTCCTCATTCCCCTGATGTTGCTGCTGACGCCGCATCATCAACTCAACGGTGTGTGGGAGTCATTCCCGCTAAGCGATATTCTCGCCACCATAGTGACCTTGATATTAGTCACATACCAATTCCGACATATCCATAATCTAAAAGCATATCAAAGAACATAAAAAATAATTTGCATATTGATATATAA
>CAMWPX010000095.1 GCA_947176205.1 uncultured Porphyromonadaceae bacterium
GTGTTGAATGCGGTGGTGCCGTCATGCGGGCCGGTATTGTTACCGAGCGACAGATTGACCACGGCGGGCTTGTTCTGCTCCTTGGCGTAGTCCATCACGAGTTCGGTGGCGCGCAGTATGCATGCGTCGTACAACGAACCGCAGCACACCACTATGTCGGAACCGGGCGCCACACCGTAGTATGGTACGTTTTTCTTGCCCTGCATGGCTCCGCCCGATGTGTTGAGGGTGCCGTAGACTCCGGCGCCCTTGTAGGCCCCCGACATGATGCCGAGCACGTGTGTGCCGTGGGTCTGGTCGGAATTCTCGGTGGTGAACTGGGCTATGCGCGAGGGGGTGGTGTAGGATGTCACCGCCGCTGTAGTGCTGGTGGAGGCACTGAGCACATACACGGCTTTGACACGTGTGTCGCCCGTGCCTTCGGCATCGCGGAAATTGACATGGTTGGGGTCAAGACCCGTATCCATTAATCCGCACACCACTCCTGTGCCATCGAATATCTTGGGAAGGTCAGTGCCGGCGAGCACCGGTGTGACGTCCGATGCCGGACGGGCTTTCGACATCATGGGGCGGTTTTCCTCGCCTGCCGATATCTCTATGACCTGCGGCAGCTGAGCCATAGACTCGAGTGAGGCTATAGGGGAGTTGACCAGAGCTACGGTGCCGTATAGCGACACTACATCGAATCCGGCTTCCCTGAGAGCGTCGGCATCATTTTCCGACCGGAGCGATACCATCACGGTAACTTCGCTTTTCTCAGCTTCGAGCGGGCGAATTTCCCTTGCGACGCTTTTCATGCCGGCGCGTGATTCCACTGATGACTGCCAGCTGTCGATGAGCTGACGCGTAGTCACTGAAAATTTGCTTTGTGCCGGGGCGGTGAGCGCCAGTGCGGCGGTAAGTGTTAGCAGTATTACTTTTTTCATAACAGGTGTTTTAGCGTAAAGCTGGTTTTTGACAATCAACGGATATCGCACCCCTTGAGGTACGATACCCGTCAATCGGTATTGATTTATGGAATTAGTTTACTCTTGTGTTTAGAGTGAAACACGTTCCACTGTGGTTTTATTGCCTTTATAGTTGAACCAAGTCTTGTTGTCAAGCGTCATGCTCTGGAAGTTGCGTGCAGTCTTGACAGCGTGCATACGGCTGTTGACGGCTGCCTTAACCTTGGCAGTGAAAGCCTTGGGCGAGTATGCTGCAGGTTCTTCCTCTTCTTCTTCGGGAGCGAAGTTAACCTGGAAGCCGCCGTTAGAGTTACCGTAGTAACCCTGCTCACCAATCCACCAGATGAGTGATTTTGTAGGCATTGTGAACTTGTTGTTCTCTAATTTACCCATGAGTCCGGCTTCAATCTGCTCCTGAAGTGTCTGACCACCCGCATAGTTATTGAAAGCTATTGAACTCATGAATACTTCATCGCCACCTACAGATAAGGTCATCTCGCTACCCCAGACCATACATACATTGGCATTAAGGATGCAGAATTCCAGATAGTTGTGTTTGGCAGTGTTTTCGATATCAGTGAATGCGCCATAATAGGGCCATGCCTGTCCATAAGGGTCTACAAGACGATACATGTAATCATATTCATCGTTCTGCTGGCATTCAACCATATAGTTGGTAACTGATACACCGGCTCCACTAAAGACAGTCGCAAAATAGTCTTCACCGTAGAGTACTTCACCAAGTGAAGTCCAGCCTTCGTTGGGGTCTTCCTCAACTACTGAGAAGTTGAATGTCAGGTAATCCCATGCCTTGAGTTCGCCTTCAGCGTCTACACCGGCTACCACAATGGTATATGAGCCGTTTTCGAGAGTCACAGCCACATTGCCTGATGCTGTTACCGAAGGTGCATTTTCGTTTGTAGCAAGTTCGCCGGCTTTACCTTCGGCTGCTGCTTCTGAAAGTGAACCTGCATAAACCTGATACTTGACAGTGGCTACGGTCTCACTCTTGGTGATGTTGAACACCTGCATGGCGTCACCAGCCTGTGAAGTGTATTTACCGTTGAGTGTAACACCTACGCTGTACTGAGTGAAGCCCGGGAGCTGGAGATACTCGTACTTGTTACCGGAGTTGTAGGTAAGACCTGCGTTCCAGTAAACCATATTCATTGCGAACACACCGGTTTCTTCGTCATACACGCCAGCCAACTGTTTCACTTTTTCAGGGTCGATACCTTCGATAAATGAAGGCTTGATCTGAGTACCGAAAGTGTAAACGTCGCCGCAATTTATAGCTGAGCCGCCATAAGTAGTGACACAGTTGGTCACGGGTACGGTAACATAACCGGTGGTCTTGTCATACTCGATGATTTGGTTGTAAGGCATGTAACCCATAAGTGAGAGCGATGTTTGATCCTTTTCGGGTATACCCTCTACATCATAGTCACCTACGCGGTACTGAAGTTTGTTGGGGTCATCAAGCGATGTACGCATGTACACGGCAGCTTCTTCGTCGCCGGCTACAAACGGGTTATTGTAAGTATAGGTACCGAATTCATTAGATTCGCCAAGACGTACCCATTCTGACCAGGGAGCGTAAAGAACCTGAACGAGCACATCAGATACACCGTAGGTCGAAGCAAATTCGGGAGCAATCTGAAGCTGGAAGGCATAAGTCTTGTTAGCTTCGATTGAAGCGAAATCCACACCGATAGTGATTTCGGCTTCATCCTGACCTGCGGCGAAAGCCACTGTGGAGGGCACGGTGAATTCTGAAGAAGCGTTGTTGCCCAGGGGCACTACGATAGCTTCCTCAACATTGCTGCGGAACAGCTTCACTGTAATCTCGCTCTGACCGTTAGTCAGAGAGAAATTGGTGTTATCCGAGGTGGGGAAATACACACCGTCGTTAACGTCGGGAGCTGCGGGCGAATAGCTGACAGAGTCAGTACAACCGACCATCACCATTGCTACGGCGCAAAGACCCGATATGATAAGTGATTTGATTTTCATCTTTTTGTGAATTATTGATTAAATATTTCAATCAGTACAGATTAGCGTACGGGAGTATATTTCTGTCCGCAGTTAGGATTAAGGTAACCGCTTACGCCTTTATTGAAGTCTGATTCGTAGTCAAGAATTGACATATTCATCCATGCGGGGCGACCGTTGGTGTTAAGACGCTGCATAGCGGGCCAGTTAGTGCCATCGTAAGCACGGATAACACTCATGTTAAGGCGTTTGAAGTCAAAGAAAGTGATACCTTCGCCCCAGAACTCGATACGTTTCTGAAGCACGATTTCATCTACTACGTCATCTATAATAGAAGCTGAGCAGGTGTACTGCGGGAAACGGTAGGTCTGCATGAATTTCTCGATAAGGGTCTTACCTTCGGCGGGATTGCTGTGAGCCACGGCTTCAGCCTGAATGAAATACATTTCTTCAACTCGCATCAAAGGAATTGCGGTAGCAAACGCAACTGATTCGTCAGTCATGTTACCGGAACCCGGACGGAACTTAACGCCGGCATAGTCATCAAGTTCAGCGAAACGTTCAGCATCAAGATTCGGCTCTTTACCTGCGAGAGGATGACCTTCAGGAGCTTTGAACGAGAGTTTGCGGAAGTCACGGTTATCAATCTGGTCGTAAAGACCGCGGTCAATATGGAAGTAAGTGTTACCTGCACCGGCACCGCCGCCACCGTAACCTATGAGAAGTTCGGGGCTCATGAATGAAGTCCAGTTAGTCCATGACTGCACAGCGTCATTTTCGCTTTCCTGCTCGATGCTCCACATCCATGAACTTACGGATGAATTATTGAAGCCGTCAGTAGTGCTCAGCCATTCTTCTTTGGTAAGAGGAGTAGCGTTTGTAGCGGCGATAGCTTTCTCGGCATATTCAGCTGCCTTGGGATAGTTTTCATCCCACATATACACACGAGCCATGACACCGTAAGCTACAGCAAGCGAAGGCATGTCCTTGGAAGAAGGAGCTGTACCGCCTTCAGTGTAAAGGTCAACGGCTTCCTGGAGATCACCGAGAAGGAATTCCACCATGCGCTCGTGAGTGGCGCGGGGGTTATTCATACGTTCGTCGTCCGACATGTTTTCGGTAACGATAGGTACTGTAAGACCGGTGACATCATGACCGTCTGTATTTACAGGCGATACCACTTCGTTGGGAAGGAACTCATACATGCGCGCCATATCGAGATAAGTCGATGCACGATAGATAAGACCCTGTGCTCTTGCACCACGCATGAATGCTGTCTCGGGATTTTCGCCGGCAGCAGCGATAGCTGAGTTGGTAGCCTGAACGAGAAGGTTCATGTAGTACCAGTGGAACTGAGAGTAACCCGTATTGGAGTTGATGTAAATATTAGCTTCAGCCCATGTCGAATACCAGTCATAACCTGTATCGCTTTCATTACAGTCCTGAGTCTGCACGTTAAGGATACAAAGTATGCTTGGATAACCATAGTCAAAAGCACTGGTGGTCCATGTTTGGTATTTTTTCATAAAGGCCGGCATACCGCGGAGCACGGCTTCAACACCCTTGGAATTTTCACCTAACTGCTCGGCTGTAACACCGTTTGTGGGGAAAGTTTCCTCAATACAGCTTGACAGGAGCAGGGGTGCACCGATAAGGGCTGCGACGAGTGATTTATATAATGTTTTCATTGCTTGAGTCAAATTAGATTAGAATGTTACCGATATACCGCCTGTGAATGTACGAACGGCAGCGTTGTAGGTATTACCGCCTGATACACCGTTAGTAGCCGAGCGGCTTGTACCGAGAGCGAATGTGCGCGGGTCAAAACCTTGACGGGCTGACCAGAGCCATACATTTTCGCATGACAGGTACACGCGTACTTTCTGAAGCATCAGTTTGCTTACGAGAGAGCTGGGCAGAGTGTAACCGAAGTTGATATTCTGCAGGTTGAGGTAAGAAGCGTCGGTCAGATACTGGTCGGAAGTCACACGCCAGTCATCGCCGAACTGCCAGCGGGGCACGTCAGAATTTGAATTCTGAGGAGTCCAAGCATTGAGGATGTCAGCGTGGATAGCACCACCCTGAGTTGATGCACGGGGAGTTTCCATATAGCTGGCGTATGCGCTGTCATTAATCTTACCACCTATCTGATAAGTGAATGATGCACTCAGGTCAAAGCCTTTGTAACGGAGAGTGGTTCCGAAACCGCCTGAAAGAGTGGGGTTCATGTCACCGCAGAGCTGATAATCGTCATTTACGATATCCTTAGCTTCTTTCTTGACATATTCATATTCGCCATTGGGTAATACCACGGGCTTCTTTGTTTCTTCGTCGATTTTACGACCCCAGAACATAGGAATACCGGTCTCTTTATCCACACCGGCATATTTTGCACGGTAATAAGTGTACAGAGGCAGACCTTCGCCAATATAGAAACCGCCTGAGCCTGCACCGCTGTAACCGTTGACTACTTTTGACTTGTTGATGTCGGGCAATGCGAGCACTTCGTTCTTGTATTGTGACATAACCACATTGATATCCCATGTGAAGTCACGTGTAGCTACAAGCGTACCGGTAAGGTCGATATCGACACCGTAGTTGCAGATATCACCGTAGTTTTCATATACATTGGAGAAACCAGACGATACGGGGAGTGCACGAGAATAGAGCATATCGGAAGTCTTCTTGTAGTAAGCGTCAACTACACCTGACAGACGTCCGCCGAACAATGTGAATTCGACACCTGCGTTGAAGCTGCCTGTCTTTTCCCATGTGATATTGGGATTACCCTTTACTGAGCTTGCCTGAAGAGCGGGCTGACCGCCTACGTTAACCACGGTATAAGTGTTGGTATAGCGGTAGTTACCGATACCGTCATTACCGAGCTCACCGTAAGAAGCCTTGATTTTCAACATGTCAACCCATGAAGCGTTAAACCATGATTCTTTGTTAATCATCCATGCTGCGCCCACAGCCCAGAAGTTACCCCAGCGATGGTCGGGATGGAACACAGAAGATGCGTCGCGACGATAGTAACCGTTGATAAAATATTTGGTGTCATAATCATACATGGCACGGAATATCCAACCTTCATTGTCATATTCTGAAGTGTAAGAGTTCATGTCCTGATTTATGATGGCACCTGCAAGTTCGGGATTTGACGGAGAGAACATCTGAGTCTTCTGAGCTGACAACGATGCTGATTTCTGCCATGAGTTTTCATGACCGGCAAGGATTGACACGTCATGTTTGCCAATCAACTTGTGCCATTCGAGCAACTGCTGATAGGTGTATTCCATGAAGCGGCTGTGACCTACCGATACGCGACCGCCTGCACCTGCACCTGAACCGAAGTAAGGATTCTGCACAGTGTTGGAGCGTGATTCACGCAAATAAACGGTGTTGTTGGTAGTGAACTTGAAGTCCTTGAGGAAGCGGATTTCAGCAAAACCGGTCACATTGAATATATTACCGTTTGATGTGTATGTGTTATAAAGAAGGTCACTCATACCGTTGGCGTTATAGAATGCGCCATTAGGACGGGTACGACCGCCGTTTTCACCATTACCGTAGTCAAATCGTGTCAGACCGTCGGCATTCTTCATGATATCGCCGTTGCCGTCACGCAGATACATCGGGTAGATAGGACCCATCTTTACAGCCTGAGCCAAGGGGTTGAGTGAAGAGTTTGACGAACCGTCTTCCATCATGGCTTTGCTGTCAAAGTGAGTGTAGCCGAAGTTAGCGCCCACTTTCAACCATGATTTCACCTGAGTGTCAGCTGACAGACGTGCGTTCAGACGAGTATAGTCAGTGTTGGGCATGATACCCTCATTGTCAAGATAGCCGAATGAAGCGAAGAAATTGGTGCGGTCATTGGAATTACGCACGCTTACATTGTATTCCTGACGCAGTGAGGTGCGATAAGCCTCATCAAGCCAGTTGTCGGGACGCAGATAGTATTCCTGACCCTTGTAAGTTACGGTATTGCCATATGTGGCATTGGGATTCACCTTACCGTTCTGACCTATGAACATCTCACCTTCGGGATAAGAGAACACCTGATATCCGAGACCGTAAGACGAACTGTTGATAAGATTGCTGTTAGCCCACTGCCATGCGTTGGCATCAGAAAGACCGCCGGCGGTAGCATAGTTATAGAGACCCTTGTAATAAGTCTCGTAGTAAAGACGAGGGTCGGAAATTACATTATAATCCTGAACGCCGCGGGTGTTCATACCCCAGCTTGCGTCAAGAGTCACAGTACCGGCACCGGCTTCCTTACCCTTCTTAGTATTGATAAGGATGACACCGTTGGCACCGCGTGCACCGTAAAGCGCGGTAGAAGCGGCATCCTTCAGTACGGTCACTGACTCGATATCGTTAGTGTTGAGGTTTGTTATTGAACCACCGTAGGGTACACCGTCAAGCACATACAGAGGCTGCATGCTCGCATTGAGAGAACCGAGACCACGGATTACGATTGACGATGGTCCGCCGTCAGGAGCACCTGACTGAGTATAAAGGTTGGTACCCGGCATTTTACCTGCCAAGGCGGAAAGCACGTTGGTTACGGTTGCTTTTTCGATTGTTGAAGCATCGATTGTGCTTGCCGAACCGGTGAAGGCACTTTTCTTTACGGCACCGTAAGCCACCACCATGAC
>CAMWPX010000096.1 GCA_947176205.1 uncultured Porphyromonadaceae bacterium
TCTTGAACCCGCCGGAAATAACCTTTCGGACGAGGCAGCTGCTCATATACTCTGAGCTCAGGCTAACCTTTGGACAGAATATATGAAGGATTTCCATCATGTTCAATACATGGAATTACCGCGCCTTGCGGCAATGGCTGAAGTTCAGTGGACACAACCTGAACAGAAAGATTACGCTGGATTCACCAAACGTCTGCCTGCTCTTATACATCTGTATGAGACTCTCGGCTACAATTATGCAAAACATGTGTTTGACATAAATGGCAAGCTCGTAGCCGACCCCGAGAAAAACGCCTTTCACACCGAACTTTCAACTATCGATGATGCTCCGATACATTATACTCTTGATGGCAGCGAACCCACCGAGGATTCACCCGTGATGACTGAACCCGTCATAATCGACAAATCAACTGTCATCAAAGCGGTCGCAATACGTCCCGACGGCAAAAGCCGCGTATGGACCGACAGCGTATCATTCAACAAAGCCACATCACACACTGTTACACTTGGCAACGAACCTCACTCCCGATACAAATCGTCAGGACCGGGTCTGCTTACCGACGGACGTTTCGGCGGCTCCAGTTTCAATACCGGCGAATGGATTGGTTTCGAAGGCAAACCTCTTGTAGCCACTATAGATTTAGGTAGCGAGCAGGAAATTTCATCAGTAAGCATGCGACTGCTTGTAAATACTCCCAACTGGATTTTCGACGCACGAAGCATCAGCGTAGAAGTATCAACCGATGGCAGCACTTTTACCGAAGTCGCATCCGAAGTGTACCCGCAAATGACAAAGGAGACCATAGAAATAGCCAGTCACACTCTGACTTTCGCACCTGTGACAGCCCAATACGTCAAAGTAACGGCTGTTACCGAAACGTCCATACCTGCATGGCACGGTATAGGTAAGGATAAACCCGGCTTCCTATTTGTAGATGAGATTGTAATCAACTGACAATCGGTCAGCACCAAAACATAGCGGGCGCTTCCTAATGGAAGCGCCCGCTAATTTTATATCGACTATTTTATTGTCCCAGATACGGTTTAAGTAATTTACTCTTGGCTCCTTTAAGTCTACGGATAGCTTTTTCCTTTATCTGACGCACACGCTCGCGGGTCAAATCAAATTTTGCTCCGATTTCTTCAAGGGTCATCTCCTGACAGCCTATACCAAAAAACATTTTCAGAATCTCACGTTCACGTTCATGAAGTTGACGGAGAGCTCGATCCACTTCCTTGGCAAGCGATTCTTGAGTAAGCGTGGCATCAGCCATAGGTGAATCGTCGTTAGTCAGCACATCGAGCAGACTATTATCCTCACCTTCTACAAAGGGGGCGTCTACCGAAATATGTCTGCCGGACACTTTAAGCGTATCTGCAATCTTATCGACAGGTGCATCAAGACATTCGGCAAGTTCTTCAGCAGAGGGACGACGTTCATGGTCCTGCTCAAATTTTGACAATGCCTTGCTGATTTTATTCAACGAGCCGACCTGATTAAGCGGAAGTCGCACTATACGTGACTGCTCGGCAAGAGCCTGCAAGATTGACTGACGAATCCACCATACGGCATAAGATATGAATTTGAAGCCTCTGGTCTCATCAAATTTCTGAGCGGCCTTAATCAGTCCGAGATTACCTTCATTAATAAGGTCAGGAAGACTAAGACCCTGATTCTGATATTGTTTTGCCACTGACACCACAAAGCGGAGATTTGCTCTGGTCAACTTATCCAAAGCTCTTTGATCGCCCTGACGGATACGCTGTGCCAATTCTACCTCTTCTTCTACGGAGATTAGCTCTTCACGACCTATTTCCTGAAGATACTTATCCAACGAAGCGCTTTCGCGGTTGGTAATTGATTTTGTAATTTTTAGTTGCCTCATCTTATACTTTATGAGATTAAACGCGCAAAAGTAGCAAAAAGTATCCTAAAAAACAAAAAAGAATCACAAATTCAAAGCAAAACACATATAATCAAATGATTATCAAAGACAAGATTATTTGACTCATCATTTATATTTTACCCACTTGACCAATTCTTTTACAGTAGGCTTTTTACCATACATGAATATTCCCACTCGATAAATCTTGGCAGCTATCCACACCATCACAAAGAATGTTATGTAAAGCAACACTATCGATAATATTATCTCCCATGCAGGTATTCCGAACGGCACACGTGCCATCATTACCATCGGTGATGTAAAAGGTATTATTGAAGTCCACACGGCTATAGTCGACGACGGGTCAGCACCTGCCGACATTCCAAATATAATACCAAGAATTATGGGTGCAATGGTGAGGGATTGCAACTGACTTGCATCCTGAATATTGTCGACAGCAGAGCCAATCGCGGCATATATGGCAGCGTAAAGCATAAAGCCACCTATAAGGAAAAGAAGTAACAATCCGAACAAATTGATTATATACATTGGGTCTCCCAACAATGCCAGTGCCTGCAACAAATCTATATCAGTCGACAATGCAGCGGGGTCAACTCCGGCTGACTGTATGGCTGCCAAATCAGCTGTAATCTGAGGCGACATAACCATCGGCATTACAAATACTGACGCTAACGCCAGCAAAACGCCCCACAGCACTATCTGAGTTACTGCCACTAATCCTATGCCACATATTTTACCAAGCATAAGTTTGGTCGGTGACACGGATGACACTATCAGTTCAAGTACCCTATTGTTTTTTTCTTCTATAATACTGGTCATAACCATCTGACCATAAAGCAATATCAATATATAGAGCATGAATGTAAGCAAAATACCGAGGATATAACTGAGCCCGGTAGAACTTTCACTTGTAGCTCCATCTTCATCGGCACGAATATTCTGAAGTGTTACATCAGATTTTACCGCATCAAGAATAGCAGAAAGATTATCTATATCATAAGTACTGAGTTTATGCTGCTCTACTATATCATTGACCTGCGATGTAATCTGAGTCTCCATAGTCAGCGAAGACGCATTCTTATTGTACAACTTCATCATGCCGTTTCCATCCATCACATTCCCAGGAATAACCAGCACAGCGTCTACATCTTCATCACCAAGCAATGAATCAACCGATTTACCTACCTCTGATTCACTATAATGAATATTAGCCTCACTTTTAAGCTGAGCATAAATCTGCCCGGTCTCATCCACTACGACTATATTACGCAAATCCGGTTCCGTCATAGTCATTATCAGAGTCGGCAACACCATCAGCCCAAGCATAAGTATGGGCATGAGTATAGTAGTGAATATAAAACTTTTTTTCTTGACGCGCTCAAGATATTCGCGTCGTATTATAATGCTTACCATAGCTATAATCTATACTAAAATTGATATTATCAGGAATTTGAACGACTTACAGCTTCTATAAATATATCGTTCATCGATGCTTTCTTCTCATTCACGCTGCGAATTTCCACTATCGGATTTGCCAAACCTATCACATCACGAAGAGACGCCCCGGCGGCAAGACGCAAATCAAGAATCTTATCACCGGACTCACCCACACTCACATCCGTCTGACTCACCGCCGGAGACAGAGTGTCAAGTAACGACCGTTCATCACCTGTAAATGTGAGCGTATATCGTCCGTCGGCAAATTCACGACGCAACGTCTCCACATCTCCTGTCAATATATTATGACCTTTGTTTATTAGAGTTATCGTATCACATATTTCTTCTACTGAAGCCATATTGTGTGTACTGAATATCACAGTGGCACCATCGGCAGCGAGACGCAATATTTCATCACGAAGCAGATTAGCATTAATAGGGTCAAAACCTGAAAATGGCTCATCGAATATGAGTAGCTTCGGGCGGTGCAGTACGGTGACTATAAACTGTACCTTCTGAGCCATACCTTTAGAAAGCTCACTAACTTTACGGTTCCACCATGAACTGATGTCAAAATGCTCAAACCAACGCTTGAGCTCGCGCGTGGCATCAGCCCGCGACAGACCTTTAAGCTGAGCAAAGAACAAAGCTTGCTCCCCGACTTTCATCTTCTTATACAGACCTCTCTCTTCAGGAAGATACCCGATATGCGCCACATCGGCATGCGTAAGCTTGTGTCCGTCAAATATCACCTGACCGCTATCGGGAGCTGTGATATGATTTATAATCCTTATAAGAGTTGTCTTTCCGGCTCCATTAGGTCCGAGCAGACCATATACCTTACCCTCTGGCACAGTCAAAGACACTTTGTCAAGGGCATGATATGTACCAAATACTTTGGTTACATTGTCAATATTCAATAAATCCATCTTTTGATTTTATTACTTTTCATCGTTAGACGCAGCTATGTCCTCAATAATTTCATTCATCGAATTTTTTTTACCAAAAAATCTATCGACTATCACTGCCAACGCTCCATCTCCGGTAACATTGCAAGCCGTACCGAAACTATCCATAGAAATATACAGAGCTATCATCAATGCATTTTGCTCCGCTGTAAAGTGAAGTATACTTGACAATATTCCCAACGATGCCATTATAGCTCCACCGGGTATTCCGGGAGCAGCTATGATAGTAATACCTATCATTATTATGAAATGAGTAAACGTGCCCAAATCATAAGGAATGCCTTCAAGAATCATTATAGCCAGAGCACATGCCACTATTTTCAGAGTACTCCCCGACATGTGGATGGTAGCGCATAGCGGAACGGTAAATCCCGCCACATCCTCATCTACGCCCATTTTAATAGTCTGCCGGAGGGTCACCGGAATTGTAGCCGCTGATGATTGGGTCCCTAACGCAGTAAAATAAGCCGGCATCATAGTCCGAAGCATGCCAAGCGGATTTTTATGATTAAACAGCGCCGCTATGCTGTACTGAAACAGGAGCAGAAGAATATGAAGCACAAATATAACCGCAATTATACGCGCAAACGTCATAAGTATTCCACCGACCTGACCAAGTTGGGTCATATTCAGAAATATACCGAATATATACACCGGCAACAACGGAATTACCGCTTTGCGAATAGTAAGAGCTACTATGTCACGAAACTCTGATATTCCGCCTGCGATAATTCTGCTTCCGATAAACGCACACCCCAATCCTATGACGAAAGACAGCACCAATGCCGTCATAACCGGCATGACACTCCCCATAGGCATATTAAAAAACGGCTCTACCGCAGCATTAGCTTCACCCAATCCCGAGCTATCTATTCCGGAAAGCATCGATGGGAACAGCCATGAACCGGTAAAATATGATACAAAACCGGCAAACATTGTCGCAATATATGCTAAAGCAGCAGTAAATACGAGCATCCTCCCCGCTTTTTGCCCCAAGTCTGCTATAGCCGGAGCCACAAACCCCAGTATTATCAATGGTATGATAAAGTTAAGGAACTGACCGAACACCTCATTGAAAGTAGCGAATATTCTGCCGAACCAAACCGGAGCCACAAAACCGATACCGATGCCAAGCACTATGGCTATCAGAATCTTACTTAACAAGCCTATCTTTATTTTCTTCATAATTATGCAAATATAAATATTTTTCAGTGGCTTTTGTCACGAATCGCTGTTTTTTGCGTCAAATAAATAAAACCACAAATCTAAATAATCACAAGTATGCAACGAAAATTTATTATCTTACTCTTCTCCTCTCTCCTGCTGTCCCTTACTTGTTGTGCCGGCTCAGCAAACAACTCCAAAAGTTCTGATGACAATATTTCAGAATCAACATCCAGCCAAATCACATCTACCACCACTCAGTTGTCCGGTAACATCAGCTCATTGTCTGTATCAGCCGGAATGCCTGTGAAATATATCGTATCTGATAAAAACTGCGTAACAATAGAAGCACCCCAATCAGTAATTGAAAAAATCAGCATCAGGCAGAATGGCAATACTCTGTCCATATCACCCAAAGAATCAATACAATTAAAAAGAATCGGGTCACGACTACGTATAAGTGTCTATGCTCCTGACATAACCAATTTTTCAGCTTCTGCAGGAGCTTCCATAAAAGCTGACCGATATGAACGCTCCAAACTCGCCGTCACTGCTTCCAGCGGAGCAGATATAGAATTCGAGTCCGTCAATACCACCTCTGTCTCAGCAAGCGTAAGCTCCGGTGCCGAAATAGAGATGGAAGGCACATGCAATACCATAGATTTCTCAGCATCAAGTGGTGGCGAGATTGACGCAGATGATTTGTTAGCCACAACAGGCTCTGCCACAGCATCAAGCGGTGGCGGTATCAAATGCAAAGTCAAATCCCTTCAGAAATCCGCATCATCGGGCGGCTCAGTCAAAAACGTCTATTAATCCGGATTCTTAACCCCATACACTTCGGTGCGGATAGATTCTGCGGCATCAGCCAATGAAATGTCCGCACCGATTGTCATAAGCATAAGTTTCACCGATGAGAGCTCGGCAGAATAAGGGGGTTGCACATAATCAAATTCCGGATGAGAAACGAATCCGCAACGATTGTAAAATCCTATTCGCCGCTCAGCCAATTGTGAAGATGCTGAGGGCTCCACTTCCAATATCATCGTCCTGCCTTGAAGCCTGAAAAATTCTTTTATAGCTAAGGCTCCGATTCCCCGCCCCCGCATACCGGGACACACTGCGAAATGTTCTATATACACTGCCAGAGGCAAATTCCACCAACTGATGAACCCGGCAAACTTCCCGCAATAAATTATAGCCCATATATTATAGTTCCCTTTTCTAATACTGATTCTATCACAAATATCATTCCAGGGGCGGCGTTCTTCTATAGGAAAAGCATCCTCATATAACCACCGTAAATCAGCCGGCATACTTTTCATGTTACATATAGGCTCAAACGAAAAAACGTATTTTCTCACCATCATGCGTACAAGTGGATAAAAAGCTATAGTACAGACAATCGCACCGGCGATATCAGCCCACCAGTCAGCAATATCCGCCGAACGCCCCATAGCCATATTCTCCTGCATCAATTCTATCAAAGCGCCAAACACACCTGAAAATATTATAGACACCGATATGACAATGCATGATAATCGCCGTGCATATCTTCCGCAGTCAAAACTTAACGCTACCCCTAACGCCCCGAACATAAGAAAATGTACTATCTTATCAAAATGCGGAATAAACATTTCACCGTCCGACTCAGGTAACGGCATAAGAGTCAATCCTGTTACTGCCAACAGAATAATAGTAGTGAGCACAAACACCGGTATATTGACCACCGATAGGATTACTTTCCGATTCATAATACAAATATAATCATATTTTCATTTAGATAAGTAAAACAGCACATTTGATACAATTTAGTGCAAAAGTACTCCAATTTGAAAGCAAACGACTATATTTGTGCGAAATATTCAACCAATCATGGCTCAAAACAAATTTTTTGCTTCAAAAATAGGTCTGATTGCCGCGACAGTCGGCTCAGCCGTAGGATTAGGTAATGTGTGG
>CAMWPX010000097.1 GCA_947176205.1 uncultured Porphyromonadaceae bacterium
TAGTGCGTCAGGACCTGCGTTACAACATAGCTTACATCTATGCCGACTTCGACGGTGACGCACAGTTTACACTTGACCACTCCTACGGTTCGAAATTCTCCGGAGCAAACACGCCTGCCAACTATTCAATAGTTATGAATATAGACCATCAGTTTACCGTACCGGACAATATTCATACCGGCATAGGTCGCATACGTGTTATCTATGACAATGCATGGCGGACTCTATCCGGACCTGAATCAAAGGAGATTGTTGAAGGTCAATCTATAGACATTCCGCTTGAGGTAGTAAATCCTCTATCGGCTATAGGTGATATCAGTGTAGACAATGCCGAAGGTGAGGGCACCGTATATGACCTCCTCGGTCGCCCTGTAATCGGTAAACCGGCTCCCGGATTCTATATCATTGACGGTAAGAAAGTGTTTGTACACTGATTATAGATAACGATTCCAATATTCCTATAGAGAGCCGGGGCAATGCCCCGGCTCTTATGTTATACATTCGGAAATTTTGTATTTTCCGCAAAAAAATCACACAACCCGAATTCATCCGGATTGTGCACTATATAGCAATTATGAAAGTCGATAAAATCAGTTAAGCATACTGATATAAGAAATAATGCACCCTGCAGCTTGAAGAGCGATACTTATAAATCTTAACGAACGATACTTTACCGTAAGTTCTTGTTTCTGTACATCGGTATGAGCATTGGTCTTATACTCTTTATAATATCTGATGGCAGAGTAGCACCGGACAAGTACACCTATACCAAACACGCTTATACCAAACCAGAACCAGAACATATCGTCAGATTATAAGTTTATCATTCGTAATTAAATAACATCAGCGACATGCAAAATGTTTCAGGGTATTTTACCGTTTAGGTTCATCTGACTTATTTGCTATAGCCAGCGCTATATCATAAACCGAATAAGTCATGGTGATAACCACCGCGCATATTACAATCCATATCATGACACTACCGTAATCAGCGACAAACTGCCCCAACTCCGTCTCTGACAACGACCATCTACGGACAAATTCGGACAACATAGGATAGCACAATGTAGACAACACACCGAATACAAATCCCGCTACAGCCGCCGAAATTATAGCGATACGATTCTTCCTGTGCAGCTGCTCCGCCTGACTTTTGACAAATTCCACAGCCTCGATATTACGCTCAAGATGCGCCATAAACGACCTGTCAGACGATAGCTCCGGATTGTAATCCGAAAATAAATCAAAATATTTTTCCTCTTCCATAATCAATCATTTAATAAACCTTTAAGATGCTGTCTGCCACGCGAAAGCTGCTGCTTTACCGCATCAATCGAGGTATCGGTTATTTCGGCAATCTCATTTATGGCATAACCCTGCATATAGTGAAGGAGTATCGCTGACCGCTCCTTATCGGACAACCGGTCAAGTGCCTGATAAAGCTGCTGATACTCGAATGCTTTGTCAGCCCTGTCAGTAGTAATCAGACCCACCGCTTCCACTATCTCCTCCGTGGATTTATAGCTGCGTCGGCTACTTACAAAGGTATTATAAGCTATGCGATAAATCCATGTGGAAAGTTTACTATCCTCACGAAAACTGTCGCAAGCCAGATATGCCTTGACAAACGTGTCCTGGGCAAGGTCGTCGGCAAGAGCAGCATCACCGCAGCAGAGAGCCGTCAGAAAACGGCGCACCGCTCTCTGATGGCTCTCTACATATCGTATGAATTGCTGTCGATTCATTTCCGCGATTTATTTCTCATCCGCTTCATCTACATTATTGCGGGTTACAAAATAAACTATAAGATATGATATGCCTACGGCAAACAGAAGTCCGGAACACAGAAACATGAAATATGACATAGGACTGTCAAAAAATAATTCAATCAAACCTACTATCAGACCTGCAAGCGTAAACATGCATCCGCGCAACAGACGCAACTGAAGTATTTGTCCGGGAGTTCTTTCCGTGGTACCCAAAGCAGCCACTAATTTATCGGCATCGATGCTCGAATTACTTTCTATCGCCTTGATTACAATCTCAGCATTCTTATTTACCTTATTATTCCTTGAACGGAATACTATCCATACTAATACGGCGGGAAGCACAACACAGATTGATACCGGAACTATTATTTGAACTAAATGAAACATAATTATTGATTTTTAATTGATGGTTAATAGATGTTTGTTTTTGTCATTTTTGAGAACTCTCGATTATATGACGCATCTATTACCTCAGAGGTGACATACCCTACCCCAAAATTACACAATTTTTTATTCCACCATGATGTATTTACTTCCCACTTGTCATAAAATAAGGCATATCTATAGAAAAAAGCTATTCAATTAACCTATTTTAACCACATTTCGTATCATATCACATATTTTTACGATAATTTTGCAAGCACTAAGGTAAATAAAATATTCCACGTCTTTTTGAAAAATATTCTTTAGAATATACAAATCGACACAAATTATTGCTTACATATTAAACCAATCTCAAACATCTTTCACATGAAAAAAATCTACTCACTGATTCTTAGTCTTGCACTCACAGCGTCAATGGCATCAGCTGCTGAAAACACCATTTCCAATAGCAACACTACAGTCAAGAGTGTCGATGAACAAATCATCAACTTCTGGATGAGTTCGATGGATGGCGCCACCACTATATATTCCGACGCCGCTCTTACAAACAAGGTGCTCGAAGACCATGGCTCGGCAGACGGCGTAGAAGAAGACCTTTCCACAGCTTTGTTCCCTGACGGTCTGTACTTAGTCATAACGCCTGACCCGGGTATGGCATTTGAATCTCTCGTAATCAACGACACATGGTATTTCCCGGAGGATATGACTGACGGTTATATCCACATTAATCTGGAAGACATACCTGACCTCGAATGGGGTATAGCTATGTCAGTATTCTTTGAGTTAGACCTCGGTGGAATCAATGACATCACAGCTACTGACAACGGCAAAACAGAATATTTCAATCTTCAGGGTGTACGCGTTGATGCTGACAATCTCACAAACGGCATCTACGTAACCCGTCTGGGCAATAAAGCCGCCAAGATTCTTATTCAGAAATAGACATAAACCAAATCCGGCTATAACGGCGTAGGGGGTCAAATGTCCCCCTACTCTTTAATTGCCGTAACGACAAGAACATCCACCTAAATTTGTCATAACTACAAATTGATTTCATACTATCACTTATTTATTAACTTATCTTTTTTTACAATGAAAAAGTACTTACTTTTTGCCCTGCCATTAATGGCACTCTCATTCGCTTCTTGTTCTGATGACAATGACAACGAACCCACTCCTGCTCCCGAACCAGAACCCGTATATGACGTAATCACCTTCACTGATTGCGAATTTCCTGAAGGGAAACTAAACAACTATGCAAGCAATGGCGGCTCTTATACAGAATTTGATTGCACATTCCAGTTTGCTGATAAATACGGCATGACAAGCGGCTGCGTAGTTTCTGAAATCTGCAGCATCAACGATGATAAAGACTCTAACCCCAAACCTTTTGGTGTAGCTCTCGAAAGTGCAGAAGAAGATGCTACCCCCAATAAGTTTCTCTATGTCCAGAAATATGACTATTCCGTTCTCAACAAACTGCCTGAGGCTGCTACATCTTTCGCTTTTGAAGAAGGCATGGAACGTGAAATTTATTCTATCGATGTTATGAACTCTACCGAGATGTATCAGTATATGACTCTTGGCTATTATACATCATATACACCCATGACCGAAGGTGACTGGTGCCTGCTCACTCTTACCGGCTATAACGCCGACGGAGAAGAAACCGGTACAGCTGAAGTATATCTCGCTGATTTCCGCGATGGCAAATCTGACATCATTACCAAATGGACTACCGTATCAACCGTAGCACTCGGCAAAGTCAACAAAGTGGAAGTTAACGTTACTTTCCCGGAAACATGGAACAAACCAAATCCCAAAAACTTCTCAGTATGTCTTGACAATATCAAGATGCCTGAGCTCGATGCCGAAAAATAACATACCTTTTACTTTTATAATAACAAGAGCGTGTCCATGGACACGCTCTTGTTATTTACACCTACGCGGAATATTGTACTCGCTTACGGATTAGAGCTTGATCATCGATAGCTTTTTTACTCCGTTCCGTCCTACAGCGACACGCTTGGCTACCGTAGTCATTTGCTCTGTATAATCAGTAATCTCAGGTAAGGTAGTGGTACATGTACCTGTGATAGTATGAGCCGGCTGACCGTCATCAGTCAATGCGAATGTAAATGTATAGTCACTGCCTGACTTACTTATATCAAGTGTGCCCCCCTTGACAGGTGCATAACCGATAACTTGCGAAGCATCGGCACTATATTGCACATAACATGTGGGTGCTATTGTAGTATCTTCAATATAACCGGGGGTAAGGGAACCGGCATTATTGGTACCGTCAACTACAAATGTTCCGGTGGGCAGTTCGGTATTCGTACCCGTGGCTGAAACGAATTCAAAACACATCAGTTCTGTCTCTGTGGCAAGCACCACACCATAATTCACCGTACCGTTCTGATAGTAATCGCCGAAATACTCCACAGCAGAACACTGGAGAGGATACACCGCTATATCCTGCTCGAGAGTAGAATACACTGGCGCTTTGCCTGTAATATTATCTATAGCCCCCTTATACGTAACATTCACTGTAGCCCCTTCGGATGTTTTGCAATTTACGGTCACGTCATAACTGCCGTTATTCTCCGTGATTGTAACCGTTCCTTCAGTTATCAAAGCATATCTTACTGACATATCAGCGCGCACACGCTCTACATAGGTACCGGTAGCCTGAGCTCCGAACCTAATGCCGGGGATACAAGAACCGACAGCCTCAGTATCACGTATGGTGTACGTACCGGCAAGTCCCGTTCCATGCTCGGTAAAAAGATACAGCGACACCTTATTACCCGGTTCATTCTGGTGCATATAATCAGGAGTGATATTAGTGGTCTCAAACAGTCGCACTATATAGTTGTCGACACCCTTAGTCTGCGAATCATCGTAATATATATAATTGGCTTTTTGAGCAGTAAACTGAGTATTACCGCTGAATCCCCACCAATCCTCATCCTCAAGACCGCTCATGTCAGCTATATCAATAACACCGGTATAGGTAAATTCATAACCGATTTCATCGGCTTCACCAACGAAACTACCTTTCAATGTATAGGTACCATCAGCATTATGGGTCACATCCAGTGTACCTTGAGAGAATTTTATGAATTTGATTTTTGACTGACCCGACTCCACCTTACCGGCGTTATATACAGCCATAGTATTTACTAAAGAATATGTCAGGTCATGATTGTCATTTGGATTATCGGTCGGTGTATATTGACCTGATGGTAATTGGGGATTGCTATGGTTCTTATCGGCTGAAGCATACAAGTCAAGACACAAGATATAGTCACCCTCGTTCATCGGATATGCCTGCATTCCGTCATACCCTATTTCGCCGGTAGTCAATTCTATGTAATAATTTCCATGTTGCTGCTGCCATGGGATAAAATAGTAACAATCAGGTGT
Organism: uncultured Porphyromonadaceae bacterium; assembly: GCA_947176205.1. GTDB lineage: Bacteria > Bacteroidota > Bacteroidia > Bacteroidales > Muribaculaceae > Paramuribaculum. Next base: position 5,583 of record CAMWPX010000097.1, read on the forward strand.
GGCTTCTTTCAACTCCACCGATGTAATTTCTATCGGTTCGGGCTCCGGCTCCGGCTGAACAGGAACATCTATTTCCTTGTCATCGTCGCATGCTCCCATTACGCCCAAGGTAAGAGCTGCAGTCATCAACAGCAACATTCTTTTACCAACCGCTTTGTAAGATAATGTTTTAAGTCTCATGAAATTTTTGTATTGATATTATATAATTAATCGCATGATATGATATCATATGGGTGTATATAGATTGCATTTTGCAATTCAAGCCACAAAATTAATGACAATATGCCAACCCCACAACTTCTTTTGCTTTTATTAATCTTTTTATGATGAATATAAAGAAGTCTCGCACATCTTAATCCATAGCCGATTTGACTCTGAGTGATGAATCCTTGAACAAATGATTAGGACCGGCAGGGAAAAATGTAGGCACGCTGAAGTTTTCTATACCCGGGGCTCTCGCTATAGCCACCTCAAATTCGTCCGTATTCAGCTCATCCAATATATCCTGCGATATCTCTTCGGCATACCACCATTCATCAGCGCCCATAGCCCTGCACAATGTTTCCACCTGACTCCGAAACACCAAATCGTTCCGTACAGCATCCCAATACACACCGGAATAGAAGTGCCAATAAGGGAACTCGGCATGCTGATAATAATTCATTGGGCGCGTCAGATAGTGGACACTGCATCCCTCTATATCAACCATATAATCATCTTTGCCGCAGGTCGCTTCATAGGGAGTGAGCAGATTGATTCTTCTCGATAATTCCGACTCAGTGATATAGATATTCTCGGGTTTGAAATATATGTAGATTCCATGCATGATGTAGCAAAGATAACATTTTATCAATTTTATAACTAACTTTTACACCTTTATTTTATCTTTGCAGTCAATAGTCATTGAATAATCTTATATAAGCGTTATGGCACACGAATCAGGCAAGAAATATGTGGTAGGTATCGGTGAGGCTCTTTGGGACATGCTTCCCGATGGAAAAAAATTAGGCGGTGCTCCTGCTAATTTCGCTTATCACGTATCGCAGTTCGGATTTCCTACGTGCGTGGCGAGTGCCATAGGTCGCGACGTTCTTGGTACGGAGCTTACCGCTGAATTTAAGGCGCGGGATATCAATGCCCTGCTACCGCTCACCGATTATCCCACAGGTACGGTTAGCGTAGAGCTTGATGCCCTCGGCATACCGGCATATGACATCACCCGTGATGTAGCGTGGGACCACATCCCGTTTACTGACAGTCTTAGGGAACTTGCCGCCGACACACAAGCCGTGAGCTTCGGCTCACTTGCACAGCGCAACGCCACTTCCCGCGATACCATATACCACTTTCTTGATTCCATGCCTGATACACCTGACACATACAAGATTTTCGACATCAATCTGCGTCAGGACTTCTACTCGCCCGAAATCATACACCAGTCCATCAGCCGATGCAATATTCTGAAGATTAACGATGAAGAATTGGTTGAGATAACCCGGTTATTCAACTTGCCCGGCTCTGACATCAAAGATATCTGCATCGGGTTATTACACCGGTATCAGCTCTCGATACTCATACTTACCTGCGGTGTCAACGGCAGCTATGTATTCACCCCTGATGAAATTTCATTTATGGAGACGCCCCGAATCACCGTAGCCGATACCGTAGGAGCCGGCGACTCCTTCACAGCCACCTTCACAGCCTCGTTGCTCGCCGGTAAACCGATAGCCGAAGCCCACCGCCTTGCAGTAGATGTATCGGCATTCGTCTGCACCCAAGCCGGAGC
>CAMWPX010000098.1 GCA_947176205.1 uncultured Porphyromonadaceae bacterium
GTAAGGGGAGTAAGCCAGCCGCCGTATGTGAGACCCTGATGGGAATGGAGCGTGCCGTCATCGGTGATATTGGCGGGAAGGATTGCCACAGGTTTATCTCGCCTTAATGCTATGAGGGAGCAGTCGGTAAAACGGTCGGAATGATAATCCATGTATTCACGCTTGTGAAGCATGGTGCCTTGTCGCGAGTCGGTCACAAGGCTGTTCCATAACTCACGGTCACCGGGGGTATATCTGTTTATTGACCATTCCGAATTCATTATCCGCATATTTTTATTACAAAATTACGGAAATATTCTTATACGGCTCGGTATTTCAACTTTTTTTGGTGGAATAGGAGAAAAATGTTAACTTTGCAGTCGCTTTTTAGCATCCCGCGTGTGATGGGAAATTAAGGAGCAGACTTAATTTTTAGTAACACATTAATTATCATTATCTGATGAAAACATTCTCACTCTCGGCTCAGCCCCGTACCGACCTCGGTAAGAAAGCTGCTAAAGCCATCCGTAAAGAAGGTAAAATTCCTGTAGTGCTCAATGGCGGTGACATTATCACTCTTCCTTATGAACGCACTCTCGCTCCCGGTGAAAAAATCGTTGAAATCGGTGGCGGTAAAGCCCTTATCACTACTGACCTTACTGTTACTCAGGAAGATGTTCGTAACCTTGTTTACACTCCTGATATCTTCGCTATCGAACTTGATGTCAACGGCAAAAAGCGTATGGCTGTGCTCAAGGATATCCAGTTCCACCCCGTTAAAGATTCAATCCTTCACATGGACCTTCTCGAAGTGACTGAAAACAAACCTGTTACTATCGAAGTGCCTGTGAAACTTGAAGGCCACGCCGAAGGTGTGAAAGCCGGTGGTAAGCTCACTCTTTCTATGAAGAAGATTAAGGTGAAAGCTCCTTACACTGCTATCCCCGAACGTGTGGTTATCAATGTGGATAATCTCGGTCTTGGCAAAACTCTTCAGATTGGCAGCCTCCACTTCGATGGTCTCGAACTGATGAACGCTAAGAATGCTGTAGTTTGTGCCGTTCAGCTCACTCGTGCTGCTCGTGGTGCTGCTGCTAACGCAGGCAAGTAAGAATAGAGCCTTTTAGCAAACTATGAAATATCTGATTGTAGGATTGGGAAATATCGGTAGCGAATACCGTGACACCCGCCACAATATAGGATTTATGATATTGGACACCTTGGCTGAGGTGTCCAATATTTCTTTCACTACCGAGCGTTACGGTGATGTTGGGCGCGGGCGTATAAAAAATAAGCAGGTGGTGCTGCTAAAACCCTCCACATATATGAATCTCAGCGGTAATGCCGTGCGTTACTGGAAAGAAAAAGAGGGTATTGACCTTGACCATATATTGGTGCTTGTCGATGATATCGCACTCTCGTTCGGGGCTGTACGTATCAAGCCGCGTGGAAGCGATGCCGGTCATAACGGATTGAAAAATATTGCCCTCATGCTTGGTACTGACGCGTATCCTCGGCTACGTTTCGGTGTGGGAAATGATTTTCCTCGAGGTTGTCAGGTAGAGTATGTGCTCGGGCAGTTCACACCGGAGCAGCGCAAGGATTTACCTGCACGCATCGATGTCGCCGTCGAAGCTGTCAAGGCATTCTGTCTGGCAGGAATAGCCAATGCCATGAATATGTACAACAATAAGTGATTCTAACGGTTATGGCTAAATCGGAAGTAAGAATTGACAAATGGTTATGGGCGGTCAGAGTGTTTAAGACCCGTTCAATCTCCACCGATGCCTGTAAAAAAGGCAGGGTGAGCATAGGTGATGTCATAGCCAAGCCATCGCGTACGGTCAAGGTTGGCGATATCGTCAAGGTACGTAAGCCGCCGGTCACTTATTCATTTAAGGTTCTTGCTCTTACCGAAAATCGTTTGGGTGCTAAGCTTGTACCCGAATATATGGAAAACGTCACACCGAAAAGTGAGCTTGATTTGCTCGATGTGGTAAGGATAAGTGGCTTTATCAATCGTCGTAAAGGATTAGGACGTCCCACTAAGCGTGAGGGTAGGGAGCTTGCACGATTCGCTGAAGAAAATGCAGAATGTGGTTGGGATTTTGATTTTGACGATGATGATTTTTTTGACGAAGATTTCCTTGACGAATCTGATGATTGAGGGTTTTCATTATTTGCCTAATTCATCAATATGATGCATTACCTCAGCCGGAGGTAATTTTTGTTCCAACTGCTTGGCCATGAAGTTCATGTAAGGAGCTACATGTTCAAAATACATTCGGTAGCCTTTACACAGATAGTTGAGTCCCGTTTCGCCGGTATCAGTGGTGGCAAAGCGATTTTTCGGGCACTCCCCGTTGCATATCAGCGTATATCTGCATTCCTTGCACTGTTGTGGTAAAGTACCTCGTTTGGCAGCACCGAATTTCAACTGCCGCGGGTCTATCATCATTTCGGCTATAGTGCGGGTGGAGATATTGCCTAATTTATATTCGGGAAACACGAAGTGGTCACATGAATATACATCACCGTTATGCTCTATCACACCGGCATGTCCGCAGTAGGTAGCCATGGTGCAGATGCCCGGTTCTTCGTTGACCCACCGGGCGAGAGTGGCATCGAATATCTGGACGAATACTCTTCCAACATCGCGGCGTATCCATCGGTTGAAGACACGTATAAGGAAGTTACCCCATTTCTCGGGTGTCACCGAATGCTCGGTCAGCTCTCCCGGTTCATTAACCGAAGCCAATCTGCCGTCGGGCTTTCGACGTTCCACTATGGGAGTAAACTGAATATATTTGGCACCTATGTGGCAGAAAAAGTCATAAAATTCTTCCGGATAATCCACATTGTAGTCATTGATTACAGCCATAGCGTTCCATTCCACTCCGTAACTTTGCAGCAGGCGTATTCCGCGCATCACGCTGTCATGCGTAGGCTGACCTTTGGCGTTGAGGCGGTATTCGTCGTGAAAATCTTTAGGTCCGTCAATGGATATTCCCACCAGCCAGCCGTTGTTTTTCAGAAACTGACACCATTGCGGTGTGAGCAGAGTGCCGTTGGTCTGCAGGCAGTTGATTATTCGGCGTCCGCCGGCATAACGCCGCTGAAGCTCCATGGCGCGTTCGTAAAAAGATATGGGGCGGAGCATCGCTTCTCCTCCATGCCATGTGAAGCACACTTCAGGCACTGTCTGTGCTGCAATGTATTGGCGTATATATTCTTCAAGAGTGGCATCGCTCATAAGCTGACGCACTCCTTCTTCACCTTTTTCAAGGTAATAACAGTATTGGCAACGAAGATTGCAGGCAGCTCCTGCCGGTTTTGCCATGATGTACATTACCGAACCGAAAGGCGTAGCTGTAGAGTTTTCCTGATTCATGATGCAAAGATAGGAATCGGTGTCCGATTGCCAAAACAAAAACGGAGTTAATGGTGTTTTGATTTTTATAGAAGATATTCTGCCGATTTCAATTATAAATTCAAAGATATGTTAGGATTACTACTTTCTTCCGTCAATATCCCCGGGCATACGCTTGCGGCGTGGTTGCTGAAAAACATTGACGGTCTGCTTAATCATCTCGGGCTTGAGCATCATCGCACCGTAGAGGAAATCATTTACGTCGCTGTAATCGTGGCGGTAGCGTTTTTATTGGGTTGGGCTATCCGCATCGGAGTGCTGTGGTTGTCACGGAAACTGGTCAAATGGCGTAAATCAGTTATCGGTGCCGAACTTAATAAGCAGCGAGTACTTATAAAATGCAGCTATATAGTGACACCGCTTGTGCTTATGGCATTATTGCCCTTTGCATTCGAGACGGGGTCACCGGTACTGCATGTGCTGATGGTGGTGGTTTGGGTTTACTTCGTATTGGTGATGATTCTTGCCATAAACTCAATAATCAGTTTTGCATGGGGACGTTATGATGCCAAGGAGAATACAAAGAATCTTCCTTTGGCAGGTATTCGCAATCTGTTTATCGGTATTGTATGGATAGTGGGCGTGATTATCATCGGTTCTATTATTCTCGATAAATCACCGGCGGTGCTGCTTACCGGTTTAGGTGCGTTTGCCGCAGCGTTGATGTTGATATTCAAGGACAGTATTCTTGGTTTTGTGGCGAGTGTACAGTTGTCGCAGAATGATATGTTGCGTATAGGCGACTGGATTGTGGTGCCTTCTACCATAGCCAACGGTATTGTGGTGGATATGTCGCTCACGGCGGTGAAAGTGCAGAACTGGGATAACACTATCGTCACATTACCACCTTATACGCTGGTAAGCACCTCGTTTCAGAACTGGCGTGGTATGAGTGACAGTGGTTGGCGTTTGATTTCGCGCTCCGTGATATTCGATGTCGATTCCGTTGCACCGGCTGATTCAGCCATGCTTGATAAAGTATCGACTCTTCCCGGCATGAAAGCGTTTATTGATAAGGTCACGGCTTCAGGACAGTTCTATGACCCGGGTGTGGCTGTGGTCAATGGTTCTATAGCCACAAATCTCGGTCTGTTGCGTGCCTATATGTGTGATTATCTGCTTAATCATCCTCTTGTGGCTAAAGACCAGCAGATACTTGTGAGAATCATGACTCCCGATGCCAACGGTATGCCACTGCAGATTTACTGCTACACCACTACGGCTTGGACGGCTTACGAAGCTGTGCAGAGTGAGATATTCGAACACATTGCCGCGGTAGCACCAGAGTTCGGTCTACGTCTGTTCAACGCACCTTCGGGTCATGATGTGGCTTCACTGATGGAGCAGACTTCGCAGGCTCAGATTCAGAATAAGTAGGCTACTCTTACGCTCCACGTCTGATTGGTAGCGTTGTAGTCCGTGAGTACTTTGGCTCCTAAAGCGTCAGTTACACCGAAATTGTAGCTGGCGCTTATGTGCCAGTTACGGAAGATTTCAGCACCGATACCTATATCAATGCCAATCTCGGCGGTATTGTAATCCAGACAGTCTATACCGTTGTGTGCCAAAAGGAAGTTAATTGACGGACCTGCATAGATGAAAGGTGCTACATAATCCTCCAGCCCGTTGAGCTTGGTGTATTTGAAGCGCAGATGCACCGGTATTGAAAGATAGTGGAGATATAAGCGCGAATCACCGGTGTAGCCTTGGGAATTCCATAATTTCCAGCGACCTAAGTCAAGAGTGGCGCCACGCTGCTCGTAAGCTAAAGCGATATCCACACCGAAGCCTATACCCGGAAACATTTTCTCACCGAAAATACCGGCACTGAAGCCTACGGTAGATTGTGGTGTTAATATATTGTCTTGACTGAAACTCAGATTGCTCACGGTCATTCCGGCTGTGGGACCGTAACGGAACTCGGCGTAAGAAGTGACAGCGCACAAGCTGCAGACGGCTACAATAACCGATAGTATGATTTTTCGCTTCATATTAAATTTTTTACACGGTAAACACACGCAAAGGTAATAAATAAATATGTAAATTTGTAGAGTGAATAATTTTTAACTCATAATCAACTTTAATCCCTGAAATATATGGCAAAAAAAGCATTACTCATGATTCTCGACGGGTGGGGCATAGGCAACCACTCAAAGGGCGATGTGATATATTCCACTCCCACACCTTACTGGGACTATCTTGTGTCTACTTATCCGAACTCTCAGCTTCAGGCTTCAGGTGAAAATGTAGGTTTGCCCGACGGTCAGATGGGTAACTCCGAAGTCGGTCACCTCAATATCGGTGCCGGTCGTGTGGTATATCAGGACCTCGTGAAGATTAACAAGGCTTGTGCCGATGGTTCCATACTCAACAATCCCGAAATCGTAAGCGCGTTCACTTATGCCCGTGACAATGATAAGGCAATGCACTTCATGGGACTTACTTCCGATGGCGGTGTGCACTCTTCGCTCGATCACCTTTTTGCACTGTGTGATATCGCCAAGCATTACGGGCTTAAGAAAGTATATATCCACTGTTTTATGGATGGTCGTGATACTGACCCTCACAGCGGTAAAGGTTTTATAGAGCAGCTTCAGGCTCATTGTGCTGAATCAGCCGGCGAGATAGCTTCTATAGTAGGTCGTTATTATGCTATGGACCGTGACAAACGCTGGGAGCGTGTGAAAGAGGCTTATGATTTGCTTGTGCACGGCACTGGAAAGCAGTCTACCGATATGGTGCAGGCTGTACAGGAGTCATATGACGAAGGTGTGACCGACGAGTTTATCAAACCCATCAACAATGCCGCTGTCGACGGTACCATCAAGGAAGATGACGCGGTGATATTCTTTAATTATCGTAATGACCGCGCTAAAGAGCTTACTGTGGTGCTTACCCAACAGAATATGCCCGAATATGGTATGAAAGTGATTCCCGGATTGCAGTATTATTGCATGACTCCTTACGATGCTTCATTTGTAGGCGTACATATCCTATTCGATAAGGAAAATGTGGATAATACATTGGGTGAATATCTTTCGAAGCAGGATAAGCAACAGTTGCATATAGCCGAAACTGAAAAATATGCTCACGTGACCTTCTTCTTCAACGGTGGTCGCGAAGCACCGTTTGATAAAGAGGACCGTATCCTTGTGCCTTCACCCAAAGTGGCTACATACGACCTCAAGCCGGAAATGAGTGCTTACGAAGTGTGTGATAAACTTGTTGACGCTATCAAGTCAGAAAAATATGACTTTATAGTAGTAAACTATGCCAATGGCGATATGGTTGGTCACACCGGAGTGTATGAGGCTATTGAAAAAGCTGTCAAGGCTGTTGACCACTGTGTGAAAGAAACCGTAGAGGCGGCTAAGGAGGCTGGCTATGAGGTGATAATCATAGCTGACCACGGCAATGCCGACAACGCTATCAATCCCGACGGTACACCTAATACAGCGCATTCACTCAATCCTGTACCCTGTATCTATGTCACCGAACGTAAGGATGCTCATGTGGGTCCCGGAAAGCTTGCTGATGTAGCTCCAACCATTCTTTCGATTATGGGACTTCCTCAGCCTTCGGAAATGACCGGTCATTCACTCATAGACTGATGCATCTGTTATAAAATACGGAAATTTATAGCATACTTATACATTTAGGGCTGTGCAGTACTCTGTACAGCCCTAAATTTTTCAGTTATTGAAGTTTCAAATTGATAGAAAAAGTGGCTAAAAGTAGAATAAAGCAAGGGGAGTTGGTGGAAAGTTGAATTTGAAGAATAAAATAATGTTAAAATGATGGATTTTTGTGAGGATTTATTTGGTGGAATAATAAAAGCATATTACATTTGCAATGTGTTTTTCATGGTATTAGATTTAAGGTTAACTAAGGTTGATTGTCGGGAGACAATCAATTTTTTTT
>CAMWPX010000099.1 GCA_947176205.1 uncultured Porphyromonadaceae bacterium
GTATCAACGACTCATTGATTTCATGGGAAGAAGGTGAGAATCATAGACTTCACATAACCAACAGAATGTCATCCATCTGTCTTCCGTCATTATATCTACGGTCAGACGAACCATTATGGCGCGGAGCAGGAGTGGCAATACCGGTCTTCTCCCTTCGGACTATAGATGACTACGGATGCGGTGACTTCAAATCCTTGATACAAATTATTGACTGGGCAGCCGAAACCGGTCAAAACTTTGTACAGTTGCTACCGGTCAATGACACAAATATGACCGGAACAAAAGCCGACTCATATCCCTATAACGCCATTTCTTCCTTTGCCTTACACCCGATGTACATCAATCCGGATAGCATCGGTTCAGTACATGACAAAGAACAAAATGCACGATTTAACTCAGAAAAGAATCGCCTCAACGCTTTACCTACTGTAGACTACGAGGCTGTCATGCGGCTCAAGACGGATATAACCCATATACTTTTCGAGCAACAAGGATTTGCCGACCTTAACTCCGACTCTTTTCATAGTTTTTTCAACGAAAACGCAGCTTGGCTCGAACCGTATGCCGCTTACTGCATTCTGCGAGATATACATCACACCGCCAATTTTACCCAGTGGGGTGAATACGCAGTACATGATGCTGATTCCATAGCCAAATTCCTCGCTCGGCACCGTAAAGAACGTGACTACGTGTATTTCATCCAATACCACCTTGACCGTCAGCTACGTGCAGCAAGCACCCATGCCCACAGGCGAGGTGTAAACCTCAAGGGTGACCTCCCTATAGGCATTGCCCGTAACAGTGTCGAGGCTTGGCTCGCACCTGAGCTCTATAATCTTGAATCATCAGCAGGCGCACCACCTGATGACTTCTCGGTTACAGGTCAGAACTGGGGATTCCCCACATATAACTGGGAGCGCATGGCTAAGGACGATTACCGGTGGTGGAAAGCCCGTTTCCGTAAAATGGCTGATTACTTCGATGCATACCGGATAGACCATCTTCTCGGATTTTTCCGTATATGGCAGATACCGGCAACAAGTGTACGAGGACTTACCGGAACTTTCTATCCCGCCTTACCACTGAGTTATGACGAGATATCAAACAAATATGGATTTGACTTCAACGCGGAAATTCATACGGTTCCATATCTGACCTCCGATATACTACACTCGGCGCTTAAAGATTACCCTGAAGCTATCAGTCAATATTTCGAGAAGAAAGATGATGAAAATGACTTCTGGCAATTTAAGCCTGAATATTCTTCTCAAAAACTAATTGACAACCACCTACAAAATAGCGAACCTACACTTCGCGACATACTGTTTGCGCTAAGCGAAAATCTGCTTTTTATTCCCGACCCCAATCACACTACGCTGTATCATCCCAGAATAGCAGCCCGCGGCACATCAGCCTACGCTGCACTGCCGCCATCGCAGCGTCAAGCATTCGACCGTATTCATGATGACTTTTTCTACCACAGACATAACGACTTCTGGCGCGAATCAGCCATGAGCAAACTTCCGCCACTGATTGATGCCACATCAATGCTTGCATGCGCCGAAGACCTCGGCATGATTCCTGATTGTGTCCCCGGAGTAATGAACGACCTGAGGTTACTTTCACTTGAAGTACAGCGCATGCCTAAACAGTATGGAAAAACTTTTGATAATCCGGCTGATTATCCACGGCTAAGTGTCAGCACCACATCTACCCACGATATGGCGCCATTAAGATTATGGTGGCGCCAATCACCTCAGCTCACCACCCGATACTATAACGAAATACTACATCGAAGTGGAGAAGCGCCACATGATGCGGATGCCGATATATGCTACACCATTTTAGCTGACATAATGCGCTCACCATCCATGCTTGCCATCATCCCCCTGCAGGACTGGCTGGCTATAAGTGACAATCTGAAGAATCCCAATCCGGAAGAAGAGCAGATAAACAATCCGGCAAATCCGCATCACTATTGGCGTTACCGTATGCATATTGACATAGCTCAAATGCGCTCCGACAAGAGTTTCAATGACCGCGTACGCTCCCTCGTAGCCATGCGTAAATCTTGACAATCCCATCAAAATTCATTAATAAGGCGTAAAAGTTGCCAACTTAACCTGCACTAACGCTTAATTTCCCACAATAATTCATTATCTTTGTGGTATTGTGAATCATCAGCTCACAACAGCCCTGAACTTTCACATCATAAAGATAAAATGCAAGATAATACGACTACTAACAACGATACAACCATCCGTCAGAATAAAATCATACGTATCCTTTGGTACGTATTCGGGGGACTGGTTCTCCTGTTCTTCCTTTTCCTTATCCTGATACTTAATGGGGTAATAGGCTACATGCCGCCTGTAGAAGAACTCAAGAACCCCACTGACAAATTTGCCACTGTAATTTATTCTGCTGATGGCAAAGAGATGGGACGCTATTTCCGTAACACCGGCAACCGCGTTTATGCCGATTACGATGAAATTTCCCAGCACATGATTGATGCACTCATTGCCACTGAAGACGCACGATTTAACGAGCATTCAGGAATTGACCTACGAGCCATACTGCGTGTCGGCATCAAAACCATCCTCATGCAAAACCGTAATGCCGGAGGTGGCTCGACAATAACCCAACAGCTTGCAAAACAACTTTACTCACCGGAATCGGATGGCATCTTCGACCGAATACTGCAGAAACCCATCGAATGGATGATAGCTGCCAAGCTCGAACGCTATTACACTAAGGACGAGATAATCAAAATGTACCTGAATCAATTTGATTTCCTTTACAATGCCGTAGGTATCAAATCGGCTGCCCAGGTATATTTCAACAAAAAAGCCGAGGATCTTAACATAGAAGAAGCCGCCATGCTTGTAGGCATGGTAAAAAATCCTTCGATTTACAATCCTGTGCGTAAGCCCGAACGTACGCGTGACCGACGCAATGTAGTGTTGGAACAGATGTATAAAGCCGACATGCTCACTCGCGAAGAATGTGACTCGCTTAAAAATCTGCCCTTGGTGCTTGATTTTCATCGTATAGACCACAAAGAGGGCATCGCACCATATTTCCGTGAAGAACTTCGCCGGATGCTTCGCGCCAAAAAACCAGAACGTTCCGATTATCCTTCATGGGACCAGTCAAATTATGTCACAGACTCCATTGCCTGGGAGCAGAATCCCCTATATGGCTGGATTGAAAAGAATCCCAAACCCGATGGTTCGAAATACGACATATACAACGACGGATTAAAAATCCACACAACCATCGACTCAAAGATGCAGCAATATGCCGAAGAAGCAGTAGCCGAACACTTGGGCGGATATCTGCAGCCTGCATTCAACAAAGAGAAAAAAGGAACCAAATACGCACCATATTCCACCAATCGCGGCGAAGTGTCAGAAGAAGCCGTCAAGCATCTGATTGACAATGCGATGAAACAATCCGAACGCTGGCGTGCACTTAAGAAATCCGGCATGAGCGATAAAGAAATTATCGCCGATTTCAACACTCCGCGTGACATGAAGGTTTTTTCATACTCCGGACCGGTGGACACGCTGATGACTCCACGTGACTCACTGCTTTACACAAAGCAATTCTTACGTACCGGTTTTATGTCTATGGATCCGGTCAACGGTTATGTAAAAGCTTACGTGGGAGGTCCGGATTTCAACTTTTTCCAATACGATATGGTATCGACAGGCCGTCGTCAAATCGGCTCCACAGCCAAACCGTTCCTGTACACTACCGCCATGGAAGAGGGTTTCACTCCGTGCGATGAATTTGAAAATACACAGCCGGTCTTTAATGTCAATGGTAAAGAATGGGCACCGCGTAACGCAGGCTCCCGAGTAGGCGAGATGGTTGACCTGCGTTGGGCTCTTACCAACTCCAACAACTGGATATCGGCGCGTCTTATCAATGAGGTTTCACCGGGCGCCGTAGTCCGTACTATGAAGAATTTCGGTATCACATCAAAACTTGACCCGGTGCTGTCGCTATGCCTCGGTCCATGTGATGTATCGGTAAAAGAAATGGTAAGCGCATTCTCTGCCTTTGCCAATGGCGGAATGAAAGTCGACCCGCTGTTTGTCACATCAATAACTGATGTTAACGGAAATGTAATTTCTGATTTCACTTCGCGCCAGACCGAAGTTATCAGTGAAAAAGCTTACTATAAAATACTTTCCATACTGCTTAACGTGGTAAATGGCGGTACCGGTAACCGACTTCGCCGGGCACCGTTCAACCTCACGGCTGAAATGGGAGGTAAAACCGGAACCACCAACTACAACGCCGATGGCTGGTTTATGGGATTCACCCCCCGACTGGTATCCGGAGTATGGGTAGGTGGCGAAGAACGCTATATACACTTCAACGGCATGGGTTATGGACAAGGAGCCTCGATGGCATTACCCATATATGGTAAATATATGAAGAAAATCTATGATGACCCATCGCTCCCCTACTCTCAGTCCACACGATTTACGTTCCCTTCTGACATAGATTTATGCGACAGTCCTTTCGCTCATGAAAAAGAAGAAATAGTGGAATCCGTTATGGGCGATACATACTTTGATTAACAATTCAAATAAATATATTCCGATTAATCTCTAAAAACTTATCATAGCACATGAAATTCAATATTTCGAGCAAGACACTCTACAATTATGTGTCATCCGTAAGCAAGGTGATTAACACCAAGAACACGATGCAGATACTGTCAAACTTCCTGTTCACTCTCGATGGTGACAGCCTCACGGTAAAAGCCGCCGATATGGAAAACTTCCTTGAAGGTCGCATGATGGTAACAGGAGCCGAAGGCAGCGGACGTTTCTGTCTCGATGCCCGCCGACTCGTAGAACTGCTCAAAGAAATGCCTGATCAAGGTATCACATTCAATATCAATGATGACAACTATGAAGTAGAAATAGATTACGGCACAGGTCGATATAAGACCATGGCTATCAACGGCCTGGAGTATCCTGACTCTCAAAACCCTGATTCCGACACCGAAAAAATAGAATTCACCTGCTCTACCGAACAGGTGCTCAAAGGTATTGAGAACACACTCTTCGCGGTGGGTAACGACCAGCTCCGTCCACAGATGATGGGCATCCTGTGGGATGTGAAACCGGAGGAACTCATATTCGTAGCTACCGATACACGTAAACTTGTAAAATATGTCAATGCTACTACCAAACCCGGTGTAACCTGCTCTTTCATTCTTCCCGTAAAAGGCGCCATGGTGCTTAAAAACGTATTCGGTCGCGATGATGAAATCAAAGTAACCGTAAGAAGCACCACTTCAGTGATGTTTGAAAGCGAGTCATTCACATTTGACTGTCGACTGATAAAAGGCAATTTCCCTGATTATAACCGTGTAATTCCTGTAACAAATCCTTATATATTCACCGTTGACCGCTCGACATTCCTCAATGCCGTACGCCGTGTAGCTGTATTTGGCGATGAAGGCGGTGGACTTGTGAAATTCAAATTTTCTACAGATGAAGTAACTCTGCGTGCATCGGACAACAGTTTCGGTACATCAGGATGGGAACAGGTACCGTGTAATTACTCCGGCAATGACCTGCTCATAGGCTTCGGAAGCGAATATCTCATCGAGATACTCTCCACATTCTCCACCACCGACATTGTAATCAAACTCGCTGACCCCAGTCGTCCGGCGCTTTGTCTCCCGGCAGAAAACGAACCTGACTGCGAATTGCTTATGATTCTGATGCCAATGAATATCATCGATTGATAACTAATCCGTCATGAATCTGAAATTATCACGTCCGATAGTATTTTTCGACCTCGAAACCACCGGCACCAATATTACACATGACCGCGTTGTGGAAATATCCATCATCAAGGTTATGCCTGATGGGTCGGAATTCGAACGCACCCGGCGTATCAATCCCGAAATGCCGATTCCGGCTGAAGCCACTGCCGTTCACCATATAACGGATGCCGATGTGGCCAACGAACCGACATTCCGTCAGATTGCACACAGCGTTGCTGAATTATTTGATAATTCGGATATAGCCGGATTCAATTCCAACCGTTTTGATATACCGCTACTTATCGAAGAATTTAACCGCGCCGGTGTCCCTTTTGACATCAGCAGTGCCAAATTCGTTGATGTACAGACGATATTCCATAAACGCGAACCACGTAATCTTACAGCTGCATATAAATTTTATTGCGGTAAAAACCTGAATGACGCTCATTCGGCTTCAGCTGACACCAGAGCTACGCTTGAAGTTCTTAAAGCCCAGCTTGATATGTATGATGACTTGCCCGCTGATATCAAAGGTTTATCGGAATACTCATCACATACACGCAATGTTGACATTATGGGACGACTGATTTATGATGACAATAAAGTGGAAATCATAAATTTCGGCAAATATAAAGGACAGCCTGCCGAAGATGTACTTCGTAAAGACCCCGGTTATTACAACTGGGTACAGCAAGGTGACTTTTCTCAGAACACAAAGGATGCATTCGCACGCATACGCCTGCGGATTGATCAGGATAAACGTCGTCATTAATCCGAAAGACTATAAATATGCTCCAAGGGAAACATATCATATTGGGAATCACCGGTGGCATAGCAGCATATAAATCGGTGAGTCTGCTCAGACTGTTGGTTAAAAAAGGTGCTGAAGTACAGGTGGTCATTACACCTGCAGGTAAAGAATTCATCACTCCCGTCACTCTTTCGGCGCTGAGCGGAAAACCTGTTATCTGCGATTTTTTCACAGCCAATACAGGTGAATGGCATTCACACGTTGACTTGGGGTTGTGGGCTGACGCCATGGTTATAGCTCCGGCTACAGCCTGCTCTATCGGCAAAATGGCTCACGGAATAGCCGACAATATGTTAGTAACCACATATCTGTCGGCCAAAGCACCGGTTTTTGTAGCACCGGCTATGGACCTTGATATGATGGCACATCCATCGACCACCGAAAACCTTCGCCTGCTTCGTTCATACGGCAATCACATTATCGAACCAACTGAAGGCTTTCTCGCAAGCCACCTTGTGGGCAAAGGACGTATGGAAGAACCTGAACGCATAGTGGAGATTCTCGAAACCTTTTTCTCCGAGAAAAAGCCGCTTGCCGGGAAGAAAATCATGATTACAGCCGGACCCACCTACGAGCGCATCGATCCTGTAAGATTCATAGTCAATTTTTCTTCAGTGAAAATGGGTTATGCCTTAGAAGAAGCGGCAGCCGATGCCGGAGCCGAAGTAACACTTATAAGCGGCCCCGTAAG
>CAMWPX010000100.1 GCA_947176205.1 uncultured Porphyromonadaceae bacterium
GTCCATTATAGTACGGTCATTTGACAGACGTGGCACCTTACGCTGTCCGCCAAGTTTTCCCGTAGAACCCAGCCAACGGTCAAAAAGCCCCTCGCGCGCCACCGTAATACTGAGCCGGTCAAGAAAAATAGAACCGGAACGTTTCGCCTGATAATCCGAATTCACGCTACACAACGCCGCATCCAGCCGATTGGCAAAATCATCAATATCTGCGGGAAGAGTATGAAACTCTATCAGCCACTGATGCCTGCCCTTGGTACGGGCAGCAGTAAATACCGGCGCGACCGTATAATTCAATACTCGCGCACCTGTCTGTCGGCATGCTTCGGCTACAGCAGCATCTGTATTATGCACCATTACCTCCTCACCGAAAGCATTGATGAAATGCTTGGTACGTCCGGCTATGGTGATACGCAAAGGCTCCACTGATTCTATCTTGACAGTATCGCCTATAGGATAACGCCACAATCCGTTACATGACGTTATCAGCATAGCATATATTCCACCCTGCTTCACACGCCACGCAGGTATCGGTTCAGCAGTCGGATTCGAGATATCGACAAACTCATAGAATGTACCCGCATCAAGCAGAAGCAACATCGCCTTCGATTCTATGGTATCCTGTATGGCGAAGAATCCCTCCGAAGCATTATACGTCTCAAGATAACGCATACGCTCCGGATTGATTATGGCATCATACGGCTCACGATAAGGCGCAAACGATATCCCCCCGTGAAAAAACACTTCCAGATTTCGCCACACCTGATGAATATGTTCGGCTCCTGTGTACTCGAGCAAACGCCGCAATACCGTCAGAAACCATGACGGCACGCCGGATATATTGGTGACATCAGCATTAGCGGCTGCTTTTACCAGTGCCGGCAGTTTCTCCTCCCAATGCTCCATCAGCGCTGTGTGTTTATCCGGTATACGCACCATATTGGCTACAGGATTTATATTGGCTATCAGATTGGCTGACAAATCGCCTACCGTCACTCCCGAAGGTACCACGTCAGGCAACTCATTAGCGAAACTACCGCCAAGTATGAAACTTTTGCCGGCGAAAAGCCGCGAATCGGGATACAGACTCAGATAAAGCGAAATAACATCACTTCCGCCACGATAATGACTACGCTTAAACGATTCGCGGGTAATGGGTATATACTTGCTTTTGCCATCGGACGTACCTGATGACTGGGCGAAACAGCGGGTGACACCTCGCCACAGTATATCACGCTCGCCGGCTATCATACGCATGACGTAAGGACGTAATTCTGTATAATCCGTAACGGGAACGCGGGCTGCAAACTCCTCATAGCTGTTTATCCGGGCGAAACCGTAACGCTCACCCCACAGTGTATGCTCAGCCATGCGAAGCATACGTTCGAGTTCGGCACGCTGCAAGACTTCAGTATGCCCGGCATAACGACGGAGAGCATCTGCCCTACGTAAAAAATATGGTCGTACTACAGGAGTAAAATTAATCATCACACCGATATCTAATGACAACAAAAATACAAAATTTCCTCCAACCCCACCCAATAACATTATAAAATGTATATGCCGGTCGTATAACCACTATTGTGATGTGGCGAAATTAAACCAAACAAGCAAAAGATTGTCAATATATTAGAATAAATAACTAAATTTGCACAATGATAGGCGGACAATGTCTGCTCAGATGGAATTTGAATGTCATGAAAAAAATACTCCACATAACTCTTATTTCCATAGCTGCTATAATCAGCGCTATTACTGTAAGTTCGTGTGCCGAGGACTATGTGTACGGTACAGGTGACCCGATGTATAACAACGGATACGTACGTTTCACCGATCAGGATTTAGTAGGCAGATGGGCTCTTATTACATTCAATGACAAACCTGTGCCTGAATATGACTCTTTTGACCTGCGATTCAACTCTGACCTGATTTCAGGCGTGTGGCAGGAAATGTCAGGACCTGCAGCCGTATTCCAGTGGTACACCGAAAGCGGTCGCACCGAAGCAGCACGATTCCTGTATCTTAACTTTACCGACGGCTCATCGGAATATTATCTCGCACGTCTGTATTTCGACGGTGCCAATTGGTTTCTGCAGCTTACTGACATGACCACCACCAACGTACTCGTACTTCAGGCTTATTGATATCATGGCTGAAAAATCAGAAAACAAATGGACCGAAATAGAACTCCTTCCCGAATGGGATGAGGAGTTCTATGACATATACACGGCAAAGAAGCATGGCAAATGGGTGATGCTCAAAACCCTCAAGCCGCAGTATAAAGAAGACCCCAGATTCAGGTCGATAATAGAAAAGGAATTTGACGTGCGCTATAATCTGGCTCACCCTCACATAGTCATGATAAATGACTTTGAGGAAGTGCCGGGACTCGGTATGTGTATAATCACCGATGATGTCTATGGCAAATCGCTAAAAAAACTTCTTGATGCCGGCGAAGTGACCGAACAGCATCTTGACAAAGTGTGCCACCAGCTTGTCGACGCCATAGAGTACATCCAGCTCAACCATCTGGTGCATTTCCCTATTCGTCCGGAGACTATAATTTTCACTGAAAACATCGAGAATCTAAAATTGATAGACGTAGGTTTTGACCAACGCCAGAATCTTACCCCGGCAGAAGCTACAGAAGATATCTATAATTTCGGTCTTGTACTCACCGAAGTACTCAAAGCCGTGCACCCGGCACCGACATATCTTAAGAAAGTGGCTGAAAAATGCTGTAATCCCGACCCCAGGATGCGCTATAAATCAGTGCATCAGCTCCGAATGGCACTTGCACGCCGTTCCAACAATAAATTTTATATCTACATCCTCATATTCTTGCTCGTAATGATGGCATTGCTCTTCTGGGTAAGCTCGTCATTCGCTCCGGAAAAAATATAACGTTAATAACAATCCTCATAACCGACATGCCAATAGAAATACGCCACATAACGCCCAATCGCAAGGAACTTAAAAAATTTGTACAATTCGGTATAGACCTTTATAAGGACTCTCCCTATTTCGTACCGCCATTGATTTCAGAAGACATCGAGACCCTGATGCCTGATAAAAATCCTGCATTTGATTATTGCGAAGCCGACAGCTATATGGCTTACCGCGACAATAAGCCTGTGGGACGCATCACTATGCTGGTCAACAACGTGGTCAACGAGCGTACCGGTAAAAAGGAAGCCCGATTCAGTTTCGTGGACTTCATTGACGATAACGAAGTGGTGGACGCCCTTTTCGCCACAGCTGAAAAGTGGGCTCACGATAAAGGACTCACTTCACTTGTAGGTCCTATGGGCTTCACCGATATGGACCATGAGGGCATGCTTATAGAAGGATTTGACCAGATGGGTACTATGGCTACTATCTATAATTATCCTTATTATCCCAAACAGCTCGAACGATTGGGATTCACCAAGGATGCCGACTGGGTGGAATACCGACTCACCGTACCGCAGGGCGACGATGACGGAGTTCCCGAAAAGTTCAAACGCATAGCCGCTATCGTGCGACAGAAATATGAACTGCGCTCCATAAAATTCACCTCACGCAAAAAAATCAAGGCTCTTTACGGGCACGCACTTTTTGACCTCATCAATGAAGCGTATGATTCACTCTACGGATATTCGCCGCTCACTGACCGCCAGATTGACTATTATGTAGATAAATATATAGGTATAGTTCGACTTGACTGTCTGTCGGTAATCGTTGACAAAAACGATAAACTTGTAGCTCTCGGACTGTCTATGCCTTCAATGTCAAAAGCTCTACGCAAAGCCAAAGGCAAGATGCTGCCGTTTGGCTGGTATCATCTGCTGCGCGGCATATACGGACGTAACGATGTGGTAGACCTGCTGCTTATAGCCGTAAAGAAAGAATATATGAGCCGTGGTGTCAATGCTCTTATTTTCGAGGATTTGATTCCGATATTCAAACGCGAAGGCTTCAAAGAGGCTGAAAGCAACATTGAACTCGAAGGCAACGACAGCGTCAGACTCCAGTGGCAATACTTCGGACACCGCCAGCATCGTCGCCGTCGTGCCTACCGCAAAGACGTATAATACTGATTGTATTTACAGAGGATAATCCTCGTAAGCGAAAAGCGGAGTGGAGAGATAACGCTCGCCTGAATCAGGCAGCAACGCCACAATGGTTTTACCTTCATACTCTGCGGTCTTAGCAAATCGGAGAGCCGTGATGAATGCTGCTCCAGAAGATATCCCGCACAACAATCCTTCATACCGCGCGAGCATACGTGCACCGCGTATAGCGTCATCATCACTCACGGTAACCACCTCATCAACCACCGAGGCATGGTAATTATCCGGCACAAATCCGGCTCCGATACCCTGAATACGATGTGCCCCCGCAGGCTTTCCACTCAACACTGCAGATGTCTCAGGCTCTACCGCTACTATTTTTACAGCCGGATTGTGAGCTTTAAGCACCTCACCTACACCGCTGACGGTACCGCCTGTGCCAACACCGGCCACAAAACAATCCACATTGCCGTCAGTATCAGCAAGTATCTCCACCGCAGTAGTACGTGAATGCGCCAACGGGTTGGCAGGATTTTCAAACTGACCCGGAATAAAACTGCCGGCTATCGATTCATGTAGTTCTCGAGCCTTGGCTATAGCGCCTTTCATGCCTTCGGCTCCCGGTGTAAGCACTATTTCAGCTCCGTACGCTTTAAGCAGATTTCTACGCTCCACACTCATTGTCTCGGGCATAGTCAGTATTACCCTATAACCTTTGACAGCACCAATCCAAGCCAGTCCTATACCGGTATTGCCGCTCGTAGGCTCTATAATTGTTGCTCCGGAAGCAAGTCGCCCGTCAGCTTCGGCGGCTTCTATCATAGCGAGAGCCGCACGGTCTTTGGCACTTCCACCGGGATTAAAAGACTCGGCTTTGACAAGTAAGCGAGCTTTAAGATTCTCTGCACGCTCTATAGCACACACTTCTATCAGAGGAGTACTGCCGATAAGGTCAATAACACTTCGTTTAATTCCTGCCATATTATAATATTAATTATCAATGTCGGATAAATATCTGTCAGCCTTCAGCCTTACGCTGCACCACACGACCGTAAGGCGGCACATCCTCCGTCACCCATACGTTGCCGCCTATAACGGCATGATGTCCCACGGTTATACGACCGAGCACACTCGCATTTGAATAAATAGTAACGTAATCTTCAATTATAGGATGCCTCGGCAGATTCATAGGATGCCCTGCCTCATCAAGCGTAAAGCTTTTAGCTCCCAATGTAACACCCTGATAAAGCGTAACATGCTGACCAATCTCACACGTTTCACCTATTACTACCCCAGTACCGTGGTCTATACTGAAATATTCACCTATAGTGGCACCCGGATGAATATCTATTCCAGTAGCCGAATGCGCGAGCTCGGTAATAATACGCGGTATCACCGGTACACCCAACCGAAGCAGACAGTGAGCCATACGATAATGTATCATCGCCTGAATCACCGGATAGCAGAATATCACCTCGCCGCGATTACTTACAGCCGGGTCACTGTCAAATACAGCATCGACATCTGTGTACAGCACCCGCTTTATCTCATGGAGCGAATCAATGAACTTAATAGCCAAATCATCAGCCACAGCGGTAAGATTATCAATGGATCGTGCGTCATGACAAAACATCAGGCCACGCCTTATCTGTACTTTCAGTATCGAATAAAGCATTTCCATGTTGACGCCTACGAAATATTGACGCAGTGACTCATCAGCCTGACGCGGGTCGAAAAAGTCAGGAAACAAAATCGCCTTGACCAACTCCACCACACGGCGCAATTCATCCACCGAGGGCATACGACCCTGAATGTCTCGCGTCAGTTCTCGTTCCTGAGGCAACGGCATGGAAAGCATAGCCACATTACGCAGCAATGCATCCTGCGCGGCATTCTGCAGAATTTCTCTCATATCGGGTCAGGGTGCTTGATTATCAGGTAAAACGCAATTCTGTTCCGGGACGTATGTCGTCCTGCTCCTTTGGAGTCTGGGTAATACCCTGTTTGATATTTTTAGCTATGTTTTTATCGCGGTTAAAAGTCGGATATCGTTCCATGGCATCAATCACCGCCTCATCATCAAGCTGGTCCGGATTAAGAATTATATAATCGGTGCCAAACTGATGCATGTCAGGACCATACTGTTCTATAAGTTTTCGTTCTATCTCTTTCTCGCGATTTTTCTCTTTGGGTTTCTCCTCCGATTTGTTTTTCTGCGGTTCGATTACCGTAGGCTCGGGAACAACCTCGGGTTCCGGCTCATCTTCGCCTGAAACCGACATCTCGAATCCTGCTGCAAGTATCGTTATTTTAACCTTATCTCCAAGTGAATTATCAACAGTCACACCGGTTATCACATCGACATCGGAATCAATGGTAGAAGTAAAATTACGCAATTCGTTAATTTCTGACATCGACATGGCACCGCTGTTGCCTTCGCTCTTAGCCGGAGTTTCAGGACGCGACATATATAGATTAATAAGCAATTTCTTGGAGCCGAGAATATTTTTATTACGCAACAGCGGAGAATTCAAGGCATCTTCTATAGCCTTGGTCACACGACCTTCGCCTTCGCCATAACCTGTAGATATTATAGCCGTACGTCCGTCACGCAAAGTCTTGTCTACGTCATTGAAGTCAAGATTCATAAAACCGTCGATAGTGATGATTTCCGATATCGAACGCGCCGCCATAGTAAGGATATCATCTGCCTTACCGAAAGCATTGAAGAAATCAAGGTCGGGATATATCTCTACAAGTCGCTCATTGTTAATCATCAGCAGAGCATCCACATGCTGAGCCAAAGTATCAGCCCATTCAAGGGCCTTTACAATTTTTCGTTTACCCTCGAAAGCAAACGGTATGGTAACGATACCTATGGTCAGATAGCCGCGTTCCCTGGCAAGACGAGCCACGACAGGTGCCGCCCCCGTACCGGTGCCGCCTCCGAGTCCGGCTGCCACAAACACCATGCGGGTACGGGGTCCGAACACAGCCGTGATTTTCTCCGCATCGTCCTCCGCAGCCTGACGTGCCACTTCCGGGTCATTACCCGCTCCGTGACCGTCACCTATTATCACTTTGGCGTTAAGTTGAGGCAACTTATTAAGAGCCGGCTCATCGGTGTTCACCGCTACAAACGTGA
>CAMWPX010000101.1 GCA_947176205.1 uncultured Porphyromonadaceae bacterium
GTGACTATGGCTGACGGCTCATCGATAACCAAGAAATTCATCAACTGATATACAATATACACCTTAATCTAATCTGAAAAACTAAAACATCAATCCTTTCCCATTAACCCTTATCTAATACGAAAACCACTCAGAATCGATTTGACGGCTATCCGTCAAATCGATTCTGAGTATATAACAAGTTAATAATAGTCAATGAAATGGTTAATTTATGTAAGTGATTACAACTGTTTTCCGCATAGACCCGGCTTTTATCTGCTTAATTTTCCATTTTATTTATTATAATTAAGTTAACACGTTGATTCATGGCATTATGAGGGGTTGACAACGGATTAGAAATGTAGTAACTTTGCAGTCGAAATCATGAAAAACACAAGTTATTCACCGTAGACTCTCCACCTATCCTCACCAGACAAAGGGAGAGTCAGCAGGTGATTAATAATTTGATTGATTACCGATGAAGAAAATATTATCACTGATTACCATATTAACAATCTGCCTATGTATGATGCCCTCCGGAGTCGATGCCGCAATCGAACGTAACGATTCTTACGCGAATCTAACCGACACATCTACATTAGCAGACTCCATAGCCGAACCACAACCGTCATTAGCCAAACGTCTATCCGACTTCGCATCGCAGTTTCTTGGTCGCAAATATGTATTCGGAGCAACAGGTCCGAAAAGCTTCGATTGCTCAGGCTTCACAAGCTATATTTTCGGTAGCGAGGGAATAAAACTGCCAAGGACATCACGCATGCAGTATCTTGAAGGAGAATCGATAGAGAGCGGTGACCTTCAGGTCGGTGACCTGATATTTTTCAGTTCGCCACGCAGCGGCAGCGGTCGTGTAGGTCATGTAGGCATGGTGGTATCGGTTGACGAAGACTCTAATAGCGTTACATTCATCCATGCATCGCAAACCAAAGGCATAAGTTACCAGACTTTCCCCGATGGAGGATACTTCAGCAAAAGATACATAGGTGCGAAAAGAGTAATTGACGCTTCTGTACCGTGTGCATAATCATAGTTTTAGATAAAAATAGTTAGTTAGAAAGGGAGGAACCCGCAGACATGTCCATATGACAAGCTGCGGGTTCCTTATTTTATATATAGATGATATCAGAGAGCGGGAGTATATGGAGCCGCATGACTGGCGGCATACTCCTTGTCAAATATGAAGTTGAGCAGATGAGCAAGCCGCAAACCTCCGTAAAGCAATCTGTTTTCGATAACGGGAGTCCATTCAGCCACTTCATTGTATGAAATATTAGCACCTGAGGGCATTCTGCGATAAACATCAGCCGCAATACCCACCGATTCCTTAGCCCAATCATCAAAATTACTTGACACTATGGCATCAGCTTCTTCCGGAGAAACACGGTCAATCTGATTGACCCATTCGGTATAACTCCATTTATGGGCACTTTCCACAAGTGCATTATCCCAGATGGAATGCAGATTATTATCGCGGTTAAAATATTTTATTTTTATTCGGTTGCCACCTAAATCAGTAGCATGTCCCATGTGCATTGGCTGGTGGATGTCGCCTGTGACATGAGTCAGAATCTTTAACGCAAAAGCACGTTCGTCAGGTGTAGACTGCGGGAGCAACAACACTTCCATCTGCCCCTTAAGAGCTGTAACAGCGTCACCGGCAGGATTTGCCGGAGCTTCCTCGTAACGCACCCCTTCATCTACATTTTTATAATGCCATGTCTTGGTATAGGCATAAGGCTGATTATGGCTGGCATTATCAAGCCAGTTAGCCCAATAGACAAGACTATAGCCGTCAAAAATAGAATCGACGGCAGCTTTAGCCGCAGGTGTAAGATGACGTTCGGCTATGGCTGCAGTCACATCATGACCTTTTTGTCCCCACGCCATGGCGAGTAATGCCGAAGGCAATACAATAGCAGTAATAAATAATCGTCGTAACATGTGATAAAATTTGTGATTGGAACAAAATTAAGGAAAAATGATGAAAAACATACCCACGCTTACGGAAAATGGATATAAAAGACTATTTTTGTAGTTGGAATTTACACGCATCAATCATTATCAGCAAAAAATCCACTGATTCCACACAGGCTATGCAGAAAGTCAAACCCAAAAAAGCACTCGGACAGCATTTCCTTACCGACCTGTCGATAGCCCGCCGCATAGCGGACACACTGGATGACTATCGCGGTACGCCTGTGATGGAAGTCGGTCCCGGCATGGGGGTACTGACCAGATACCTTCTTGATAATGGACACGATGTCACGGTAGCTGAAATTGACAGCGAAAGCGTGGAATACCTGCGTAACGAATATCCCGAACTTGCTGCATCAGACAGGATTCTTTACGGTGATTTCCTTACCATGAATTTAAGCGAGATATATCCTGATAATCAGAAATTCTGTGTAATAGGAAATTATCCATACAATATATCTTCACAAATCTTTTTCCACATACTTGATTATAAGGACAATGTAATATGCTGTTCGGGTATGCTTCAGCGAGAAGTGGCCGAACGCATAGCTGCCACCCCCGGCACCAAGACACGCGGCATTCTAAGCGTGCTTCTTCAGGCATGGTATGATGTGGAATACCTTTTTACAGTTAACGAAAACGTATTCAATCCTCCGCCCAAAGTAAAAAGTGGAGTAATAAGACTGGTGCGTAACAATGTCACGACACTTGGATGTGACGAGAAGCTTTTCAAGACGGTAGTCAAGACATCGTTCGGGCAGCGGAGAAAGACTTTGCGAAATTCTATTCGCGGGCTGTTTCCCGGCGGAGTTCCTTTGCCAGAGAGCGAGCTAATGTCAATGCGCCCCGAACAACTATCGGTGGAACAGTTTATTGAACTTACAAATTTGTGTGACACTCACCGTAAAGCTGCAAAATGAAAGAGTTTTCCGACGAATATCTTGACAATATCCGGGCTATCATCTCCGGCAGACAGGATGATGAAGCCCGCCGCGAACTGGCCGACCTGCACCCGGCGGACATAGCTGAACTGTATAAAGAACTTGACCTTGAGGAAGCCGAATATCTTTATCATCTTCTCGATGATGATGTGGCAGCCGAGGTACTCATGGAGCTGGACGAAGATGACCGGCGCAAACTGCTTGCCGACATGCCGGCAGAGGAGATTGCCAAACAGTTCATTGACCACCTTGACACTGACGATGCCGTAGATATAATCCAGGAACTTGATGAGGAGGATCGCGACGAAATCCTATCCCACATCGATGACGTAGAACAGGCAGGAGATATCATCGACCTTCTGAAATACGATGAAGATTCTGCCGGTGGTCTGATGGGTACCGAAATGATTGTGGTCAACGAAAACTGGAGTATGCCCGAATGCATCAAGCAGATGCGTATGCAAGCTGAAGAACTTGATGAAATATATTACGTGTACGTGGTGGACAACGATAGCAAACTCCGTGGCATCCTCCCGCTCAAAAGACTCATCACAGACCCCTCCGTGTCACGCATCAAGCAAGTGATGGATGTCGACCCCGTATCGGTGAAGGTAGATACTCCCATCAATGATGTTGCGCTCGACTTTGAAAAGTACAACCTTGTGGCTATGCCCGTAGTCGACTCCATCGGCCGATTGCTCGGACGCATCACCGTCGATGACGTTATGGATCAGGTACGTGAATCATCGGAACGCGATTATCAGTTAGCGTCCGGTATATCAAGCGATGTCGATGTCGACGATTCCGTATTTGCTCAGACAAAAGCACGTATACCATGGCTCCTCATCGGAATCATTGGCGGTATAGTCAATTCGGTTATCCTCACGGGATTTGAAGCTCAGATAGCTGCCGTCACAGCTCTTGCTATCTTTATTCCATTAATCGGCGGCACGGGCGGTAACGTCGGAGTACAAGCATCAGCCATTGTGGTACAAGGTCTTGCAAACGGTCAGCTGGAAGTCAAGGACGCGTGGACCCAAATTGGCAGAGAAGTTCTGGTGGCGTTATTTAACGCGGTAATTATCAGCGGAGTGGTACTGGTCTACGTACTCTTCACGCAGCCACACATGTATGCCGTATCGTTTGCTGTAGCGGCATCGCTCTTCTGCGTGGTAATTTTCGCAACCTTGTTCGGTACATTCGTACCGCTCACGCTTGAAAAGCTACACATCAATCCCGCGCTTGCCACCGGACCATTCATCCAAATTATGAACGATGTGGTGGGTCTGCTCATATACGTGACCATGTCTGTATGGATGCTGCGTATGTTCCCCCTCGAATAGACTCTAACGTCGTAACGGAGCTACAAATTCCATGCCCGGACGGTTATTGAGAGTAAACACTGCCATAAGTCCCAAATCCTTGTTTTCGTACCGCACGGAGTAACGCTCATGCCCCATAAAATCAAGCGTAAACAAAGCTGTATCCACACTTTCACCTCCGGGAGAATATGCTATCCGCTCCTCTACCACGACTTCAAATCCTTTTACATCAATAACTAAACTCACTGCTCCATCTGTAGTCAGGTCAGCTATACCCAGTCGCGTAAGCAGGACATCGCCAGTATCAGTACAGCGCACAGCCACCCGCGGCTTGTCATCAACGTTATCGGTCAACTTACATAAGTTTCCACCAATCAAAAAATGCTTTACGGCGCCCAGTGTTGCCGGACGCGAAGCATAAGCTATAACTGCTGCAGCGAATATAGCCGCAATAACATAAAATTCAACCGATGAAAAAAATGCTGCGATAATCATTGGCTTCAAAATTACTAAAAATACACAGAAAACGCTGAAAATCCGACACAAATGTGTAAATTTGCATTCAAATCCAAAATACCTGAAAAAAAATGAATGTAGTTGACCGCTTTTTACAGTATGTCAAGTTTGATACCCAAAGTGACGAGTTGACCAATCTTACCCCCTCTACTCCGGGTCAAATGATTTTTGCCCAGCATCTTGAAAACGAACTCCGCGCTTTAGGGCTTAAAGATATAACGCTCGATGACAACGGTTATCTGATGGCGACACTGCCCGCCAACAGCAAGCGCACCGACTTGCCCACCGTGGGATTTATAGCGCATCTCGATACGTCGCCTGACATGAGCGGCAGACATGTGACACCGCGTATAGTGGAAAACTATGACGGCAATGATATAATACTCAATGCTGAAAAGAATATCGTGCTGTCACCTTCTGAATTTCCCGAGTTGCTTCATTACACCGGGCAGGATTTGATAGTGACTGACGGCAATACTCTTCTGGGTGCCGATGATAAGGCTGGTGTAGCCGAAATAATCACCGCCATGGATTATCTGCTGAAACATCCTGAAATAGAGCATGGTGAAGTAAGAGTTGCATTCAATCCCGACGAAGAGATAGGCAAAGGCGCGCATAAATTCGATGTAGCACAATTTCATGCTGACTGGGCATACACCATGGACGGCGGTGAAATAGGCGAACTCGAATATGAAAATTTCAACGCGGCTGTAGCCAAGGTAACATTTACAGGACGTAATGTACACCCCGGTTATGCTAAACATAAAATGATAAACTCCCTACGTATAGCCAACCAGTTTGCCATTATGCTTCCGCGATGGGAAACACCCGAACACACAGAAGGATATGAAGGATTTTATCATCTGGTATCAATAGAGGGTACAGTTGAGCAAACCACACTCACTTATATTATCCGTGACCACGACCGTGACCGTTTCGAACGCCGTAAAAAAGAATTCGAACACCTCACCCGCAAAATAAATCATGAATTTCCGGGCGTAGCGTCGCTTGAAATCGCTGACCAATATTACAACATGCGCGAGAAAATAGAGCCGGTAAAACATATCATCGATATTGCTATCAAAGCTATGGAGAATGCCGGTGTCACGCCCAAAGTAGTGCCTATACGCGGCGGTACAGACGGAGCTCAATTATCATTCAAAGGTCTGCCCTGCCCCAATATATTTGCGGGTGGTCTGAATTTCCACGGACGCTATGAGTTCGTACCCATCCCTTCGATGGAAAAGGCTACTGACGTAATCGTGGAGATAGTCAAGCTTGTGGCTAAAGGCTGATGCCTGAACTTATTGTCATAACCGGACCTACGGCATCAGGCAAGTCACAACTTGCCGTAGATATAGCATCCCGCATAGGCTGTGACATCATATCGGCCGATTCACGACAGATATATCGCGGACTCCCTATCGGAACCGCCGCTCCTTCACCTGAACAACTCGCCAAAGTAAGGCATCATTTTGTATCATGCCTTAACCTTGAAGAGTATTACAGCGCTGCCCGTTTTGAAGACGAGGTCATGAAACTGCTGCCTAACTTATGGCATACCAACGAACGTGAGGTAATGTGCGGAGGTTCCATGATGTATGTACAAGCCGTGACCAAAGGTCTTGACCAACTTCCTACAATATCCGAATCGGTAAGAAAAAAGGTAATCGACCTGTACGACCAAATAGGCTTGGACGGGTTGATGGCGCAGCTAAGAATATTAGACTCGGAATACGCTGACAAGGTTGACCCTCACAATACAAAACGTGTGATGCACGCTCTCGAGATTTGCTTTGAATCAGGCGGTACTTACAGTGAGTTACGTACCGGCACGACTCGCAGACGTGACTTCACCATACGACAATATGCCATAGATTTGCCTCGTGATGTTCTTTTCGACCGCATCAACGCCCGGGTCGACGCTATGATAGAAGCCGGACTTGAAGATGAAGCCCAAAGAGTGTATCACCTTAAACACCTCAATTCACTCAATACGGTGGGCTATAAGGAATTATTTGCTTACTTTGACGGTACGATGGACCGTAATACCGCTATAGAACGAATAAAGAAAAATACCCGGGTGTATGCCAAAAAGCAGTTGACATGGCTGAAACGTGACCCAGATGTCAGATTTTTACCGCCCGAAGATATATTGGCGGAGATTCTCGCTTAAATAATCATATCATTGTGCTCTTTGCTGCTTTAGAGCCGGTTCGGATAATACTGCTGTATTGATACCGAGCCGAATCATTGGTGCGGTGGCAGCTACCTGAGAGCCGACCGGATAATATCCG
>CAMWPX010000102.1 GCA_947176205.1 uncultured Porphyromonadaceae bacterium
TATCTTTAGACATATTAACTAAAAGAGGAAGAAAGAAAATCTAAATTAAAAAAACAAAGAAAAACATTAGAAGTCAAATCTGATGCCACATTGACTTAACCTAAATCTAATATCGGTACTATAGTTAACAATACAATCTAAATATCAATCTAATTTATCCAACATGAAAAAATTTTTACTTTTCACATCGGTTTTAGCCGTTGCGGGCAGTATGAGCGCGCAGGAGCTGAAAGAGGGTTACATCACTTGGCCCAGCTCAAGCAGCCTCGCTTCCTATATCCAGCAGTGGAACGGCGGTAACGGTACAATCCAGATCGATGGCAAGGCTTGGGAAGATCAGGAGTTCTTCACTTCACGTGTAAAACCCAAAGCTCGTGTGTACAACACCCTTACTCAGGTTAATCCAAGTCTTACACAGTATAATTATACTGATAAGACAGGTACTGACAAACGTCTTATCTTCTGGGTGCCTGTAGGTGATGAAAAGCGTAACGGTGTTCAGACCAACGCTCTTCCCAACGGTATCTTCGACGGTGAAATGTTCTCGTCATGGTCGTATGTTGACCATTATGGCAACTGGAATGCTCCTTATGGCTGGACTCCCGGTAACTTCGCCGACGTAGCACACAAAAACGGTGTTGCCGTATCTGGTGTGGCTTCCGTAGCTTTCGGTTCTATTTCTGCAGAATGGAGCAATCAGTTTAACGCTATGTCAGCTCTTGATGCTAACACTGTAGGTAAATTCTTGTATTATTTCGGTCAGGACGGTCTGGGTTATAACTCTGAATGGACAGGTTATGCTCCTCACTCTGGTCTGACTACTCTGCACAATGGCTTAAAGTCATATATGGCTGACAAGGATCCGCTGTGGGAGGTAATCTGGTATGCCGGCACTACTGATAATGGAGGTCGTGCATTCGATGCCGGTGTAGGCTCAGGCGGTGGCAACACACAGCTTTTCAAAGGTGCGTCAATGTTCCTTAACTATAACTGGAACAACACTTCCAAAATGGCTACCTCAATACAGCATGCCAAGGATAGCAATCTTAATCCTTTCCATATCTACGCAGGTATGAACATGCAGGGTGGTGAGCCTAAGGGTGGCGACAACTATCCTATCCTTAAGGATTACCAATACTCTATAGGTCTTTGGGGTGCTCATTCCAACAATATGTTGTGGCTGAATCGTAACTCCAATGGTTCATCAGCCAAGGCTATGCAGCGTACTTATCTTGAACAGTCTGAAGCATGGTTCACTAATGCCGTACACAATCCGGCTGTGCCTTTGACTATCAAAACAAACCGCAACCACGCTCCCAAACCTGATTGGGCAGGTATTTCAAGCATGATGAGTGCCCGCAGTGCAATATCAGGCAACATTGCCGACGAGCCTTTCTACAGCTATTTCAATCTCGGTAACGGTCTGTTTATGAATTGGAAAGGCGTTCGTGAGAATGAAAAACAGTGGCATAACATCGGTGTTCAGGATTATATGCCTACATGGCGCTGGTGGTTCGCTCCCGAATTCCTCGGCAGAAACCTTACTGAAGAATCATTTAATCTTTCAGCTGGTTTCGTATGGGATGATGCTTATATGGGCGGTTCTTGTATGCAGATTTCAGGTACTTCTGATAAAGAATATCTGCACTTGTTCAAGACTCACCTGAAAACAGCTAAAGGTCAGCGCATCCGCTTTATATACAAGCTTCTTGAAGGTGAAGGTAAAGTGGAACTTCTGTTTACAGACGCTACTAAAAATAATAAAGCTGAGAATGTATCTGAAAAAAATAGCTGGAACCTTGTAGCGGTAAATCCCGGTAAAAACGAAACATGGGACGATATCATTGACAAGAGCTATGACGGATGGCAGGTATATGAAAATACAATTAATACTGCCGGCTATAACAAAATCGCTTCAGGCGATGCATATATCGATATGATTTCGCTCCGTATCACCGGTGCCAAAAATATGAAACTTCTTGTGGGCGGTCTTGAAATACTTCCTGCTGCTGATATGGCAGCTCCCGCTGCTCCGGTGGTTACTCTTACTAAGATTCTCGCCAACAATTTCAGCGGTGTAGACGGTAAGATTATCTGGAAAATGAATAATTCAAATCCTGTAGGTGCGCCTGTTTACAACAGCGATGTTAACACTGCTATCTATCGCGTATGGTCACAGCAGGAAGGTGAAGAACCTGTAATGAGTGGTATGACTACTTCTTGGGCGTCATTCGTATTTTCAGCCCCCGTTAATCCCGAAGGCTCACAGAAGATACGTTTCGGTGTAAGCGCGGTTAGCTCTGATATGAGCAATGAAAGCGCAATATCTTGGGGCGCTTATCAGTCAATGGGCGAATATGAGGTTAACAACGATATAGAACTCAGCAAACAGATAATCAAACCCAACGAAGAATTCTCAATCAAGTTCAAAGACCCCAAACACGAAAGCGGTACTTGGGTTATCACCGATGCTCAGACAGATGTTGAACAGTGGAATGGCAGCGGTAAGGAAGTTACTTGCCCCGGTCTTGCTGAAATCGGTGCTTACACACTGAAGATTACCTGCAACGGTGTTGAAACTGAATATCCCCGTTATATCTCTATATCAAGCGAAGCCGTAGGCGCACTGCCTGAAATCTACACTTTGTCAGTAGACGGTGACGTGGTTGAATCAGAAGATGAAGTAACAATCAATGTTAATGAAGGCAAGACATTCTCTTACACTGCACGTCCTGCTGACGGTTCTGCATCACGCGGTATCGAACTCAATGAAAAATGGTTCGGCGTACAGGTAGGTCAGCTTGGTATCGGTGGTACACAGTCATTCTCTGTAGCCGCTTGGGTTAAATACAACTCACTCCCGCAAGGTCTTTCAAACTTCATCACTATCGAAGACCGTATCAACGGTGGCTGGCCTTACAATAACTGGGGCTTCTTCTGGTCACGTATAGACGAAAATGGTCGCTTCTGCCCGCGTAAGATTGACACCGCTTGGGGTCACCGTACCGGTAGTGGCACAGAAGGACAGCGTCTGTACTACAAATATGCTGACTCGAAAATCGATGTTAACGCTTGGACTCACGTAGCTCTCGTATGGGAATTCAATGCTCAGGGTCAGATGCGTCAGAAATTCTATATCAACGGTAAACAGCAGCTCATCACTGCATGGTGTACTATCCTCAAGAGCACAGCTGAAGGTACACTTGGTAGCACAGCCGGTTACTGGGATGAACTCGAACGCCTCTGTAACGATTCAAAGGCTGGTGCAGGCAACTGGGGCTTGAATACATATGAACCCGGTTTCGTAAATCAGAACCGTCCGTTGTCAACAGCTGACTGGATTGCATTCGGTGGTTCGGCAAGTGATATTACAGCTGTAGAAGGTTGTGTTGATGACTTCCAGGTTTGGGGTAAAGCTATGACTGCTGAAGATGTGGCTTTGTCAATGGCAGGTCTTGACGGCAATAATCTCCCCGCCGATGTGCTCGGTTACTGGGACTTCGAAACGGATTGCAACGCTTCAACATTTGAATTCGTAGGTGCGACCGGTACCAACGCTTCAAATAAAGCTCCTAA
Organism: uncultured Porphyromonadaceae bacterium; assembly: GCA_947176205.1. Lineage (GTDB taxonomy): Bacteria > Bacteroidota > Bacteroidia > Bacteroidales > Muribaculaceae > Paramuribaculum. The sequence continues at coordinate 3,577 of CAMWPX010000102.1, forward strand.
GGCTTACTGGTATGAATTAGTCCAGGGTACAGCTGAAGGTTCTGCTGAAAGATTCGATTATGGTCGTCCGGTTTATGGCGCAGGTTGTCCTTACATCTCAGGTACTGCATATCCCGTAGTTACCACTCCTACTTGGGAATCACGTCGCGCTGTCATCAACGGCTCTGGTAACAGTACCGAAGGTTCGGCTAATATCGAATTCCCCAAAGAAGGTGAATACACTGTAACTCTTACTCTTGAAAACGGTCACGGTTCAGACAGCAAGGATTATCCCGTAATCAAAGTAAAAGACATGAGTGCTATCAATAGTGTGGCTGGCGATAATGAAGAAGGAATGTCAACCTATGTAGTTGATGATATCATGTTCCTTGAATTTGCAGCTGACGGTAACTATACTATCGATGTTTACAATGTAAGCGGTGTGCAGGTAGCTAAAAAAGCAGCTTCACTGGTGGCTGGTCAGACTGTACAGATAGCTCTTAACACTCCGGGTGTTTACCTTGTGAAGGTGATGAATGACGGTAAAGAACTTCGCACAGTGAAAGTTATCCGCAACTAATCGTAATTGATTTCAATCCTCTATATTGAGGGGTGCGCTGGCAAGCGCGCCCCTCTTTTTTGTGCTATAAGAATAATTGAGATTATTCTCTGTATTAACAAAAATTAACCTAAAAGTTATCAACAGAATTTCGTTTTTGCCTAATTTTGTGACGTTTACGTTGAGATAAGTCAACGTGTATTTTAGTACAAGAAAAACCAATCAAAAAATCTAATCGTGAGAAACAAATACTATGATAGTTACGGTAATGATAGCCGTAAGCGCCTATGAGAAAACACAATAATTGAAAATAAATCAAATAATCAATAATCTTAAATGAAAAAGTTTTTACTTTTGTTAATTGCTGCGATGCTTTTACCTGTAGCTTCTATGGCGCAGAACAAAGCTATATCGAAAGGTGCTCGTGGCAGTTCTACTGCGAAGACAGAAACGCGTCTGCTCGTTTCGCCGAATGTGCTTGATGCATTGGTGACGACCCCGGTTACGAGTCATACTCTGGCTGCGTGGGTAAAACTCACTGATTACGCGTCAACGTCTTACACCACAGAATCAGGTGTTAAAAATGGTGTCATCATGGGTTATGGTGGTACAGACCATGCTAATGACAATGGTATGTATAACCTTTGTATCAACAGCGATGGCCAGCTTTCATTAATTGGTTGGGGTGTGGGAGGAACGCTTCAAGATGGGGCTGGTCCTGTGTCTACTTCGACCATATCTAAAAATGTATGGCATTTCATGGCCGTCGTGATTGATGTTGAAAACAGGAAAACGGTAGTCTACCTTGATGGAACTCAGTTTTGTGATAAGGCGTGGAGTACTGATGCGTCCCTCAGCTGGTTCACTAACGAAAATCCTTATATATATTTTGCAGGTTGGAATTTCCCGGGTGCTCTTGACGAAGTCCAGGTTTATAATAAAGCTCTTTCCGCAGAAGATGTCGCTACTGCCGCTTACAACCCTAATTCTGTAGATGGACTTGTGGCTTATTATACTCTTGATGAGGCTGTTTCTACCAACCAGTTTGAAAATAAGGCTACTGGTGCGACTGCTCCTAATGCTATATGGCAGACTGCATCTTTTAGTGGTCTTTGGGCTAACGGTTGCGTTACCCAATCAGGTACATCAGTGGAAGCTCCAACTCTCATTGATTCTGACCGTGTGATAGCTTCCGATACTAAATATACTGTAACCTATTATCAGCCATTCGGCGGTACAATCACTGTGACTAACGGTAGCACTGAGGTCGCTTCCGGTTCAGAGGTGTATGAAGGTACGGTGCTTACTGTCACCGCAACGCCTAATACCGGGTATGCTCTCTCTGCTTTGTATGCCAACGGCATGGAGCTGATGAGCAACAGATATACTGTAAATTCTGACGTGACTTTTGACGCTGATTTTGAGGAGGGTGGCGAATATTGTACCCCGACTCCTATTTCAGGTCGTACTAATGGAATCAATACCAGTTATGGAGGTCGTGGTATCACATCTCTCGCCGTATCATCGGGTGGAAATAGCATTACGGTTACAGGTCAGGGTACTACAGGTACACGTCCTGTATATACCGACCGCACCTCTAACATTCTTACCGTGGAGCCGGGTTCAACAGTTACAATCAATGCTGCCGGTTCCGGTGAATGGATGAATACCTTCATCTTTGTGGATTTCGATAAGAACGGAATTACTAACGATGATCGGGTGTATGTCGACAATTTAGGCGATAACATTTGCAATACTTACGCCGGTACTCGTACATTCACTGTGCCGTCTGACCTTGCTCCCGGTAAATACCGAGTACGTTACATGGTGGACTGGGACGGCGTATCTCCCTGTCAATATGGTCAGTCTTCAGACAATGGTGAGGCTATTATCGACTTCCTTCTTTCAGTTGCTTCCCCCAATAAGACATACACAGTAACTATACCTGAGATTACTAATGGTACTTTAGTCGTTAAGAACGGCGACACCATAATAAATAATGGTGATAAGGTAGATTTTGGTACAGTCCTCACTTTAGAGGTGACTCCTGCTGAAGGCTACGAACTGACAAGCCTTACCGCTGGAGGTGTAGCTATTGAGGGTAATAGCTTTACTGTTAAAAATAATGTAGAGTTCGGCGCTACTTTCGTCAAGAAAACTTTCATTGTCACGATATCTGAATTTACCAACGGTACAGTGGTAGTGAAGAATGGCGACACCATAATAAATAATGGTGATAAGGTTGACTATGGCACAGTTCTTACTTTTGAGGTGACACCTGTTGAAGGTTATGAACTGACAAGTCTTACCGCAGGCGATGTGGCAGTTGAAAATAACAGTTTCACCGTTAAGGACAATGTTGAGCTTGGTGCAACGTTCGCTAAGAAGATGCTTGTTGTTTTCTTCTCAAAAACGGAAAACGGCACGATGGTGATTAAGAATGGCGAGCAGACTATAAATCTCGCTGACAAGGTGGAATATGGTACGGTCCTCACCATTGAGACAACTCCCGCCGAAGGTTACGAACTTGCAAGTATCACTGCTAATGATGAAGCTATCGAAGGCAACAGCTTTACAGTTAAAGATAATGTAGAGTTTGGAGCGACTTTTACCAAGAAGATGTTGACGGTTACTATTCCTGAAATTGAACATGGTAAGGTTGTAGTGAAGAACGGCGAGACTGAGGTTAAGAACGGTGACAAGGTAGAATACGGCACAGTTCTCACGTTCGAGTTTATTCCTGACGAAGGATATGAATTTACCGGTCTTACTGCAGGTGAAGTTACAGTTGAAGATGACAATTTTACAATTAATGATAATGTAGAGTTTAATGCAAGCTTCGCCAAGCAGACCTTCACTGTCACCATCCCGGAAATCGAGAATGGTACAGTTGTAGTGAAAGCCGGTGAACAGACCA
>CAMWPX010000103.1 GCA_947176205.1 uncultured Porphyromonadaceae bacterium
AAAAGGTACACGCTATCCGGCATGGGATTATTCCACGGTCAATCCCTCTTATCGTGAACGATACATAAAAAACAATGCTAATATGGTGGTGCTCTCTGTCAGCTATACTACTGATTTCGGTTCCATATTCCGTTCGGCACGCCGTAATCTCAATAACTCCGACGGCGGCTCATCGCTCCTCAAGCTCTGATATCCTGTTATTTCAGCCTGATACGAGGAAACATCTTGCGTACATGCAGTATCGCTTTCTCCACAGCGGTGTCGGCTATGACTATCGTTGTGGCAGCGATTATCAGCACTCCTCCTGCGATTTCTCTTGGCGTGATGGGCTGGTTCAGGATTATAACGCTGAGTATCACGGCAGCTACAGGTTCCAGCGCACCGAAAATTGCGGTTGGCGTTGAGCCGATAATCTGAATGGCTTTGGTGGTGCATGCCAGAGACAGCACGGTGGGTATGAATGCGAGGGCCGCCAGATTGCACCATCCCGCAGGTCGGGTAGGAAGTGTGAGTTCACCTCCGAGTGCTATCAGCATTACGTACAGCAGGCTTCCCCAGCATATCACGTAAAACAGCAGTTTGGTCGTAGGGATTCGTTTTATACTCTTTGATACATTGACAAATATTATGTAAAGAGCATAAGTAAGGGCAGATAGCATTACCAGTACTACACCGTAGGGGTCAAGAGAGAACCCTGACGAGGTTTTCATAAGCAATATAAGTCCTGCGCTCATTATTACCAGACATAGGGCAATGCTTATCTTGAACCTCTCGTGAAACAGGAATATCATCATCACGGCTACCATTATCGGATACACGAACAGCAGCGTCGATGCAATACCCGAATTGATATATCTGTAACTCTCAAACAGTGTGAGCGATGACAGCGCCATCAGTATGCCTAATATGGCTGTCGGACCGATTTCATCTTTTCTAAGCCTGAATGATACACCCCTAACAGCCATAATTGCGGCTAACAGCGGCACACCGAGCACATATCTGAACAGTAATACCGAATCCGGATTCATGCCCTGCTCATAAAGCGGTATGGCGAAAGCCGGATTAGTACCGTATGCAGCTGCGGCGAGTGCCGCCAGCGCGTAGCCCTTGAATTTAGAAAATGCCATCATCGTTTGCCTGACCTTTTGTTGTAAAGATAAAATGATGTGATGCAAATACTTGTCAGGAATTCCGAAGCAAACAGAGCCAGCCAGATGCCTTTTATCCCGAGTATAATCGGCATGATTATAAATGCCGGAACGAGTAGTACGGCTCCTCTGAGCAGGGCAAAGACCACCGATGGTATGACCATCTTTACACTTTGGAAATAACCTATGGCAGTAAGATTGAATACAAAGAATACGAATGCCGTAGCAAACGAGGGCATACCGTCTATGGCTATCTGGGCAGCCTCGGTATCAGTGTCAAGAAACAGACCGACCATGCCCGAAGGAAATATACAGAAAGCCATTGTTACTATCGAACCGATGACGACGGCTGTTATTATTGCCAGCCGTTCTGTCGTCGTAACGCGTTTTGATTCATTCATACCATAGTTGTAACTGATAATAGGTTGTGCAGCCTGTGCTATGGCATTGCCTATCATGAATGCAAACGGACAGTAATAGCATGCTATACTGAACGCGCCCACTCCGTTATCGCCAAGATAATGCATGAACACGATATTGCCCGTAAGCATAAGCACGCCCATAGTCGTTTCACCCAAAAGTGCCGATATGCCTATTTTACACTGATTCCAAATGTTGCGTGACATTAGTCTGAGGCTGTCGCGGTTCCAATTGAGCCTTATGAGTTTAAGCTGTGACGCGAGTCCGGTGATATAGATTAGCACCATTACGAATCCGGTGAAGCAACTTATGGTTGTAGCGATGGCGGCGCCGAGAATTCCCATGTCGAGGGGAAATATGAACAGATAGTCCAATATTACGTTAAGCAGTCCCGGAATTACATTGCACCACATAGCGTATTGAGGTGCCCCGTCGAGTCTTATCACGAACAGACCTATCCCGCACCATAACTGGAATAGACAGGTGACGAAAATCCAAGGCATGTAATCCAGTACAAGTGGTAACAGTGTTTCCGACGAACCCAATACACGTGCCGTATCTGCCGGTGATATTAAAGTTACAATCAGGAATATACCCACAATTGCGGTTCCGAATACCAGAGACTGTGTTATATTGAGTCTTGCAGCTGTTACATTGTTGTTAGCAAGATTTATTGAGGATATCACTGAAGCTCCGATACCGAGCATTAGTCCTATACCCATCATCAGCATGGTAGGGGCTATGCATATATTGACAGCTGCGAGTGCCTCGCTGCCCGCTCCTTGTCCCACGAATATCCCGTCAGTGGCGGTTACGGCACACAAGGCGAGCATGCCCAGCAGCGTGGGTACGAGATAAATTTTGAATAGATACGGTATCCGGTCTTTACCTAAGTCAATGCTACTGTTGTTCATATTAAGTTATTTGTAATGGTGGTCTGACTTTTGCTCGGTCAAGTCACGCTTGCGGAATAGTGAATCGGAATCTCAGTCCACCTTCTGCCCGGTTTTCCACACTAATGTCTCCGCCCATTGATTTGATGATTTTTTTTACAAGCGGCAGACCGATTCCGGCACCGCCGCTTTTACGGGAACGTCCCGGATCCACACGGTAAAACAGGTCAAACAGTCGGTCGATATGTTCATTCTCCACACCTATCCCGTTGTCGGAAAACGTGCACACGTAGAATCCGTTTTCTACATTCTCTACATTCAGTGACATAAGTGTACCTTTTGAGTGTATAGCTGCGTTTTGCACCAGATTAAGCAGGGCGGTTGTCAGTAGTGATTCGTTTCCTTTTATCAGGCATTCATCAGGTACATTGTACTGAAAAACCATATTGTCCGCAATATGTGACAGCTTTATATCGTCAGCGAGTTGCGATATGACTTTATGGATATTGATTACCGTACTGTCGGCTATCATGTTGCCCTCATTAAGGCGCATTACCGTGGTTATGGCTTTAATGAGATTTGACAGGCGGTTAGTGTTGTCCTGGGCTCGTCTTAAGAATTTCAGTCTCATATCCTCCGGTATATCATCGCTGTCGATAGCAGTGTCCAGATATCCTTTGATAATTCCTACCGGAGTATTAAGTTCATGACTTATATTGATGCCTATCTGGCGTTCATGGTATATTTTCTCCTGTTCTGCCTTTATTTTGTTGCGGTATAGCGTAAGCAGGTTTCTCGACACATCGCCAAGCTCATCTTTAGTAAACTGCCATGACTCTATGTCGTCCGGAATATCATCTGACGATATGGCTTTAGCGAAATCTCGCAGAGCATATACGTTGCGGCACACGGCTCTTACTCCCAGATATGCAAGAGCAGATGATACTATGCCGAGAAATATCACCACTAACCATATCATGGGGTCGATGCTGAGGAAATCCGTCACTTCTCCTTCGTATGGGAGAGCGGCGAAAGAAGATATCTTGCCATCGGTACTTTTCTTGGCGCTTATCATGCTTTTTTTCGCATCAATTATGTCGTCATGCAGATAGCTGGCTCGGTCAGTGTATAGCAGATTGTAAAAGTCAGGATTAAGCTTTCCTTCATCGTCATATACCGCTATGGTGGCAGCCGGATTATCCGCTACCATTTTACCCTTATAGTCGTATACGGTGATTCTAAGAGGAGCCAAAGTGGTGTTATCGGTAAAAAGTCGAATGAAATCTACCGTTTTCTGCAAATCAGCCCCCTGCTCGTATGCTGCTATTACCGTATTGTTGACGTTCAGCAGGCGGTTTTCCAGATTTACCCTCTGACGGTGTTTTTCGTGTGATACGAAATAATATATGGTAATACCGATGATTAGCCACAATACTCCTATAAGAGGGAAAAATAGTTTCCAGTGCAGAGTCAATATGCGTTTTTTTGCCATAGTGTTGTGCTGTTAAGATTATCCCTTATGCTAATATTGCCACTATCATACCTGAGAGTATAAGCGTGAGGCTACCCACAGCATATGTCACCGTGTAGCCCATTACAGGAATCGAACTGTCGAGATTATCCTGAATGGCACCGAGTGCGGCCACGGCATTGCGGCTGCCTGCTACACAGCCAAGCGTGACGGCTGCCGGAAATTTGAATACTTTATTACCTAAGAATATGGCTATGATTAGAGGAATAGTAGTGCATAGTATGCCTGCAAAAAATAACTCTAATCCCACTTCCTTCAGACCGCTGATGAACGAAGGTCCGGCTCCTATTCCCACTACAGCTATGAATAGATTCAGACCACCGCTGTCCATCAGTGAGATAACAGGGCGAGGTATGTGTCCGAATGTAGGGCGTTTTGCTCTGAGCCATCCCAACACAAGTCCGGCTATTATGGCGCCGCCGCTCGTACTGAGTGAGATAGGGATTCCTCCTATATTTATCACGAGGGCTCCTATGAAGCAACCTATGGCTATGCCAAGTCCTATAAACACCATATCCGTATCACCCGTGGCTCTGTCCGAATATCCTATCTCCGGCACAGCTACCGCTACATCCTGAGGTAAGCCTACCAAGTGTATTACATCACCTTTTTCAAGCCTGATTTTATTTTTTACTGGTAGTGACATCTCATTACGTAAAATCTTTTGTATCATTACCCCTCGCATAAAAGGCTCGTTTTTCAATTCGCCTATGCTGACCCCTGCCGCACCTGATTTTGATACAGTCACAGGAAGATTCTCTGTAGCGAAATTAAGCAATTCGTGATCCGTGACTTCCGGTCCTATCCAGCCGGCATCATCTACTATGGTCTCACGTCTTCCGCTTAATACTATCACATCACCTTTTCTAACCTTTAATTCCGGTTCCGGGTCATATATTTCACCTCTTAAGCGTAATCTTTCCACAAAGTGGCGTAAGTTAAGACTCTTGATGTGGTTTTCTATATCTTCCACTGTACGAGGGCGGTTGAAGAAATCAGCTTCTGCTTTATAGGCTCTGAATGATATGGGTCGGTTCGCCGCCACTAATCCCGGATCCGGCACGAAATCACCCGAATCCATTTCATCTTCAAGTTTTGCCGTTTCCTGTTTTACTTTATCAAGACCACCCAATAGCATTGGTCCCAGGTTAGCTATAATCCATGCCGAGCCGATAGTGCCGAATATATAGCATACCGCATAGCAGGCAGGAATCAGGTCAAGCATTTTTTTAGTAATGTCTTCGTCAAGTCCGAGCGAACGTATTGTGTCGTTGCCTACACCTATTACTGCCGATACCGTTTGCGAGCCTGCAAACACACCTACAGCCACCCCCTTGTTGTAACCCATCAGTTTGGATATTATCACGCAAGTAGCTATGCACAGTACGCATTCCACCAGTGCGAAACATATTTGTTTCAGACCCTCGCCCTTGAGCGAGCGGAAAAACTGTGGTCCCACCTTATAGCCTATGGCAAACAGAAATAGCATGAATGCCACTGACTTAACGGTATCTGAAATCGTGATATCCATTTGCCCGATGATTACGCCGACTATAAGTGTAGCAGTGACGGGACCGAGTGAAAACGATTTGTATTTGAGACCGCCAAGCCAAAATCCGAGTCCCAAAGTTAGAAAAATAGGTATGACCTGATTGTCGCGGAATAATTCTATTAACCAGTTCACTTTATGGGGTTATTGAGAGTAACTGAAAGAGTAGTTTTATTTATAAAAGTTTTGTACAAAGATAGTCTATTTGGATAAATAGCTATTCATTGGCTCTTATAAATTCAAACAAAAAGGTGTCGAATCATCTTTTCCCCCGTCCTATTATTGACCCTATCTGAAAAACAGTCAGATAAATTGTAAAAAAATCGGTGCTTCATTATTGAAGCACCGATTTTTATTAAAGTAATTAAGAGCTATAGTTGGCATCGGGTATCGTTCATTGAGCATCATTTAACAGCTACTTTCTTGGCGGTGGAGCCGGCGCGGACTATGTAGAGGCCTTGCTGCAGCTTGCAGGTGGTGTGCTTCACTGCGCTTGCGCCGTACACTTTCGTGCCCTGAGCGGTGAATATCTCCACATCGGTAGGAATGGCGGCAGTCACGCACACTTCGCCCGCATTGCCGGTGATATTTACGCTGTTATCCTGTGTCACCGCAGCTATCGCCCCCAAATCATCATCCGGCGTATAATCCGGATGACGGAAATAAATCTCCCCTTCCGGCGAAATAATTTCTACTATACGAATATCTGCATCAACAGTTGAGTTCATTCCATAAGTCACATTTTTTGATGCGTTCATTATAGATGCTCCCAACACAGGAGATTCAAAATTACAAACAAGGATAGAATACATATCATCTATTGAACCAACGCCTTTTATATGCCATTTACCATTATCATTAAATCCCCATGACCAATATTTACCATCGGGGGAATATATTTTTTGAAGATTGGTTATCTCAATCTTCTCCTCTCTATACCATGTATCAGAAAAAAATGTGGGAATATAATATGTTATGGTGTTACCGTCAACCCATTCATCAAAGTCATGAATTATATGTTCTTTACCTGTAGGATTTGACCAAGTATCATCATCTATTATATAACCATAAATTTTCCCATCTTCGTAACGCTTGAACGAATAAGCTTCATTACCTATACAGCAATAATATGCATCGTTAATTTCTTCTTGTATTTCACCGGACATATATGTATGGTCATCAAACACTTCCGGCACAAAAACGAGAGTGGCAACTCCTTTTACCTGTTCAGTTGACCAGGTATTCGTTCTCCCATCATAACAATCCACGATATAATCATTATAAAATTTAATAGTTACACCTTCGCGCCAAATCATATCAGGTGTAACCTCTGTCTGCGCCTTAACCGAAGCAGACATCATTATCAGCAATGTGTATAACAAAATTATCTTTTTCATATAGGAGTGATATGATTGGTTGATTCGGCTGCAAGTTA
>CAMWPX010000104.1 GCA_947176205.1 uncultured Porphyromonadaceae bacterium
ATAATATACTGATTAGTATAACATATTGACTACATATAGAACTATTATGAAAATCAACATCTCTACTTTTGTATAAAGTTTTTATTTTTAACCCCTAAAATAACACAGATGAAAAAATTTGTATTTTTATTATTGACAGCTTTCGCTTTTAATTGCTGGTCAAATGTAAATGCTGCACAAAATCCGACAGAATCTTCTCTTGCTCCAATTGTTGTAACAAATCATACCAGAGGTACAAAATCAGGCTCTAATCATAAATTTGAAAAAGATATTACCGCCTTAAGTAATATGGGATATGCTGAAACTTATAAATTATATCGTGATGAGGACGGTAATTTTTGTGTAAAAGGAAAAGTAAATAGAGGGGAATACTATTGCACTCTTGAATTTTCTGATAAAGACGGATATAGCCATAAATTTGTTGACGGTACTACTTGGTATTGCAATATATATAGATAAATCATTATTTCCCGATTAATACAATAAAAAGGACTGTGAAATCACAGTCCTTTTTATTGTATCTTATTATCTGAACCCGATATATTTATATACTTTTGTAATAAATAATTATAATCAACTCATGCCATGAATATCAGAAGATTGCTTTCTACCATAATAGCAGCTGTGGTGGCTTTGGTTCAAATCAATGCTTCGCAGGAGTTTATACGTCACCGCCAAGAGTGCTTCAAGGCTGTGCCGTCATCACCGGGTCAGATTATATTTCTTGGAAATTCGATTACAAATTTTCATTGCTGGGCAGAAGCCTTCAATCATCCTGCCGATAAGAATATCGATGAAGCCCTGATAAGCAACCGTGGCATATCAGACGAACGGGCATATCACTGGAAACATAATGTGCAGGCTCTGCTTGACGGCACACATAAACCTGACAAGATATTTATAGGCATAGGTACAAACGACCTCAACGTAGGTATCCCTGCAGAAACGGTGGTCAATGACATCAGGACTATAATCCGCCAGATACAAATCACATCGCCTCAAACCGAAATAATACTTCAAAGCATACTTCCCCGCCGCGGAGCAATAAACGATAGGGTAATGTACACCAATCCATTACTCGAATCAATGGCTGCGGAGATGGGCGTAAAGTTTGTCAACCTGACTGAAATTATGGCTCAAATACCAAATAATTCTGACTGGGCTTTTGACGGACTGCATCCATCAGGGCTCGGCTATAGAAACTGGTGCAGGCATATAGCTCCTACCGTGGGACTGGAATGCACTTATACCGATGCTCCACACCGTACGGATGGATTCGGCGGAGTAGCCGGTGTGCGTGCCGGTCAGTACGGTATGATGCCGGTGGGAAAGGAGGATATACTTATAATAGGAGACTCATGGACGGACGATGTGCAATGGCACGAACTGTTGGGTAACCATAATGTGAAAAATCGCTCCATCTGTAGCGGAAATCTAAGCAAAGAGAAATTCAAACTGCTGGTAGACCGAATACTTAAAGCCAACAAACAGCAAGAGTGTCCCCGCGCCATAGTGCTATGCTGGGGTGCGATACTGACCGGCGAGGATATTAATAATGACTCCGTAAAATCAGACTATGAAGAAATTATAAGTTACGTCAAATCCATAGCTCCGGATGCCCGGATAATCATATCGCAGACTCCTGAAGTCAATGATGATAAAGCAAAGGTGAATGCCGAAATTATGAAAATCACATCGGCTCCGATAATCAATCTTGAAGCTGCGGGCATGACCTCTGACACTGCTGATGACTGGAATATGAATGCGGGACTCGGGGCAAAAGGTGTGCTTAAAGCCGCTCAGGCTGCTGGTGAAGTACTGAATGCAGACCTCGGAGATGGTACCGTACGCATAGTATCAGATGAGGAGTTTGAAGCCTGCTACACCAACCGCAACCACCGTATAGAGGTGGCTAAGTGCTATAACTCTCTTTATCAGCACCGACTTGCTGGCAACAATGACATAACCGGTGCCTTAGCCCAAATAGAGGATATATTAAGCAACGATACCGTGACCGAAGCTCAGGTAAATAAAGCTAAGAATCTACGCGACTCTCTTATGGAAAAACTTATATTCATGCCGGATACTGATAAACGATATAAGATAAGCATACCACGCGATTTAGAGACCAACCGTGCATCAACAATAGCCATAGGCAGTAGCAGTGACAGCATAATTGTGACAGACAACAAGCTGACTCCGACCATATCCACAGACGCGGAGTTGTGGTCATTCAGACTTCGCAATGACAGGACATACGATATCATGAACCATGAGGGATATTATCTCACGGCAGGTGACAGACTCACACTCACAAAAATCAGCCCAGCAACGGGATGGGTAATCGGCTCGGGCAGTATGGAAACAGGTACATACACTTTAAGATGTAACGATGCCTTCATAAATTATGACGATACAGCCTACCAAATAATCTGCGGAAACATATACCGGATGAACTGTGAGTTATACATCACGGACATGCCAGTAAAGTAAGGATAGTATTGCAGATGATAGGCGGATTATATAATTTTGCGTGAAAATAAAACTTATCACAAAATATAGCTATGAAGAAGTCATTAATTAAAGTATTGGTGGCTGCAGTGTGTATGACTGTAGCTACAGATGTATGTGCACAGTTTAATTTGGGTAAAGCTCTGAAAGGAGCGGCAAAAGCCGGTCAGGCTCTTACTCTTACCGACAAGCAGATGGCTGAATATGTAAAGGAATCGGTGGACTGGATGGATAAAAACAATCCTGTGCTGCCCGAGGATAATCCCTATACCATAAGACTGAAAAAACTTACCGAGGGTGTGACGGAAGCTGATGGTATACCATTGAATTTCAAGGTATATGATGTAGTGGATATCAATGCCTTCGCTTGTCCCGACGGTAGCGTGCGCGTGTTCTCGTCACTGATGGATATTATGAGCGATGACGAACTTATGGGCATAATAGGTCACGAGATAGGTCATGTGATGAAGCACCACTCCAAAAACGCTTTCCGCACTCAGCTGCTCGCCGATGCAGCCAAGGACGGTCTGGCTGCTGCCGGTGGTAAGGTAGCTGCTCTGAGCCAGTCGCAGTTAGGTAATCTGGCATCGTCACTGGTAAATGCCAAATACTCTCAGAAACAAGAAAACGAAGCTGATAACTGCGGCTATGATTTCCTTGTGTCAAAAGGTAAGAATCCCTGGGGCATGGTGATGGCATTTGAAAAATTCCAGCAGATGGAAGGAGACAGCAATGCCAAATCAAACTATATGCAGAAGATGTTTTCATCACATCCCGAGACCAAGTCGCGCATAGAAAAAATGACAAAACGCTGCATAAAAGACGGTTATACACGTCCGGCAGCCGAAACAAAATAATATGTCGACGCATCCTCAGAAGGCTAAAGCCGTAGTAATCTATGGCGCTTCGAGTGAAAATATAGCTGATAATTTCAAATCAGAGGTTTTCAGACTCGGACAACTGCTTGCCAAAGGAGACTACAGTGTGGTGAGCGGAGGCGGTAAAGCCGGACTTATGCGTGCCGCCATAGAAGGTGCTGCTTCGGTAGGCGGCGAGACCATAGGAGTGTTGCCTGAATTCATGATAAAGCGTGACTGGCAGCATCCTTCCCTCAGCCGGATGATAGTGACTGACGGTATGCATGAACGCAAACGCACTATGGCAGAACTCAGTTGCGGAGCGGTGGCTTGTCCCGGAGGATGTGGAACTCTGGAGGAACTGCTTGAAATCATAACATGGCGACAGTTAGGTCTGTTTACAGGCAATGTGGTGATTCTCAACATAGACCATTACTATGACCCGTTGCTCGAGATGCTGCAGCGTACTATCGACATGGGCTTCATGCATCCTGACCATGCCAGTCTGTGGTGCGTGGCTACAAATGCCGAAGAAGCCTACGAAGCGGTGACTGCCGAAGTGACCCACATTGATTTCTCGCAGAAAATACACTGACTCTGACTATGCCTGCAGCAACGGCTAATCATACTACAGCATGGACATTACGGATGCCGGAATCACCTTCCGACACCGTAAGCCTGTGCCGTGAGTCACAGGCTCCTGCCGCATGGAGCGAAGGTATGACTGCAAAACATGGTGTGGTGGCATGGACGCGTGGTATGGCACCGGAAGAAAGAGTGTCGCCGGCAGGCTATGATTCGGGTGTAATGACGCTGCTGATAGCGGTATTTCTTGCAGTCACTTTCAATTTCCGCCATTATTCCACTTTCATCAAGACTTTTACACAAAATCTATTTTCGATACGTACACGCGCCAACGCCTTTGACGAGCATAACACTATGCGCGAAACACGAGTCACAGTATCGCTCATAATGCTTACCTGCGTGAGCGAAGGGATATTGATGTACACCTACATCGACAGGTCGCACCTATTATGGTCAAGCGCATTTTTTGGAATAGCCTCGCTCAGTGTGCTGAGTGCGGTGTACTATTTATGGCAATTGGCTGTGTATCATACGGTAGGATATACTTTTGTGGGACCGTTGAAATCAAGTCAGTGGCTCAAAGGATTCAATGCCTCGCAGTGTCTGATAGGTATACCTCTTATAATACCGGCACTCGCAGTAATCTTCTATCCCAACTTCTCGCCATGGCTCCTCGTAGCAGCAGCAATACTTTATGTAATGGCACGTATGATATTTATTTTTAAGGGATTTAGAATTTTTTACAATAAATCTTACACATTAATATACTTTATTTTGTACCTTTGCGCGCTGGAAATTATTCCTGTAATTTTATTCTATAAAACATCATTGTTTTTGACCACAATTTCATCTAATTAATAAACTTAAATCAGCGTCGGCGTGAAAGTAAAGAAAGTATTAGTATCGCAGCCCAAGCCCTCGTCAGAGAAGTCGCCATATTATGAAATTGCTGAAAAGCACGGGGTTGAAGTGGTATTCCGCCCGTTTATAAAAGTAGAAGGTCTGACCTCCAAAGAATTTCGTCAGTCAAAAATTTCCATATCAGACTACACAGCCGTGATATTCACGGCACGTACCGCCGTTGACCATTTTTTCCGTCTGAGCGAAGAGATGCGTGTGAATATACCTGACACCATGAAATATTTCTGTACTACAGAATCCATAGCCCTCTATCTGCAAAAATATATACCTTATAGAAAACGCAAGATATTTCATGGCACCACAGGTAAGCTTGACGGCTTGCAGGCTGCCCTGACAAAGCATAACAAAGAGAAATTTCTCTACGTGGTGTCAGATGTTCATAAAGATGATGACAGTAATCTGCTGGATAATCTTCATCTGAATTATACACGTGCAGTAATGTATCGTACGGTAAGTAATGATTTTACTTCAGATGAACCGTTTGACTATGATATGCTGCTGTTTTTCAGTCCGTCAGGTATAGCATCACTGATGAAAAACTTCCCGGAGTTCAAGCAAGGTGACATAAAGATAGGTTGTTTCGGAAGCACTACAGCCGAAGCTGTAAAGAATGCCGGACTCCGCCTCGACATGGAAGCTCCGTCAGTAAAAGCTCCATCGATGACTGCCGCACTCGATTTATTCCTGAGCGAGGAATCAAAAAGATAATTACATACCCAGCCATATATATTATGGCGGCTGAACATGACCGGCTACAGGCTATATAAAAAAGAAAAATTGTGCAGCATGACTGCCATTCAGCAACTATTCTCTCCCGGTAATTCGGAAGAGAATAGTAGTATTATGGCTTATCCATGGCGGTGTGTGTGGCGCGTAAACAATAAGCGTACGGGTGGTATCAATTGTCCTAAATTTCTGATTTCAGTACCTAAAAAACGCCGGCGTCATGCCGTAGACCGTGTAAAAATGCGTCGACGTATGCGTGAAGCCTATCGCCTGCACAAACACCTGCTTCCGGCTGACGTACCCGTAGAAATGGCACTTATTTATGTGGCTGATAAAGAAACACCATATACTGACTGCTGTAAATCAGTGCTCCGGATTTTTTACCGCATCAATGCCAGAATCACACCAAAATCCACTGAGCACCGCCATGAAACAATTTAAGTGGATTATAAGCCAACCTTTCATATTGCTTGTAAGGTTTTACCAACTCTGCATATCACCTATGCTTCCCAAATCATGCCGCTACGAACCTACATGCAGCCAATACTGCATAGAGGCTATTAAAAAGTATGGTCCCATGAAAGGAATCTGGCTTGCATTAAAACGTATAAGCCGGTGTCACCCGTGGGGAGGCAGCGGATATGACCCTGTCCCGTGATAAATATATAATATATGCCTGTATGTGACTGTCATACACACTTATTCCGTAGGGATGCCATAATATCGGCAACTTCAAGTACAATACTTGATGCCAACGCATATTACAGTGTGGGAATACATCCTTGGAACAGTGCCGAATGTCATAATCCGGAACTTATGGAACATCTTTTTTCATTGCCTAACGTGGTAGGTGTGGGTGAAAGCGGTATGGATATGCTTCGTGGAGCAGATGAAAAAACACAGATTCAGCTCATGGAACGTCATATAGAGTGGAGTGAATCTTACGGATTGCCATTGATTCTGCATTGTGTCAAAAGTGCCAATCAGATAGTGGCTCTTAAAAAAACTCATCGCCCAAATCAACCATGGATTATACATGGATTCCGCCTCAACGCACATGTGGCGGAGATGCTGATGAAACATGACATATATATGTCGTTCGGCAGATTTTTCAATCCTGAAGCCTTAAGACTGATACCCGATTCACGATTACTAATAGAAACTGATGACAGTCAAATGACTATCAATGATATAGCTGAATTAATAGGGGAGGGTAGAAATACATCGGCTGACAATATACTTACACTTAGCGCCAATACTATACACACTCTTTTTACAAAAATAAGTCAACGATGCTAACAATTTATGTACCGTGACGCTTTTATATAAAAAAGCTCTTATATAAATTTG
>CAMWPX010000105.1 GCA_947176205.1 uncultured Porphyromonadaceae bacterium
AGATAACAGCGAATGCACCGGTTGCGATACCGAAAGCGGTATTGATAAGTGCCTCAGAGATACCGGTAGAAAGTTCGGTAGAGTCAGGAGCACCAGATTGAGCAAGAGCCTGGAATGATTTGATCATACCAATCACAGTACCGAGAAGACCGACGAGAGTACCGAGGGTAGTCATGGTAGCCACGATGGGGAGGTTCTGCTGAAGAGCGGGCATTTCGAGAGCGGTAGCTTCTTCAACTTCTTTCTGAAGAGTAGCCACTTTCTGTTCTTTAGTAAGAGTGGTGTTCATGTCCATTTCTTCGTAGCGAACGAGAGCTGCGGCAACAACTGCGGCAACTGAACCACGCTGAGTCTTGCAAAGAGCCTGAGCACCTTTGATGTCGTTCTTAGCGAGGCAAGCTTTTACGCCAGCAACGAATTTAGTGATATTGCCTTTACCTTTAGCGCTGCGGAGGGCGATGAAACGCTCAACAGAAAGAACGATAACGGTAAGGAAAAGAGTCTGAAGAATAGGCACGATGATACCGCCTTTGAAGATAGTACCCCAGATATCTTTAGGATGACCTTCTTCGAAGTGTGATTCATGACCGAACCAGAAGATGAACAAACATACTGCAACTGCAAGACAAACAAGAATTACCCAAAATGCATTTTTGATGCCGGATACTTTGTGAGCTTGTTCCTTTTTAGCCACCTTGGGCTGAACGGGCTTTGTAGCTTCCATAATTGATAATTACTGATTAAATTGGTTTAATATAGTTATTGTTATTAAGTTAGTTTGCTTTTTTGATTAATCGGCAAGAAGAGTTTTCATGGTTAAACAACGGCGTATCGCCATTTTTCAGACCAAACACTTTCGCAAAATTATTCATTATTTTTCAACTTCCAAACTTTTTCGCTCCAAATTTACATTTGCCCGCATATATCCACAACGAAAAATAACAGCCCCATTTATTTTTTAACCCGATATGCTAACATTTCTCAAAAAATATAAATAACTTTGTAGCTGATAAAGTTTTTATCCTTAGCTCATACCTGAATTCGATTTTCATTTCCTTGGATTATGAACATAAACTTCCGACGCGGTCTTGACCTTAAGATAACGGGCGGTGTTGCCGAGGGCGCACCCATGACTACAATCACACCGCGAAGTATAGCCATTGTCCCCGATGATTTTCCGGGATTCACAGCCAAATTAGATGTAAAACCCGGTGATACTGTAACCACGGGACAGACACTGATGCATGACAAAATTTTCACGGATATAAATATTGTATCGCCTGTAACCGGTACGGTCAGAGATGTGGTGCGCGGCGAACGGCGCAAAATATTGCGTGTGGTAGTGGATACTGCAGAAACATCGGCAGAGCCATCAAAAGTGAATGTGGACACTACTTCAGCTGAATACATAAAACGTGCAATGATGCAAGGCGGTGTATGGGTGCTTATGCGTCAGCGCCCTTATGACATAGTCCCGTCGCCCGAAACCGTGCCTGTAAATATTTTTGTCACAGCTTTTGACAGCGCGCCACTCGCTCCGATGTTATCCGCCGAAGTTACCGGAAAGGATGCTGAGATATGTGCGGGGCTTAAAGCTCTCGCATCGCTGACCACAGGCAAGGTATATGTGGGTGTACGCGCCAGCAACCAACGTGCTCTGCCCGCCGAAGTCGAGCGTGTGGAAATCAGCGGTCCCCACCCTGCCGGAAATGCCGGAGTACAGGCTTCTGCCATAGCTCCGGTCAATAAAGGTGAAACCATCTGGACCATGGATATAGTGACTGTGGCCCGCATCGGTGCACTGCTGCTTACCGGCACTGCGTTCTGGAACACACATGTAGCGGTAACGGGTCCGGACGTAATAACTCCTACTGTCATCAAAACGATTATAGGAGCTGATATAGACCAGCTCATAGCAGGAAACGTAACCGATACGCTACGGCACAAACGTATTATATCGGGCAATATTCTTACGGGTCATAAGGTAAGCGAGGATGGTTATCTTCGTTATCCGTACCGTCAGATTACCGTAATGGATGAAGGTGACGACACCGATGAGTTCATGGGCTGGGCATCGCTCAGTTCTGAAAAGATGAGCACGAGCCGCTCATTCTTCTCATGGCTCACCCCTAACAAGTCATACGCTCCTGATGCCCGCCTGTTGGGAGGTAAGCGCTCCATGATAATGTCAGGTCTTTATGACAAGGTAATGCCGATGGACATAATACCGGAATATCTGATTAAAGCTATTTTATCGGGCGATATCGACCGGATGGAGGCTTTGGGCATATATGAAGTGGCTCCTGAAGATTTCGCCCTATGCGAATATATAGACCCGTCGAAACTCGAACTACAAAAGATAGTGCGCCAAGGGCTTGACTATCTACGCAAAGAACTTGCCTGACCTTATCATCAGTAAAACCAATCTCTGCTTATCACTTCAACATATTATGTTACGTAAATATCTCAACAAGATAAAGCCTAATTTCGAACCCGGAGGCAAACTTCACGCCTTCCAGTCGGTATTTGAAGGTTTTGAATCATTTCTTTACACACCTAACTCCACATCTCAGTCGGGTACACACGTGCATGACAGCCTTGACTCCAAGCGCATAATGATAATAGTGGTGGCTGCATTGATGCCCTGCCTGATATTCGGTATGTTCAACACAGGTTATCAGAACTACTTGTGCGCCGGTATCGAAGGCTCGGTGTGGGAAAAATTCGCCTACGGATTTCTCGCTCTGCTTCCACGTATAATTGTCACTTATGTGGTAGGATTAGGCATAGAATTCATTGTAGCCCAATGGCGCAAAGAAGAGATTCAGGAAGGATTCCTGGTAACCGGCATTCTGATTCCGCTTATCTGCCCAATAGAGACTCCGGTGTGGATGCTTGCCGTAGCTACTGCATTCTCAGTGATTTTTGTAAAGGAAGTATTCGGCGGCACAGGTTACAATATATTCAATGTTGCTCTTACGGCCCGCGCATTCCTGTTCTTCGCCTATCCGGCTCAGATGAGCGGTGACAAAGCTTTCATTGCGTCAGAACCGATATGCGGATTGGGAGGAACGGTAACTTACGCCGACGGTGTGTCAGGCGCCACCCCGCTGGGACAGCTTGCCACCGGCACTACTGAACTCACCAATGCCGTGGGCGAGCCGATATCCACGCTTGATGCATTCTTAGGGCTTATACCGGGCTCGGTGGGCGAGACTTCCACGCTGTGTATTCTTATCGGAGCGGCACTGCTTTTGTTTACCGGGATAGCCAGCTGGAAAATAATGCTGTCGGTATTTGCCGGCGGTCTTGCCATGGGTAGTGTGGCATACCTGCTGCCGTCTGCCACATATCCCGGTTCGTCTCTCACTCCATGGGACCAGCTGCTTTACGGAGGTTTTGCTTTTGCCGCCGTATTCATGGCTACCGACCCGGTAACTGCGGCAAGAACCGGTGCGGGTAAATATATCTACGGATTCCTTGTGGGTGTAATAGCGATAATCATACGTGTGTACAATACGGGATATCCTGAAGGGGCTATGCTCGCCGTACTGCTCATGAACGCCCTTGCGCCTTTAATAGATTATTGTGTAGTGCAGGTCAACATCAATCGCCGTATGCGTCGCAGCCGTACCGGCGCCCAATAACATTCCATATATTTTCGTCAAAACTTACCATAAGTTATGAATAAACAAAGTAACACCTATACGGTAATATACATCATAGGGCTGATTCTCGTGGTGGGCACAGCCTTAGCCGGTACTGCGCTGGCACTGCAATCACGTCAACAGCAGAATGCGGATGCCGATAAAATGCGTCAGATTCTTGCCGCCGCGCATATCAGCGCAGGAGACAAGGATGTAATCAAAACATTTGACAGCCATATTATAAATCAGATGGTTCTCAATCAGGAAGGTGACTCCATAGGCGCAGACGCATTCAGCGTGGACATGGCGGCACAAGTAAAATTACCTGAAGGGGAACGTCAGTTACCTCTGTTTGTATGTCAGGTAAATGACGCCGTAAAATATATCATACCCTTATATGGTGCCGGTCTGTGGGGCCCGATATGGGGTTATATTGCCATAGATGCCGACGGCTCACACATATACGGAGCATATTTCGCCCATCAGAGCGAAACTCCGGGTTTGGGCGCCGAGATTGAGAAGCCGAAATTTTCCGACCAGTTCAACGGCAGTCTCACTTTATTCAAAAACGGAGAGTTCATGCCAATAGCTGTCGTGAAACAGGGAATGAAACCTGCGGGCAATGAAGATTACGTGGACGGCATATCGGGCGGCACTATCACAAGCAAGGGTTTAAGCGATATGCTTGCCAACTGTCTGGCTCCGTATAAATCATATTTGCAAAAAATAAGCACTAAATAATCATGGCAGAGAAAATAAATTATAAATCGGTTATACTTAACCCGTTTTCCAAGAATAATCCGGTGATTGTACAGGTGCTCGGCATCTGCTCGGCTCTCGCTGTCACGGCAAAACTCGAACCCGCTATAGTAATGGGTGTGTCCGTAATATCGGTTCTTGCTTTTTCTAATGTGATAATATCATTGCTACGCAACACTATTCCGACTAATATCCGCATCATAGTGCAATTGGTAGTGGTAGCGGGACTGGTGGTAATAGTGGATCAACTGCTTAAAGCCTACGCATATGATGTCAGCAAGCAGCTGTCGGTGTTTATCGGGCTTATTATCACCAACTGCATACTGATGGGCCGACTTGAAGCGTTCGCTATGGCTAACAAGCCCTGGCCATCATTTCTTGACGGTATAGGCAATGGTATAGGTTATACTATAATACTGGTGATTGTGGCTTTTTTCCGCGAACTGCTTGGAAGCGGCACATTATTAGGATATCAGGTAATACCGCAGTCATTCTACGATGCAGGCTATGTCAATAACGGGCTGATGATTCTGCCTCCGATGGCTCTGATAGTGGTGGGATGCATAATATGGGTGCACCGCTCCATCAACAAAGACCTTCAAGAATAATAGAACGGCAAAACCTATAAACTCAGAATTTCCGTAAATCAATAAACACAGATACCGAAACATGGAAAATTTCAATCTGTTCATACGCTCGATATTCGTTGACAACATGATATTTGCCTATTTCTTAGGCATGTGCTCATTTCTGGCTGTATCAAAAAATGTAAAGACAGCATTAGGCTTAGGAGTGGCTGTAACTTTCATGCTTGTAATATCTCTCCCTATCAACTATCTGCTCAACACATATATTTTAAGCGCCGGAGCACTATCATGGCTCGGTCCGGAATACGCCGATGTTGACCTAAGCTTCCTGTCGCTTATAATGTTCATAGCCGTTATCGCGTCAATGACCCAATTGGTGGAAATGGCTGTAGAGAAATACTCCCCCTCACTTTATGCCTCACTCGGTATATTCCTACCGCTGATAGCTGTCAATTGCGCCATTTTGGGTGGCTCGCTGTTTATGCAGCAGCGCGGGTTTGACAGCGTATGGACTGCCGTATGCGCCGGCGGCGGTTGGGGTCTGGGATGGCTACTCGCCATCGTAGCCATAGCGGCTATACGTGAACGTCTGGAAACATATTCCAACATTCCCCGCCCTCTCCGCGGCATCGGCATAACATTCATACTTACCGCCCTTATGGGCATAGCGTTCATGAGCTTCCTCGGAATTAAAATCTAAAATACAGCTATGACTACAATTACCATACTGGCTTCAATAGCCTCACTTACTATTCTGACAGGTGTGGGCATATTTCTGCTCATCACACTGCTGCTGGTGGCTGTGCTCCTAACGGCAAAACGATTTCTGGTACATTCGGGCAAGGTGAAAATCACTATCAACTCCGACACTACCGTAGAAGCTGAGTCGGGGAAACCTCTGCTGTCAACCATGGCTGACAATAATATTTTCCTTCCATCGGCTTGTGGCGGTAAAGGAAGCTGCGGACAATGCAAAGTACAAGTGCTTTCGGGCGCCGGCGATATACTTCCTACCGAAAAAGTGCACTTCACCCGTAAACAAATCAAAGAACACTGGCGACTGGCATGTCAGGTTAAAGTAAAAGAAAACATGGACCTGAAAGTACCGGCTTCGGTGCTTGATATCAAGGAATGGGAGTGTGAGGTAATCAGCAACAACAATGTGTCGACATTCATCAAGGAGTTTATCGTAGCTCTTCCTCCGGGACAACACATGGATTTCATACCCGGCTCATATGCACAGATAAAAATCCCGCCTTACTCAATGACTTATGACAAAGATATTGACAAGGCGTCAATAGGTCCGGAATATCTGCCGGCATGGGAACAATACGGACTTTTCACCCTCAAATGCCATAACGACGAGACTACCGTGCGCGCCTACTCCATGGCTAACTATCCGGCTGAAGGTGACCGCATAATGCTTACGGTACGTATAGCCACTCCTCCGTTCAAACCAAAACCGCAGACCGGATTCATGGACGTAATGCCCGGTATTGCTTCAAGTTATATCTTCACACTCAAGCCGGGTGATAAGGTGGTGATGAGCGGTCCTTACGGCGACTTCCACCCCATATTTGACTCTAAGAAAGAAATGATGTGGATAGGTGGCGGTGCGGGCATGGCTCCGCTAAGAGCTCAGATAATGCACATGACCAAAACCCTCCAGACCCGTGACCGTGAAATGCATTATTTCTACGGGGCACGAGCACTCAACGAGGTTTTCTATCTGCAGGATTTCCTCAATCTTGAGAAAGAATTCCCCAATTTCCACTTCCATCTCGCCCTTGACCGCCCTGACCCTGCTGCTGATAAAGCCGGTGTAAAATATACTCCCGGATTTGTGCACCAGGTAATACATGATACATATCTCAAAGACCATGAGGCTCCGGAAGATATAGAGTATTATATGTGCGGTCC
>CAMWPX010000106.1 GCA_947176205.1 uncultured Porphyromonadaceae bacterium
TCAGCGAGCTGAGCTGCAAGAGCTTCGGCATCAGCTTTGAGTTTAGCGAGCTTATGAGCACGCTGACGCTGGTTTTCAGCAAGAACTTTAAGCGCCGATTCAGTAGCGATTACTGCTTTGCCTGTAGGAATGAGGTAGTTGCGACCATAGCCTGATTTCACTTCTACCACATCGTCTTTGTATCCGAGGTTGCTAATATCCTCTTTAAGTATAATCTTCATATTGTGATGTGCGATTAAAGTCTGTTAGATTATTTCATCAAGTCAGTTACATAGGGCAGAAGAGCCAAATGGCGGGCACGCTTAACAGCCTGAGCCACGCGACGCTGGAATTTCAGTGAAGTTCCGGTAATACGACGGGGAAGGATCTTACCCTGCTCGTTGAGGAATTTCTTAAGGAACTCGGCATCCTTGTAATCTACATATTTGATACCGCTTCTTTTGAATCTGCAATATTTCTTTTTCTTAACGTCAACCGACATGGGAGTCAGGTAACGGATTTCTGATTGAGTCTGTGCCATGGCTTATCCCTCCTTTACTTCTGTTTCTACTACTTCTTCCTTAACTGCTTCAGCTTTGCCGGCTTTGAGGCTACGACGCTTAGCTGCATATTCGGCAGCGTATTTGTCGAGACGGAAAGTGAGGAAGCGCATCACGCGTTCATCACGACGGAAGGCAGTCTCAAGTTTCTTAACTAATGTGGGATCACCATCGAATTCTACCAAAGTGTAAAATCCGGTAGTTTTTTTCTGAATGGGGTAAGCGAGCTTACGGAGACCCCAGTTCTCTTCATTCACTATAGTAGCACCATTGTCGGTGAGAACTTTAGTGAATTTGTCTACCGCTTCCTTCATCTGAGCATCAGATAAAACGGGAGTTAAAATGAAAACGGTTTCGTACTTCATGTGGTAAATAAATATATTTATAAAAATTTGTTTGTTAATGCTTTAGACGCGATTATCGCTAAAGCGCTGCAAAGTTAGCCATTTATTTCCATATACGCAACTCCTCCACCTACTTTTTTCGGCTGCTCAAAGTATGGCGCAACGGCGCAAGGATACAAACTCAACGGATATCATAGAAGCCCCAGTGAGTTGAAGAAAATCAGCACTATTGCTGCCGGGCAAAAATATCGAAGTGACAAGTGCAGAAGACCGGACGGAGGAAACGAGTATCTGCTATCGACGACAAACATATTGCGAAACAACACTTTATCAACTTTCCATCCCACAAATACCGCACAAATGAAGCCGCCTACAGGCAGACATATATTGGAGGCAAGAAAATCAAACAGTTCAAACAGATTCATACCCCCTATGGTAAGGTGGCTCATCGGTCCGAAACTGAGGGCACAAAGTGTGCCTCCTACCAGAGCTATCACGGCGCTTACCATAGTGCTTCTACGGCGTGTCATGCTTTTTTCATCGCAGAAATAGCTGATGGATATTTCACTCATTGACACCGTAGATGTGATGGAGGCTATAAATAACAGCATGAAAAAGAGTGTTGCCCAGATTATTCCCCCCGGCAGCTGGCTGAATACATAAGGTAACACCTCAAATACAAGTGTAGGGCCAGCCTCAGGCGACAAATCAAAAGAAAATACGGCAGGAAAGATAATCACACCTGCCAAGAGGGCTACCACGGTATCAAGCAATGCGGAGGTAGTGGCAATACGACCCGGATGTGTATCTTTTTTGAAGTATGACGCATAAGTAATCATACAACCCAGACCTAACGACAACGAGAAGAAGGCCTGCCCCAGCGCGCTCAATATCACCGATGGAGTGATTTGAGTGAAATCGGGACGAAACAAAAAAGACATCCCCTCCTTGAAGCCCGACATCCGACAGGAATTAATACAAAAAGCTATCAGCAGAACAAAAAGCAGAGGCATCATAATATTTGCCATGCGTTCTATACCTTTGGTCACTCCGGCTGATAGGACTCCGAAATTGATTATAAGAAACAATATGGTCCACCATACCGACCGCCAGCCCGAAGTGAGCAGCCGGAATTGAGCATGACCATTGGCTGTGGTGCTGAAATCGAGTTGTCCGGTCAACGAGCAAAAACTGTATTCCACTGTCCATCCCGCCACTACTGAGTAAAATGAAATAATCAGAAACGATGCTATAATCCCGACATAACCCGACAAATACCATCGGCCATGTGGCGATAGTTTCAAATAAGCTCCGAACACATTGCTCCGAGTAGTGCGCCCCATAAAAAATTCGGCACACAACACCGGTATTCCCAGCAGCAACACACAAGCCAGGTAGCATAGCAGAAAGGCACCCCCGCCATGCATTCCTGCCTCATAGGGAAAACGCCAGATATTGCCCAATCCCACCGATGAACCGACGATGGCGGCTAATGCTCCGAATCGGGTGGCAAACATTGCACGCGGTTTTCTACCATTCTCTACAGCCATTGCTTACTTTATTTTTTGCTTTAAGCCACAAAGATAGGCATTTATATCCGCGCCACCAAACTCTGGTATCACAAGGTAGGGTCAGGCGAAGAATGCGGATTCCGCAACCATCGGGCTGCCGCACCCATCTTAGGCAGAAGTCTGCCTACAGGTGGACTAAACCGGGCGAAGAGTATCAGCAACATCATGGCTATACCTAAATAAGCAAGATATCCGAGACTTTCCTTAACCGCCATCATAATATTCTGCTGCGTGAAATAATCGGTAATCCACGATAAATCAGCCTGAGTGATATCCGGCATGTCCGAAGATGTGAGCATAACATTTTTCCGGATAGACCATGCAAACAACCGTTCGACCATAGCTCCGGCAGCCGCCGTACCCACTCCGCAACGTACAAATCCCAATATTGCCACATTCATGAATGTATGCTGAAACGGAACCGTGGTACATATCATATAGGTGGCTGCGGACTCCATCATAACTTCCGCCATACCGAAAGCGAAAAGCGGCAGATTAAACCGCCCCGCCTCAGTAGACGCATCAATGAGGAAATATGTCGAAATAATGTAATATGTGGTAAGAAGAAAGCATGTGAAGAAAAACAGTTTCATACGCCATCGCCATCGGACTATTGCGAAATAAGTAAGCACAGCTCCTGCTACAATACCATATATCTCAGGGTAATTGAAATTGACTACGGTAAAGTAATCATACCGCGCCACTCCGTTCATAAATATAGGTTGAAGCACATGAGCCGATGCTTGAAGAACACCCATAACCAACAGGGCGAACGCCACTTTCCATGTAACAGGATATTCAAATGCTTTAAGACTTATATATGGATTACGGTGATAGTGTGATTCCACCAATGTCACTGCGAATACTACAACAAATATCCACGTGGCGGTCCATATCTCTCTGCTGTCCCACCAATCATAATGCTCACCGAAATTAAATATCCATGCTGCTATGCAACATGAAGCTACCCACAGGATATGCCCGCACCAGTCCACCCCTTTAAGGGGGACAAAAGGGGCACATCTATGGTCATGATTCATCAGAAAATAAACCAATAAATCGACCACGAGCATAAGCCCTATGATAATGAGATAAACATATTTCCAATCATATTCATAGGTAACGTAAGCAGTCATGAGCCCGGATAACTGTATGGCACCGCACACGAGTATATAGACTACCGGGAAAAATACTCCATAATTACGCGTGGGAGTAATATTCAACTGTATAGTACTCATGCAGGCGAACATACCCATCATCTTGAAATACCCTGCAAACAGACATACCAACCACAGCACCCACGGAAGGGTGGAATATGGTGCAATGACAGCACAGACTATGGAGCCGACACTTGACACAAACCACATCTGCCGGCTATAAAAATAAAATTTCCACCTGAACATTATCGGAAATATCATGTTAAGTCCTATCAATGAACAGTAACCGGCCATAGTCACATCCTCACTGATAAACGACAGCTCCCCTACCATCTGACTAAGTGCCGCAAGATAGATTCCACCTGTCAATTGATAAAACAGAGCAAACATGATAATCAACCAGAAACGCAACTGCCTTGGTACCCATGGTTTATAAACAAGCAGCCGGTTACTGGAAAAAGGACTCGGTCCGTGTGCCATCACTTGATAACTTTACATTCCACATTCATACCGGCACGCAGTTTCGCCATATCCGCTTCTGACGTACTGCCAACAAAACGTATCTTTACAGGTATTCTCTGATTTACTTTCACGAAATTACCTGTAGAATTATCCTGAGGCACGGGTGAGTACTTAGCTCCGGTAGCATTGGATATAGTCTCTATTACTCCGAGATAATCAATATCAGGAACGGCATCCACTTCTATCTGCACGGTATCACCTATTGCCATGGAAGCCAACTGTGTTTCTTTATAATTTGCTATCACCCAAGTATCAGCTACATCAACTATAGAGATAATGGTCTGACCCGGCTGTATCAACTGACCCGGCTGAATGGTGCGCTTTGATGTATAGCCATCGCATGGAGCAAGAATTACGGTGTAGGACAGATTGAGTTCCGCAAGACTTACGGCAGCTTGAGCTGCCTCGATTCCGGCATCGGTCTGCCCGAGACGATTGCGTTGCTGCTGTGCTACCAAACCGGTGGAATTCTTTTGTCGAACAAGCATATCACGTTTAGCCACAAGGGCGAGATAATTGGTTTCCACTGCATCATACTGCTGCCGGGTCACAGCATCCTGCTGAAGTAATGCGGCATAGCGGTCAAAATCGCGTTTGGCATTTTTCAATAACGCTTCTACCTCGGCAAGAGCTGACTCGGTAACAGATATATCATTGGTAGAAGTGGATACGGCCGAAGTAACGACATCCTTACCGGAAAGAGCATTCTGCAGATTAGCCTTGGCTTGCGCCAGCTGCAGCCGAAAGTCGGCATCTTCAATTACAGCGAGTGTGTCACCCTTATGCACAAATGTATAGTCATCGAATCCCACATATTTCACAAATCCTTGTACTCGACTGTTAACCGGCATTATCCGCTGATACACCTGAGCATTGTCAGTGAATGTAGATGATGAAAATCCGATAAAATTATATATAATCCAACCAAAACCTATCAGGATAAGCAATATAACTCCTGAGTTTTGCAATCTGCGACGTGTTCTCTGTTTCATAACGTATTAAGTGTTCCTGCGATATAATGAAGTTGATAAAAATAAAATCTTGTGGATATTTCGGCATTGACGAGCCGCACGCCGGCATCAAGACGCTCATTGGATGCATCAAGCATATCGGTGAGCAATGCCAGCTGATTGAGAAAGCGATTATAGACCACGGAATAATTCTCATCGGCAAGCTGAACATTCTTCCGTTCGATTTCAAGCCTCTCTACCGATTGACGATAAAGAGTCAACGCCTGAGCAAGACGACGCTCGATGTCAGCTGCAGCCGCGGAACGCCGGGCTTTCAAACTTACCAATTCAAGGTCATGCTTACGTATGGCCTTCGATGTGGTGAACAGAGACGAGATGTTCCACTTCACATTCACTCCCACAAACCATGCGTTATAATTCTTATTGAGAGCGGGTACTTCAAATGTAACCGGTCCAAGCAAATTATCACCTGCCACTATTCCAATATTTGGTATGTACTCGGCATGAGATATCTTACTGCTTAACCGCTCCATATCCATCATCAATCCGATGGATTTCAATGCGGGTGAATTAGCTTGTGCCGACTCACGCCAAGACTCTTCATCACCAGCCATTTCCAAGTGTCCGTCGGCATCAATGTCCGGTATTATTTCAGTACCGTAATCAAGCCCAAGCAATGAAACAAGATTACCATTAAATATCTTTATGGCATTTTCAGTAGCGAGCCTGTCGTACTTCAGTGAAGACAGACGCAATTCCTGACGGGTAATATCATTCTTCAATACCACGCCCTGCGAGTGCTTCGTTTTCATTTCCGTTATTAACTTCTCGGTGCGACGGATACTCTCATCATATACCTGCAAAAGATTACGGTGCTTTGCAAGCTCAAGATAATTTGTAATGAGATTCATTCTCACGCTATTTACAGTCTCACATCTGCTATTGACTGCCATATCTTTTTCTTTGCGGGCAAGATTTATTCCCGCTGTTACAGCACCACCGGTGTACAGGGGCTGATATAATTCCACTCCAAGTGTATTGCTGAAGTGTGGCAGCGGGTCACGCATGGAATTCTTGAAATTACGGTCCATGACTGTACCGTCGCCAAGATAGCTCAAAGTCAGTGAAGCATTAATCTGAGGCAACCGCGAATTTTCAGCTACGGCAATACCCTGAGCTGCTGTCGACACATGAGCTTCAGATGCCATGATATCGACATTCTGCTTATCGGCAAGCATGAAAAGTCTGCCGGCTGACATACGCACCGCTTCTTGTCCGTAGACACTTGTCGCTGACATTACGGCTATCACTGCTATTTGTCGGATAACTCTTATCATTAGTAAAAATATTTATGTTGATTAATCGATTGACACACATAGCAACAGTACCGAGCCCATCAGGCACGGCACAGCATAGAATAATCAGTAAGACAACTTACTGTAACGTATTCCAGAAATCAGTGGTGAAAACTAAAGCAGACGCATGAAGATTCGCATTGTCACAAAATGAATACTCAAATTGACTGCTTTCAATAGATAATACTCTGTCAGAATAAAAATTATTTGTAATAAACATGTAAGAAT
>CAMWPX010000107.1 GCA_947176205.1 uncultured Porphyromonadaceae bacterium
ATGGTATAGGCTGTGAGCTCGTTCAAATCTTTTTCCAAAGCATCAATTTTCTCACGGTATGCAACTATATTCTCATCGGCTTGTTCGGAGTTGAATTTCAAAATTCGACCCATTTTGATTTCGAAGAGCTTTTCTATATCATCGTCAGTGACTTCCTTGATAAGATTTGGTTTCCATGGTTCAAGCCTGCGGTCAATATGCGCTATTGCTTCTTCCTTGGTTTTGCTTTCTTCAAATTCCTTGTCTTTGTAAATTCGCTCCTCAATAAATATTTTTTCAAGAGTAGCGAAGTGGAGCTGATTTCTTACATCGCCAAGAGCTACTTCCAATTCGCTTTTAAGAATATTGCGAGTTGAGTCCACGCTTCGGCGTAATACGTCACTGACGCCAATGAAGTGAGGCTTGTTGTCGTATATCACACAACAGTTGGGTGATATGGAAATCTCGCAGTCAGTGAAAGCGTATAAGGCATCGATAGTTTTGTCGCTTGAGGTTCCGGGCTGAAGATACACGAGGATGTTGGCGGTTTCAGCTGTATTGTCATCGACTTTGCGTATCTTGATTTTGCCTTTTTCATCAGCTCGGATTATGGAATCGATTAATGTATCGGTAGTGGTACCGAACGGTATCTCGGTTATGGAAAGTGTCCGGTTATCGATTTTTTCAATTTTGGCGCGGATACGTACTTTACCGCCACGGGCTCCGTCATTATAACGGCTGACGTCAATAAATGCACCGGTAGCGAAGTCAGGATATAGCGTGAATTCTTCGCCTTTCAGATATGAAATGGCAGCATCAAGAATTTCATTGAAGTTATGTGGCAGGATAAGCGAGGACAGACCAACAGCTATACCACCTACGCCTTGCGAAAGAA
Source organism: uncultured Porphyromonadaceae bacterium (assembly GCA_947176205.1). Taxonomy (GTDB): domain Bacteria; phylum Bacteroidota; class Bacteroidia; order Bacteroidales; family Muribaculaceae; genus Paramuribaculum. The sequence goes on from CAMWPX010000107.1 coordinate 875, forward strand.
GTAACGGGAATTTTGCAGGCAGGGTAACCGGCTCAGGTTTGCGTCCGTCATAACTTACGGTCCATTGTGTGACTTTAGGGTTATAAAGTACATCAAGCGCAAACTGAGACAAGCGTGCTTCTATATATCGTCCTGCTGCTGCCGGGGCTCCTGTGAGTATATTACCCCAGTTACCTTGAGTTTCCACAAGAAGTTCTTTTTGACCCAACTGTACGAGAGCGCCGTAGATTGATGAGTCGCCGTGAGGGTGATATTGCATGGTATTACCCACGATATTGGCGACCTTATTAAACCGACCGTCATCAATAGTTTTCATGGAGTGAAGAATGCGTCGTTGCACTGGCTTCAATCCGTCATCTATATGTGGGATAGCGCGGTCAAGGATGGTGTAAGATGCATAATCAAGATACCAGCTCTGGAACATGCCACGCAGATGTTGGCGTACCACATCATTGCTAAGGTCAACAAACATCGAGCCGAATCCACCTTCAGAGGCTTCGGCACTGTCTTCTATATCTTCATTAATATATTCGTCGCTCATGGATTTATCCGTGTGATAAACGGGTGTGGAATTAGGAATTACAATATACAAAGATATAGATTTTTCGTTAATTTTCAAAATCCCAATCTGTTGACTGTCGGAATTTCGTGATATGAAAACGAGTCACCCATAAGGTGACTCGCCGGTAGATTATTTTATTTCAGTATTTATAATGTAGTGTCAGGTGTGATGTCGGTAGCTGTCCAAGGTGAGATATCTCTGCTTGTACCATCATTATATATCAGGACGGCAGTATCAGGCTGACCGTTTTTGGTAACTTCATACAGATAAAAGCTTTTACTGTTTTCGGGGTATTCATAGTAAGTAATGTCCTCGATGTGCCATGTGGCGTATGCAGTTTTGTTGAATGCTACACTGATAGGAGCAGGGAAAAGGAAATCATCTACACCGTAATCACTTGAGGTCATAGCCCACGAACCATCGGAAATTTTATACCATGCTTCTATTTCGGTTCCATACAGACCATCGAATTCCGCTACATAATAACCGGTTTTATCGGTTTCCCATTTTACGTTTTGTGCATCAGGATATTGCTGGGTGAAAGCATTGGTTACAGTATCAGGAATGCCGGCAGTGCCAGATGTCAAATTTGTGTCGGGAGTTATATCCGGGTCTGTCCAAGGTGAGATGTCTCTGCTTGTGCCATCATTATATATCATGACAGCAGCGTCAGGTTGACCGCTTTTAGTGACTTCATACAGGTAAAAACTTTTATTGGCATCAGGATATTCATAATAAGTGATGTCTTTGATGTTCCATGTGGCGTATGCAGTTTTGTTGAATGCTACACTGATAGGAGCAGGGAAGAGGAAATCATCCACACCGTAATCACTTGAGGTCATAGCCCACGAGCCGTCGGAAGTTTTATACCATGCTTCAATTTCGGTTCCATACAGGCCATCGAATTCCGCTACATAATAACCGGTTTTATCGGTTTCCCATTTTACATTCTTAGCATCGGGATATTGTTTGGTGAAAGTGTTAACTACAGCTTCTGGAACATTGGATGCCGGTTTTACTGTATTTTCTGTGTTATCGTCATCGTCACAAGCTGAAAATGAGAGCAACGCTATGCAGGAGAGCAGAAGCGTAAATTTGTGGAACTTCATAATTATAGATATTTGTGTTAAATAAATAGTGTTGTTATGACTATATAACATGTGATGGAGTATATTGTTCATAAAAAATATAAATCGTGAGTTATCATGAATTGTGTGTAGTCGGATGCTCAATAGCGCTAACTTTTCCAATTATTATAGTTGTATGGAATAAAAACCGTATATTTGCGCTTTCAACCTTTAATTAATAAATCGATTATAAAATGAAAAAAGTAATGGGAAAGCTCGCTATGCTTGCACTTGGTTTAGCGATGATCGTAGGTTTTGTGGCTTGTTCCGAAGAGAATAACGATATTCCTGAGGAGGAAGTGAAACCCACTCCGGCACCTGCCGTTGAACCTGAATTTACTACTAATCTTCTATCCGAAGGTCAATACCGTGGAGACTATTTCGATTCGGGTAGCGGAAACATACTCATTGGTATTTCGGACAATACCATAGTCTATGATGAAAATACAAATCAGTTCACAGGTTCCGGTAAAATGATTGCACTCTGTTTTAATACCGTAATAGCTGAAAATCCTGATTTCGCTCAACTTGAAGAGGGTGCATATAGCGGTAATAAAACAAACGATAAAGGTACATTCACGCTCGGGGGTAAGAGCTATATTACGACATATACCGATGGAAAGCCATCTAAATCAGCCATTACCAAAGGTTCTGTAATTGTCAGTGCCTACGGAGACAACGTTTATGCTATTGAAGGTGTTCTCACTACAGATAACGAGAAAACCGAAATATATTACGTAGGTAAGATACCCATATACAACCGTTCGTACTTAGGTGTGTATAGTAATCTTACTTCCAGTGTTCAGCTCCCGGAATTTAATCAGGCTGCTTTAATAGACCAGGGTACATTTTACTCCAGTCAGTCAGATTACATAATGTTAGGGTTGGCAGGTGAAGACTACACTATTTTAGAAAATTATGGCAACGGACAGTGTATATGGGTAGGCTTTAATGTCAATTTAGGCTCAGCAGGCGTTCCTTCTGGGACCTATCCACTGATTGTTTCTTCTGAAATGGGAGCTGATGAAGAATTTGTACCATTCACGGTGTTAGATGGTTTTTATTTTCCTCCTCTTGATGGTATTTATGGTTCATGGTATTTCTATGCAGGCAGTGGTCTTGAGGCAGCAATCAAGACTGGTAATGTCACAGTGGTTAACAAAGGTAACGACGAGTACTCTTTTATACTTGATGTCAAGGATGGTCATGGCAATAGCATAAAAGGTAATTATGAGGGTTCGGTAGTTTACATCGATAATAAATATTAGTAATACCTACTTTTAGCAGGTTTCTCGCATAATAATTGCGCCCCAAAAGTTACTCAACTTTTGGGGCGCAATTATTTATCCAAGATTTCAGGTATGGGTTAATCAAGGAATTTCATAGTCAGGAATGTCAACTAACCGCATATTGAATTTCAAAGCAGAGTAGGGTGATATGGCATTACTACCGTTATCACCATAACCTTGCCAATATGGGATAATGATTTCACATGTATCTCCTACACGCATATCGGTAAGAGCGACTTGCCAGCCATTTATTAGACCGCTGACACCGAATGTACGAGTCATGTCGTTTCCGGTAGCTGTGGTGGAATCGAATACAGTACCATCGTATAGTGAGCCTTTATACTTTACAGTTACCTGACTGGTGGTGTAGGGGGTAAGATTTCCTTCAGTGAGTTTACGGTCATTGAAATAATGAATCAGGACTCCGGATTTTGGATACCATGCCGGTTGGAGCAACGTATAATACTGCTCTCCGTTATCGTCAGTACGGGCAGCTTGAGCTGAATACCATTCGTTATTTGCTTCGCGCCATTCGGCATAATCTTCCCATGTGGTATCGTCATCTTTTCCACATGATGTATTTATTACGGTAAGTAATGAAACTATGATGCCGGTATAAAAGAGTTTAAGCATAAGTCTACGGATTAAAAATTGACTTTTGGTGCCACCGAGGCTCCTTCGGTAGCTTCGAATTGAGGAAGAGCTTCAAATCCGAAAATGCCTGCCATTATGTTGCCAGGGAAACGTTTTATTTTCAGGTTATAATCTCTTACCGCCTGAGTGTAGCGGTGACGTGCGGTAGTAACGCGGTTTTCTGTACCGGCAAGTTCGTCCTGCAGTCGGATGAAGTTTTGATTAGCTTTTAGTTCGGGATAAGCCTCACGCACAGCGTTGACATATAGATTCAATGCTTTTGCTAACTGAGCCTGAGCGTCATTATATTTCGCATTGGCTGGGTCAGAACTTTTAGCTTCTTCGGCATTATTGTATGCGTCGCTGAGACCGGCACGCATGGCGGTAACCTTTTCAAAAGTTTCTGATTCGTGTTTGGCATAGCCCTTTACAGTTTCCACAAGGTTAGGGATGAGGTCAAAACGGCGTTGATATTGATTTTCTACCTCAGCCCATTGCTGGTCAGCGTTTTCTTTAACCGTTACCATGCCATTATAACTTGATATAAGCGTAATGACAATAATTACCAATACGGCAATTACGGAGATCGTGGTTATGGTGGATTTTTTCATATATTGAATAAGTGGGAGTGTCAAGATAGTTTGCGAAGTAGTGAGTTGAGACTTACATTGTTGTGAATCAGAGCGTGAAGCTCGTCTACGGCTACACGTACCTGCTTCATTGAGTCGCGTTCGCGCAGGGTTACGGTGTTGTCTTCAAGAGTCTGATGGTCAACGGTTATACAATAGGGCGTACCTATGGCGTCTTGGCGACGGTAACGTTTGCCGATGGAGTCTTTTTCATCATAGTGAGTCGAGAAGTCAAATTTGAGGTCATTGACTATTTCGCGGGCTTTTTCAGGCAGTCCGTCTTTACGTACAAGCGGCATTACGGCGCATTTTACTGGAGCTAACGCAGCTGGCAGGTGCAGTACTACACGGGTTTCTCCACCTTCAAGCTGCTGTTCTTCGTAAGCTGAGCAAAGTACAGACAGGAACATGCGGTCTACACCTATTGAGGTTTCGATGACATAAGGCACGTAGCTTTCGTTGAGCTCGGGGTCAAAATATTTGATGTTTTTGCCGGAGAATTTTTCATGCTGTGAAAGGTCGAAGTTTGTACGTGAGTGTATGCCTTCCACTTCTTTGAATCCGAACGGCATCTGGAATTCGATGTCAGTAGCGGCATTGGCGTAGTGAGCGAGTTTGTCATGGTCATGGTAACGATATTTTTCATCACCAAGTCCGAGTGCTTTATGCCATTTCAGACGCCATTCTTTCCACTGTGCAAACCATTTGAGTTCTTCACCCGGACGTACAAAGAATTGCATTTCCATCTGCTCGAATTCACGCATGCGGAATATGAACTGACGTGCTACAATCTCATTACGGAAAGCTTTACCTATCTGTGCTATACCGAAAGGCAGACGCATGCGTCCAGTCTTTTGGACGTTAAGATAGTTTACAAATATTCCTTGTGCGGTTTCGGGTCTGAGGTACACGGTCATGGCACCGTCAGCAGTACTTCCCATTTCTGTTTTGAACATAAGGTTGAACTGACGAACCTCGGTCCAATTGCGTGTGCCGGATATAGGACATACTATTTCCTGATCAAGGATAATCTGGCGGAGTTCTTCAAGATTGTTGTCGTTCATGGCTTTGGCGAAACGTTCGTGAAGAGCATCACGCTTGGCTGCATATTCGCATACTCTGGGATTGGTCTGGCGGTACAGCGTTTCGTCAAATGAGTCACCGAAACGTTTACGGGCTTTTGCGACTTCTTTTTCTATTTTTTCATCTATTTTGGCGAGCTCTTCCTCTATGAGAACATCCGCACGATAACGCTTCTTTGAGTCGCGGTTATCTATGAGCGGGTCATTAAAGGCATCGACGTGACCTGATGCTTTCCAGATTGTTGGATGCATGAATATGGCTGAATCTATACCTACGATGTTTTCGTGAAGTAGAGTCATGGCGTCCCACCAATAACGCTTTATATTGTTTTTGAGTTCCACACCGTTTTGACCGTAATCGTAAACGGCTGAAAGTCCATCGTAAATTTCGCTTGATTGGAATACGAAACCGTATTCTTTAGCATGTGATACTATTTTTTTGAAGACTTCGTCTTGTTGTGCCATGTCTGTTATATTTACATT
>CAMWPX010000108.1 GCA_947176205.1 uncultured Porphyromonadaceae bacterium
TGATAGCTTCGAGCAGATAGCGCTGGGGCTCGATACTTACCGTAATAACAGGTTTGTTACCTGACGTGTCAGTGTGGGAAGTACAGCTGCAGACAATAAAAATGAGAGAAATTAACAGAACACAATGTTTCATATATGGAAAATCATCACGAGATGCAAAAATAGTAAAAAACGCATATTTTTGAAAGACCGACGTGTATAATCAAAAATAAAAGCGTATATTTGCATCGCAATATGCGGAACATGGAGTGGTGCTCGAGTGGCTGAAGAGGCACGCCTGGAAAGCGTGTATACCCCAAAAGGGTATCCCGAGTTCGAATCTCGGTCACTCCGCAAAGGAACACGTTGAAAATCAGTGAGATTTTTCATCGTGTTCCTTTGCTATACTATCGTATAGGCTACATAAAAAAGTCTGACAATGCCGAAAGTTGTCGGAATTTGCGGATAAATACCGATGTTTGTTTGCTATCAAATGATTGTATATATTCGATTAGTCCGGAAGTTCTATTGGATGTGATACAGAATGATATTCCTCCAATGATACCGATACTTGCTACTTACATCGAAGAACTTAAGTAAGCTCGTAAATGAGTCATTAGATATTATAGTTATAAAGAATTGAGGCTCCCGACCAAACGGCGGGAGCCTCTGCTTAGTATGAATAGCTGTTCGGGTGATTGATGGATTTATTTCAGTATTCCAGAGTTGATTCCTGACAATTGCGATGCTTCCGCACCATGCTGTATCTTCTTACCGAATCCGAAAGTGTAGGTGACACTCAGTCGGGCTATGGCGTGATAGTTGATAGAATAATTCTGTTCGGTTTTATCATAATACGGGCTGTGCATCATGCTTTTTTCACCGAGCCAGTTCCAGCGGGTGGGATTGAATACATGCAGTTGCAGATTCCATGATGAATTAGACCATCCGGCTTGAAGTGAAATGGATGATTTAGTTTGCATCCAGGTACCTACCATGCAGCCGTCGGGGTAGCCATGCGGTGAGTAATACACACCTGAGAAAGTCCAGTTGCCAAGATAATAATTAGCCTGAAAAGCATAGGTTATGTGAGTCTTGTTAAGATTGTATGGTTCGCCATTATGGACAGAAGTGGCGTATATCATTGCCGTAAGCTGGAGGTTGCTATCCAATAGTCTTACTGTGCCTGATGCTCCGTAAGTCCACTGTGAATATGCTCCTCCCGGCTGTCGGATGGTTCGCATAATACCAGTTGCTGTAGGTTGATAGTCATATACGTAGCGGTCATCCACTATCCATGTAGATGCAAAGGCTGAGATATTGAATTTATTATTAGGGATATATGAATAATTGAGCCCGACATCGTAACTTCCGAACGGTACAAGATTGGGATTGCCGGTATAACTCATCAGAGGATTGCTCTGTATGATGGCGGATGAACGGAAACTTGACGATGGTATGGACTTCATGTGATGAAATTCGCCACGGACGGAATGCTGATTGTTTGGGGCATACTGTATGGATAAGTCAATCCATGGAGCCGCCGAGTTATCACTGTAGTCAAGATACTCATGTCTGTTCCAGTGGTATCCTATGCCTGCCATTGCGTAAAACTTCCCTATGGACAGACTGTATTGTATGCCCGGACCGAAGCGATATGTGTGTGCATTATCGTGGCTATTTGCCGTGCCGGAATATGTTGTGCTGTTGGAAGTGATTAATGCTTGCAGCATACCATTAAGGCTGCCCCATTTGCCGAAGGAATGGGAGTAGGTGAGATTGCCGTCGAACTGATGAGAGTCATCAATGGCGTCATTAAGATATTTCCCGGTATTCCTTTCGGTGTAGACACTTCCCGTTTTGGTGTGTAAATAATAATATCTCGGAGAAAATGTAATGGTATTCTTGTCGTTGAGAATGAAATTCCAGTAACCCTGATAAGAAATGGAATTGACTATGTTGATGGATTGTGATGAATAGTCTGTGCGTCCGGCGATTGCGGGTGAGTACTGTATATACCCAGTCTGCTCGTTGACCGGGATATGGTTGAAACTTGCCCCCACAATGTTTTGAATTGTGATTTTATCAGTAGAATACAGCGCTTTGACGGTTGGCCAATAGAGGTATCTGTGTAATTTGCCTTTTTCTTGAATGGAATTACGCTCAAATATTTTCAATGAACCATCGGACTGTGGCAAGCGGAATGTTTCGTATATGTCGCCGCCGGTGTGGTTCTGTATGGAGTAGAAAGCTCCTGCAGCTATGTCAAATGTCATGCGTTTGTATTGCAATTTGCCGAACAGGCTTAATTGTCCGCCGTTAGTGGTGTTTTCCCAACCGTACGTCTTAATGTAGCCTCCGTATTCGTATTTCTGCATCACAAAATTCACTACATGCGCTTTCCCGAGAAAACGAGGGTCAGAAGGGAAATCATAATACTCTACTTTTTTCACATCCTGCATACGCATGCCTTCCATATCCTCTTTTGAAGCAGGTAAAAAATCAATAAAGACATCTATATTTTTACCCGCCAAATCGGTAATGTCATTGTCAGGCGAAATTCTGATTTGAGGTATAGCCATACGGTTAAGCAAATCGGTGGCTGACTGTGAGGCGTTTTTCTGTTTCGAAGTAGGGATGTATGTGGATACTTCCGCTCCGAGGTTCTGGTTACGTGCTTCTACCACAATCTCGTCGAGTTCCTGAGTCTTTACACTGTCAGTCGAGATGGTTTGTGACATTGCGATTATCGTGCTAAAGGCGCATAAAGTTACTATAGTCAGGCGTTTCATAGCTTGCTATTATTAAGTACACCGGCTGTCCGAACCGTTCAGACGGTCGTGTATGGTATGAGAATATGGAGTTTTATTTAAGGCTTACCAAGCACTGATTCAAAATCTTGTTTAGAATAGTCTCGGAGTATTTATTGTCCGAAATCATACCTTTTAGAATTTCACGGACAGTATTTTTGTCAGATGCGGTCATTTCAGGATATAAACCTCTATCCTGAATCAGTTTGTACGCCTTGGTTGCGAGAGCAATACGTGTCTGAGAAGAGGCAGATGAGATGTTTTGCAGATATGACACCATCATTTCAAACCATGACTGTTGTGATGAGTTTCCGGACGATATGGATATCGGATTGGTTGATAAATTGCGTAGTACCTCAAATTGTCTCTCTCGGGTTACTTGCTGACGGTACTTTTGTGTAGTGGCGTAGGTGACTATAAGTTTGCCCGTAATATATCCGTAGGCTTCCTTGTAGCTGATACCGTAGGCGTAGCGGTATATCCCTTCCGAATCTTCTGCTGATGAAGGTAGGAATAAAGCATATACATAATTACAGTCCGGGTCATTGATACGTACGCCGTTGCCATCTCCGTTTCCTACGGCTAAATGCATCTCGGGGTCGGTATTCATGGTTTTTCCACTTACTATGGAGAATGAATTTTCGCTGTCTTTGTCAAAGGCGGAAATTACGTTTTTGACAAGATTGATTTTGTCAGCGGGTAGAGTAAAGTTATAAATATCACTCAATCCGGTCTTAGCGTGTGTGTCCGGGTCTTTGTCAAGAGAGTGACTCTCGGTTATCTGAGCCTCCTGACACTTAATTATGGCGTTGAATGCAGTCTTGATGTTGGTCTGAGCAGCTGCGGTCATTGTGATGGCGGCAAGAAGCAGACATAAAAGTCGTGATACTGTAGTTTTCATATTGTTGGTTTATTGCATTGTTAATGTTCTGATTGTATTGACTATGGTTTCATCATCTTCACCGATTATATCATAAACTCTGTGAATGGCAGCTATTTCATCGGTCATATTTTCAGCCGTAATCATAGCGAGGTCATTATCAATCCGGGCTTGCTGTATGCGTAGATATTCATCTATGTCTATCTCCTTCGGTTCGTATGTCATCTCAACTTCTGTGACATTCGCTTGGGCAAGATGTTTTTTAAGCTTGATGACATTTTTTTGTGGAAGTATTAAATCCTGAATCTTATCTATATCCTGTGATGGTGAATCTGTTATATTCTGCTCAGAGGTGTTATATTCTATTACTTCCTGCTGTGAAATTTCTGCAAGTTTGGGCTGGTTGTCGATTAATATCTTATCAAGAGCCATAGATATAATGCCCGAGATAACAATGATAGCTAAGAAAATAGCTGCCACTTTCATTATCCATAGCATTGGCGATGGTTTGCGACGGATGCGCGGACGAAACCGTTCCCATTCGTCTGCCATATTTATCTCCTTACGGCTGGTGCAGGCACCACTTACGACAGCCGACATTTCATATATGTCGCGAAGCTCATCGTCATGCATTATCATCCCCAGCTCTTCATCTGACAAAGAGGCGGGTGTGTCAAGCATTTTCGCTATCAGTATGTCTTTCTGTTCATCTGTCATGATTTGCATGTTTTGAAATGACCTCTTAATTTTTTTAGCGCCGAAACTATGTTTTTGTTAACTGCCGCTACAGAGACTCCGAGACATTCAGCCGTATCTTTGTAGCTCATCCTGTGGGTGTAGATTTTCTCGACCGTCTGCTGTTCACGCGGAGTCAGCAGGAGCTTGATGGCTGATATTACTTCTTCATCGCGTTGCTCAGGATTGTAATCATCCGGCGGAGGTTCGAGAGTCAGCCGCATGCGAATCTTTTCGCGGATATACAGACTGTTTATACGGTTGATACACGCATTACGTACTGACCTGATGATGAATGCCTGCGGATTTTCAATCCTGATATCCGATTCCCATAGCTTGACAAACACTTCCTGCACCACATCTCTTGCATCATCTTCCTCATGCAGCAGGCTCATCGCCAGCCTCATGGAGGGCGGAAAGCATCGGGTGTAAAGAGCTTCAAACTCTGTGGTGGAATATCGCATTAATCAGTCGTTTTATATAATAGACAGTCAGGCGGCATAAATCATTACCCCCAAAAGTAAAAATTTTACTGTAGGAGTACAAAAAGAATCAGGTCATTTGTATAAGAGTCAGTTGGTACCGGTATAAAATTGAGCCTTGGCACACATGTTTCAGTGTCCAAGGCTCACAATTATTATAGCCCGATTTATATCAGAAATGATATATAAGTGAGATATTTAGTCCGAGGTTTGATAACTTTGAAGAGGTCAGGTAATCGGTAAGTGACGTGATTCGGGTACCATCCTTTACCGTATATGTTATCGGTGAATTGACATCAGTATATGATGTTAATTGTGTGATATTGTCCTTATACAGATTATTCATGGCAGCTGAGTATCTCACGCTCAAATCAGCCGACAGTGGACCGTATATCCTGAACTCAGCGCCTATTCCTGCCATCAGGGAGCAAGTCAGACCGTTGGTTTGGGGCGAACTGCACATGTCAGCCGAATATTTCTGTGAGCCGAAATCATTCAGATAGCTTTCTTCTATTTTCAGATTGTCGTATTTCGGATAGACACCATAGCAGTAACCTGTTCCTGACATGCCTGAAATTTTAGAAGAAAGGATAAAACCGAAATTAAGTCCCAAATCTACATGTAATTTCAGCCAATTTGTGCAGTGATATCCGTAACTTAGATATACCGGAATTACGAATCGGCTTAAATCTGTATTCTGTTCCAAGCCGGTCAATTCGTAATGTCGTGTATAGCTGTCACCGTCCATATCGGCATCGGCTGATGCCGAGTAACTGTAGTTAAGATTGTCGATGCCTAATTTTAAGGTTGACGAGCTGTAAGCCAATCCTACATTTAATTCGAGACTGTGGTTCTGTTTCCGCCAGAAAGTCCATCCTAAATCCACCCCGAATTCACTGGCTGATGATGACTGATTTATTTCGGGCAGGCAACTTTCTATATTCATGGCATCTCCCAACCCTATGTTGGCGTGAGCCTTGATAGCGATGTTTTTATTATCGGCGTTCTGTGCCCATGCTGTTATTTGCGCCATAAGGACAAATGACAATACTGCGAATTTCATATATTTTGACATAGTAAATTAGCGAATTATGATTTTCTTGGATATGATTATTTCTCCCGATATGATAGTGACGATATAAGTGCTTGATACAAATCGGTCATTTGATATCTCCTCCCATACTTTCACTCCCTCGTACGTCTTGTTATAAACTGTGACGCCTGACAGCGTATGAATGTAAACGGTGGATTTTTCGATTTGCGGTATATCGACTATCGCTCCTCGTGAAGTAGGTTTGATCCAAGAATCCGGGTCAATGGTTGATGCACGTGAAAGATAATCAGTCAATGTATCGGAATCGAAATCATCTACACGTCCGTCGAGATGGCGGCGTGAGCTCGTTATTAATTCACCGTGGTTATTATAGGAGAACGCGAGCACCCAAAAGTCATTTCTTCTGTCATTATATATCTGAGTGGTAGTATGACAGTAGCGAAGTTGTGAGGTAGTGATGATATGGTCCGTGCCAGTGCCATCGGTATAGCCGTATGCGAAATTATAACCCAGTCTTTTTAATTCTGAATCCGGAATACTCATTGCTACCACGAAAGTGCATGAAGTCCCGTCACCTTTCTTCTCGTATCTGCTTGGCGTTATCAGTCGAGTCACAGGTTCATCCGGAGCAGTTACCCATACTTCACATGTAGCAGATATTTCGCCGCAAGTGGCAGTGATAATGGCATCGCCGGCGGCGATAGCGGTCACAGTACCGTCCTGACTCA
>CAMWPX010000109.1 GCA_947176205.1 uncultured Porphyromonadaceae bacterium
GTGAGTTCTATGGCGGAGCCGGCGGCGGCTATGCTAAGCGCGGCGGCTATGGCTAAGGTGCGTAACATGGTCGGGGTAGGTAGTTGGTTTGGTTTTGCGATTAAGATATTATACTATAATATAAACTCCATGAGGATTGCTTTGGACAATCCTCGTCATAATATATAACGTTACAATAACACTCTTTAGTTCGTCAACCTGATTTTATTTTAATTATCGGCAAGCAATAGATTATTGCGATTAGGTCTATTTTTGTAAATTTGCAATTCCAACAATTTCCTAAGGTATGAAAGTAATGAAATTTGGCGGTACATCCGTAGGCACCGCCGAACGAATAAAAAATGTAGCCGGACTGATAATGTCACGGCAAAAAAGTTTTGTAGTGCTCAGCGCTATGTCGGGTACGACGAATGCCCTTGTAGGCATAACCGATTATCTGCACCAAGGTAACCGTGCCGGTGCGAGCGAAGCCATACATCAGCTTTCTCAGAAATATGAAGGAGTAATCAATGAGCTTCTGGCCACTGACAAGTGTCGTCAACAAGCCTCACAATCGATAGACGAACACATCGGTCTTCTGCGCCGGATGTGCGGTAAGGCGACTCTGGATTCAGTGGACGAACGTGAGATAGTGGCTCGCGGAGAGCTTATGTCGACCGCACTGATGCAACTGTATCTAACCGAGCAGGGCCAACGCGTAGCATTGCTCCCGGCACTTGATTTCATGGTAAAGAGCGGCAGCGGCGAACCCGACGTGGAGCGTATCAGAAAACGCCTCACGTCATTGATGAATGCACACGAAGGGGCGGAGATTTATCTCACTCAAGGATTTATATGCCGTAATGCCGATGGCGAGGTAGACAATCTCGAACGTGGCGGCAGCGATTACACGGCTTCGCTCATAGGAGCTGCGATAAATGCCGAGGAAATAGAGATATGGACCGATATAGACGGCATGCATAACAATGACCCGCGCTATGTGGAAGGAACACGCCCGGTAAGCCAGTTGCACTTCGAGGAGGCTGCCGAACTTGCTTATTTCGGAGCTAAGATACTTCATCCCACCTGCGTGCTTCCGGCTAAAGTAAACAATATCCCGGTGAGATTGCTCAACACCATGGAGCCCTCGGCTCCCGGCACGGTAATATTCAACACTCCTCCCACGGGCACCATCAAGGCTGTAGCCGCCAAGGACAATATCACCGCCATAAAGATAAAAAGCGGACGCATGCTGCTTGCCTACGGCTTCCTACGCAAAGTTTTCGAGATTTTCGAGAGTCACCGCACACCTATTGATATGATTGTTACTTCTGAAGTAGGCGTATCGGTCACAATCGACAACGAACGATGCCTTGACGCCATAGTGGCTGACCTCAAAAAATACGGAACCGTGACCGTGGATCGTGACATGGTGATAATATGTGTAGTAGGCGACCTCGAATGGTCAAACCGCGGATTTGAAGCCGAAGTGGTCAATGCGCTCAGGGATATTCCCGTGAGAATGATAAGCTACGGCGGCAGCAATTACAACATCTCGCTGCTCGTACGCAAACAGGATAAACTTGAAGCGCTCAACCTGCTTAGCCGGCATTTATTCGTATAATCTCTCTTATAGCTATTTATCCATGCAATTCCCTATAGAAGAATTTCGCCGTAACGCCACCCCGTTTTACTATTATGACATGGAGCTGCTGAATCATACGCTCCAAGTCATACGGAAATACTCCGATACCCCCGGCTATTGCGTACATTATGCCGTTAAAGCCAACGCTAACGAACCGATACTCCGTGCGATAAGCCGGCAGGGATTAGGTGCCGATACGGTAAGCGGCGCGGAAATAAGCCGTGCTCTGGAGTGTGGCTTCGCTCCCGACAAGATAGTTTTTGCCGGTGTCGGAAAGACAGATTCCGAAATCAGGCTGGCTTTGAACGCCGGGATAGGATGCCTTAATGTGGAGTCAGCCGAAGAGCTGGATGTAATCGAACAAATAGCGGCTGAGGTGGGCAAAGCCGCGCCTGTAGCCATAAGAGTCAACCCTGAGATAGACGCACACACCCATCACTACATCACCACCGGTATAGCTGAAAACAAATTCGGTGTAGCCATGTCGCGCCTCGATGACATGGTCAGGCACATTGCCGAAAGCGAACACCTGCATTTCAAAGGGCTGCATTTTCACATAGGCTCACAGATAACCACTATGGCTCCATACGAGGAACTGTGCCGAAGAATCCTAAAACTTCAGGAACATCTCGATGAGATGTCAGTAACCGTGCCTGCAATCAACGTGGGCGGCGGTCTGGGTATAGATTATGATGACCCCGACGCATGCCCGGTGACCGATTTCAAGGCTTATTTCGACACTTTCCGCCGACATCTGCCCTTACGTACCGGACAACAGCTCCACTTCGAGCTGGGCAGAGCTATCGTGGCTCAGTGCGGCACTCTCGTGTCGTCCGTGCTTTATGTAAAGCAGGGCGTGGAAAAGAAATTCGTAATAATCGACGCCGGAATGACTGACCTTATACGCCCGGCTTTATATCAGGCTCACCATAAGATAGACAATATAACAAGCACCGCGAAGGAAACATCAGTATATGACGTGGTAGGTCCAATCTGTGAATCATCGGACATATTCGCCACGGACGAACGCTTGCCCGTGACCCGACGCGGCGACCTTATAGCCATACGCTCAGCCGGCGCCTACGGTCAAGCCATGGCGTCCACATACAATTGCCGCCCGCTCGCCCCTGCCCTATACTCTGACAAATAACATCACAATCACATATTGCCCACAAAAAAGGCGCCACGGATACTCTTCCGCGGCGCCTTTTTACTGTCATATACATGGACTACATATCTTCATCGATTGAGAAATCATCGGCTACATCATCATCAAAATCTATATCATCAAGATTAACATCATCGAGTTCATCATCGGTTGATTTTGATTCCTTAGTCTCTTTGGACTTGACGGCGCCTGCTTTTTTCTCGCCCTTAGGTGTGGAAAGTGCTTCCATGATGAGAGCTTCGAGTTCATCGGCAAGTTCAGGATTATCCTGCAGCACACGCTTGGCTGCATCACGTCCCTGAGCAAGACGCGAACCGTTGTAGCTGAACCATGAGCCGCTTTTGTTGATGATACCGTATTCCACCCCGAGGTCAAGTATCTCGCTGCTGCGTGATATGCCCTCGCCGAACATGATATCGAATTCTGCACGCTTGAATGGAGGTGCCACCTTATTTTTCACCACTTTCACTTTAGTGTGGCGACCGAGCACATCATCACCATCCTTGATTGAGGTGCTCGAACGGATGTCGACACGCACCGATGCGTAGAATTTAAGCGCGTTACCGCCTGTTGTGGTCTCTGCCGGTCCAAACATCGAGCCAATCTTATCGCGTAGCTGGTTGATGAATATGCAGGTGGTATTAGTACGCGAGATAGTACCTGTGAGCTTACGCATGGCCTGCGACATCAGTCGTGCCTGCAGACCCACGTTACGGTCACCCATATCGCCTTCTATTTCATTTTTGGGCGTAAGTGCAGCCACCGAATCGACTACGAGAATATCCACTGCAGCCGAGCGTATGAGCTGTTCGGCTATCTCAAGAGCCTGCTCGCCGTTATCGGGCTGGGAAATGAGAAGATTGTTGACGTCCACACCGAGTTTTTCAGCATAAAAACGGTCAAAAGCATGCTCGGCATCGATAATCGCCGCAATACCGCCGGCTTTCTGCGCCTCGGCTATGGCATGGATGGCGAGTGTGGTCTTACCTGATGATTCCGGACCGAATATCTCGATGATACGTCCGCGGGGAAAACCTCCTACACCGAGAGCCCAGTTCAAACCGATAGAACCCGTGGGGATGACCTCCACATTCTCCACTTTCTCATCACCGAGCTTCATTATGGCACCCTTGCCGAAATTCTTCTCTATGCGTGCGAGAGCTTCGCCCAATGCGCTGAGTTTGGCTTTCTGGGGGTCAATTTCCGTCTTTTTTGCTCCTTTGGGAGCGGCTTCTTTCTTAGCCATAGTTTATTTAGGTTGTTAATGATTAATATTCTTTTTATTTGTCACAGTGCAAAGATAGCACCGGACGTGTGCAACAAACCTACACACATATGTTAATTCACACAAACACAATGTTGAAAGATTCAATACAAAAGTAATAAAAAAACAGCATAATTCATAGACATCACCCCATATATAAAGCATGGAGGCTGCACCCCAAAGGTTACAGCCTCCATCCGTTTAAGGTTATCTATATTATTACTGTTCGAGGTTTGCGCGGAGATTGATTGTAAGCACTGTGCCGTTGGGCAGAGTTATCGTACCGTTTATCAGCACACACTCTTCATCATCAGGATCGATAGCCAGAGTAAGATTTATATTAGAGCCATCGTAGGTAGCTCCCTTGTATTGAACAGTAGCATCTTCGAAGACACATTCACCGTCAAGCTCTTCACGGTAGAGGTCGACATAGAACATGAGGAGGTCAGATTCTCCTTCATGTTCGGGCGATGACACGCCAAGGAAGAAGTTACCATCGGTATCGGGGTCGAAGACAACGATAGCATCTGAAATATTGTCATTGTTAATCTCGGCATCGCTCGAATCCATGATTGAGATTGTCACAGGACCTGCAGTCAGACCGTCACAGTTTACTGACAATTCAACCTCACCCTCAGCCAAAGCGGTAAATTTCACCTTGTTGGGAGCGCCGGGTATGTTTTCTATAGCAGCTACAGCAGGGTCACTTACAGTGAATACACACTGAGGAATCCAGTCAGGTTTACCTGAAACCATGGTCACTTTAGCTTCGATTTCCACTACGTCACCCTTCATGAGCTTGGTAGGAACACCGGTAAGTTCCACTTTGGTTACCTTATCGATTACGGTAGCTATAAAGGTCTTGCTCTTATCAAGGGCGGTACCGGTTATGACAGCCGTACCGGGTTTGTTAGCTGTAAACGTACGGTTATAACCGGCATCCTGTCCCACAGGGTCAACAGAGATTACAGATGGATCGGATGACGTTACTTCCACTTTATGATATTCATTGGCTACATCCGGTGCTACAAGCACTTCAAGAGTAGCGTCAGCACGGTCACCGATTATGAATGTACGTTCATCGACTTCTTTACCGAGCTGCATTTCACCATCGCCCATATCGACACTGAGCTCACGGAATATAACTCGCTCCACAGGATGTGACACTGCGAAGTTCTCAACCTTGATGTTGCAGGTCATCACCTTGTCAGGCAATGTATAGGTAATTGTAGAAGTACCCTCGCGAATACCTGATTCCACTACCAGATATGATACATAGCCGCCGGGATAAGGTGCACCTTCGGGGTAATCCATATCAAATTCCATACCTTTGACAAGGACACCGCTACCGGTTACATCCCACTTGAACAAGCCATTGGTTTCGCAAGCCAAAGCATTATCGATATCCACGGCATGGCACTGACCCTGTACACCAAGACATGCACCTACCTTATACGACGAGTTGACGTCCATAACCACATTGATAAGTGTATGCTTGATATTTGAGGGATTCTCTTCCTGAGGACCGGGACGTACACCATTGACCTCAAATCCGGGAGAAATCTTGGGAGCTACGAGTATCTTAGTATCGACAGATTCCGAGCTTTCACCATCGCTGAGTGTGACGGTAAATACGGCGTTACCTACCATACGGGGTGCGCGATAAACCACACCTACCCAGTCAAGCATCTCTGTACGGGCATCCTTATCATCAGTTGCATACGGAGGCTTGTTGTAATAATCCCGACCGTAAACTATATCCGAACCGGGGATGAACTGGAATTCACCGCCCATATCTGATTTATCCTCAGCATAGACATTTTCAAATTCCACTGAGTATGACAACTGGCAGTCCTCAAGCAGAGTGATCGGATTAACTTTAACCCATACGGTATCAAAACCATCGTCAGTGTAAGAACGACGTCCGGTGGTAAGCATGGTGAGCGCACCTTCGATAGAGCCGGCTATTACGTTAAGAGGAGCCACAGCGTAGCGTCCGTCTTCCAGTGTAGCGCGAACCAATGTCTGCTTGCCCTGTGAGCCCTTGAGCGCACGTACGGCGAAGTAAAGGAAATCGCCGTCGCGGGTTACAGTGATAGTCTCAGGTTCGTCATCACCTTCCACGGGGTCAGTGTCACCTTCTGCTTTAGATTCGGTACTGT
This sequence comes from uncultured Porphyromonadaceae bacterium, assembly GCA_947176205.1. GTDB lineage: Bacteria > Bacteroidota > Bacteroidia > Bacteroidales > Muribaculaceae > Paramuribaculum. The sequence goes on from CAMWPX010000109.1 coordinate 6,219, forward strand.
TTTCTTCACCGTTTTCATCACCTTCTTCACCTTCGGCGGGAGTCACAGGTACTTCTTCAGTAATCTGCTCATACACGGGGATGATTTCAGCTACAGTCTCGTCAACCACACTCCAGGTCACAGGAGTGTCGATAACATCACCCGAACCATTGGTCACACGGGCACTAAGAGCCATCTGGTCACCGGGTGAGAGCTGAAGCTCACTCGGTGTAATTTCGATATAGACGGTCTTCGCACCCTCCAATGTAGTCTCATCGTCATCGTTACATGACTGGAAACCTGCCATCAGAGAGAGGGCTACAGTTCCTAAAAATATCTTATTGATAAGTTTCATGAGTCAAAAAAAGTATTAGAGGTTATTATTGGGAATATACTGACCGCTTATACCCATCTGACGCTGACGACGAATAGAGAGGTGTAGAGCTCGGTGGTCGCGGTT
>CAMWPX010000110.1 GCA_947176205.1 uncultured Porphyromonadaceae bacterium
TGATTATGGTGAGTCCTATCACGGATGCTATGGCGTAGCCTGCGAGCTGCAGGGGGCTGATGTTTTGCCGGAGTAGTCGCCAGATGAGGTGTGGTCGGGTGGTCATAGGCTCAGTGTGGTGGTGAAGGGTAGGTGGATGTGATTGCCTACGGATGTGGCTATGACGGCGGCTCCCTGCGATGTGGCTTCCTGTGAGATGAGCAGGGCTGCTTCGCGGTTACATGTGTCGTCGAGGTGTGATACGGGTTCGTCGAGGAGGAGGAAGTCAAATGGCTGGCAGAGGGAGCGGATTATGGCTACGCGTTGTTGCTGTCCGAGCGACAGGTGTGCGGCTTTGTGGTGTGTCTTGTCGGCGATGTCGAGCCGGCGGAGTGCCTGATGTATCCACTCTGGTGTGTGGTGGCGTGTGAGTCGGTTTTTTATTTCGATGTTTTCAATGACGGTGAGGTGGGGAAACAGCTGGAGGTCCTGTGGAAGAAGGGCTAAGGAGTGTGTGCGGAGCTGTGACCAGCGTTGGGTGTCAAGTGAGGTGGCTTCGGTGTCGTCGAATGTTATTGTGCCTGTGTAGTCGCCGCGGAGTCCGTAGATGAAGCTTAGGAGTGAGGTTTTGCCTGTGCCTGAGCGGGCGTGGATAAGGTAGGTCTGCCCCCGATGGAATGTGATGTCACGTAGCCATATCTGCGAGGGGGCTATCTGTGAGCGTGTGTCGGGGTCGTCGAATATGCGCGGGAGTGTGTCAAGGAGTCGGATACGGGATATCATTCTGCAGAGAAGTGTCTGTCGGCTGTAAGCTGGTCAATGATGTCAAGGTCAATGTCGGTGGCTACGGAGTCGGGCTCTATGTCATGGGGGGCGGGGGTGGATATGATGTCGAATATGGAGTTGACGAGGGTGCCGGGGTAGTCGGTGACGCGCAGTGTGGCTGTGATGGTGTTGTCGTCAAGCTGAATGTCGAATGTGTAGCCCATGTCAAGTGCGGGTGTTCCGTAGATTTTACCGAAGTGGGGTATGCGGAATAGGAATGCGAAGTAGCGGTCGGTGAATATGGGGGCGAATGAGTTGGTGTATTCGGTGGGGGGTGTGGTGCTTACGGTGAGCATGCCGTCGGATAGGTTTACCAGTATTTCGGCATCGTCAAGGAGTATGGAGAAGCTGTCGGGGTCTTTGCCTGCGATTGTGAGTCCTTTGTCGGAAAGTATCTTTCGGGCTTGATTGAGAAGTGGCCGGGCGTTTTGTTCTTTAATCTGTGCGGACAGGGTGATGTCAAAGTGGGCAGCGGCAGTGGTGGAGAAGATGGTTTCTTCGTGGTCAATGAGGCTGGCGGCGGGCCTGACTGGTGTGTGGCGTGGCTGGTCCCGCTCGGTAAGACTGATGGCTACTGTGCCGTCAATGGCGTCGATTATCTCGGAGATGAGGGTTACGTAGGATGTGGAGAGCCCGCTTATGAGTAGCCACGGTGTGATGCCGGATATGTTGAAGGCTTTGTCAATGCCTATTGCTGCTACGGCGGTGGCTTGTGGTGATACGGAGGAAAGGAACCGAGTGGATATGTGGCTTATGTAGCCGTTGTCTTTGAGTGAGAGTTGTGTGCCTTGGGGTGTGTATGCCCGGACGGTGCAGGTCATGGTTTTGTCGGCGATTTCGACGGCTGCGGTGAGGCGTAGGTCGGGTATGCCGGGTATCTGTGCGAAGTCACCTGTGGAAAGGAGTGCGTTGATGTCGTGGTCAACGGTGAGTGTGTCGCCGAGCTGTGTGTCGAGAATGGATTTTTTTGAGGCTCGTTCGATGGCTTCGGCCAGACGTGTGGTGCGTGTCTTGCCGGAGAATAGCCAGCATTGATCCTTGCGTATGGCGAGTGAGCCGTAGATGTCGAATCCGTTGCGTGTCTCTTTTTCGCGGTAGCCAATGAGGGGCGAGAGGGAGGATATGTCGTCAAAAAGGAATGTGACGATGTAGTTGGAGGGGTCCTGCGGTAGTGTGAACACTACGAGCCGGCGATTGACGATGCCTTTGTAGACGAGTGATGCGTCGGCGAGGGCTGAGTTGAATTCGGGTAGTGTGGCGAGTGCCTGCGGGAGGGTTACGGTGTCGCCGCTGAGGTCAATGCCTACTTTTTCGATGATGTTGTCAAGGCGGATGGTGAACACGCTGACGGCGTCGGCGGGAACTGACTGCAGGAGCCGGTACTGCCGGTCACTATCGGAGCATGACGAGATGCTTACGATAGTGACAAACAGTGTGATAAGGCTTATGATGCGGTGTGTGAGACGGTGTGGGGTCATGTGGTGTGTGAGGAGTGATGTGAGGAGGGGTGTTATTGTAATTCGAGGTCGAGATTGAAGATTTCGTGCCACGGGAGTCCTTGTGTGTTGAGCTGCTCCATGAATGGGTCGGGGTCGAATTCTTCGACGTTGTGGACACCGGGTTTCACCCATTTTCCGGTGAGGAACATCATGGCTCCTATCATGGCGGGGACGCCTGTGGTGTAGCTTACGGCTTGCATGCCTGTCTCGCGGTAGGCTTCCTGATGGGAGCAGTTGTTGTAGATGTAGTAGGTGAGGTGGTGGTGTTCTTTGTCAAGTCCTTCGATACGGCATCCGATGGATGTCTCGCCGGTGTAGTTCTCGCCGAGGTCCTGAGGATTGGGGAGGACTGCTTTGAGGAACTGGAGGGGTACGATTTTGGTGCCGTTGTAGTCGACTTCGTCAATGCGTGCCATGCCGATGTTCTGGATTACGCGGAGGTGTGTGAGGTATTCCTGTCCGAATGTCATCCAGAAGCGTGCGCGCTTGATGGTGGGATAGTTCTGGACGAGGCTTTCGAGCTCTTCGTGGTAGAGGAGGTAGCTTTCGCGTGGTCCGATGTTGGGGTATGTGAGGGGACGGTGTATTTCGAGTGGTCCGGTGGTCACCCATTTTCCGTCCTGCCAGTAACGTCCGTTCTGTGTGATTTCGCGGATGTTGATTTCGGGGTTGAAGTTGGTGGCGAATGCTTTGCCGTGGTCGCCTGCGTTGCAGTCGACTATGTCGAGGTACTGCATCTGTGAGAAGTGGTGCTTGGCGGCGTAGGCGGTGAATACGCCTGATACTCCGGGGTCAAATCCGCAGCCGAGTATTGCGGTGAGTCCGGCTTTTTCGAATTTCTCACGATAAGCCCATTGCCATGAGTATTCGAAGTGGGCTTCGTCTTTGGGTTCGTAGTTGGCTGTGTCAAGATAGTTTACGCCGCATTCAAGGCATGCGTCCATGATGGTGAGGTCCTGATACGGGAGGGCGACGTTGATGACGATGTCGGGGCGATGACGGCGGAATAGTTCGACAAGCTGTGGGACTGAGTCGGCATCGACGGTGTCGGGGGTGATGCGTCCGCCGCCTATTTTGTCGGCTATCGCCTTGCATTTTGACAGGGTGCGTGATGCGAGGACTATCTCGGTGAATACCTGCGGGTTCTGGGCGCATTTGTGGGCTACGACGGTGCCTACGCCTCCGGCGCCTATGATGAGTACTTTTGCCATTGCGTTGTGAGTTAAGTTTGAACGGTTAGTTTTTCGGACTGCTAAGTTACATTAAATAACGGCAATGTACAAGCGTGGGGTGTGAAAATAGTGTAACGGGTGGGTGTGACGTGTGTTTTTTTGACTATATTTGCGTGTGTTTAACTGATTTTTAGACTGGGTCAGATGAAAAGATACAATATAGCTGTGGCGGGTACGGGTTATGTGGGGCTGAGTGTGGCTACGCTGCTGGCGCGCGATAATGAGGTTACGGCGGTGGATGTGGTGGCTGATAAGGTGAGGATGGTGAATGAGCGCCGGTCACCTATACAGGATGAGTGGATAGAGCGTTATTTCGCTGAGGAGCAGCTGTGTCTGCGTGCTACGCTTGATGGCGCCGAGGCTTACGCGGGTGCTGATTATGTGGTGATAGCGGCTCCGACGAATTATGATTCGGTGAAGAATTATTTCGATACGAGTCATGTGGAGGAGGTGATAGAGCTGGTGCTGAGTGTTAATCCTCAGGCTGTGATGGTGATAAAGTCGACGATTCCGGTGGGTTACTGCAGGGGGCTGTATGTGAAGTATGCCCGGCGTGGTGTGAAGCGGTTGAATCTGTTGTTTTTCCCGGAGTTTCTGAGGGAGAGCAAGGCGCTGTATGATAATCTGTATCCGAGCCGTATAATAGCGGGTGTGCCTAAAATCATGGGGACGGCGGAGTATGCCGAGGAGGATGAGGCTATAAGGGCGCTTGCGGATGTGGCGTGGCTGACGGAGCGTGCTGAGGCGTTTGCGGCTCTGCTGCAGAGGGGTGCTCTGAAGAGGGATATCCCGACGCTGTATATGGGAACGAAGGAGGCTGAGGCGGTCAAGCTGTTTGCCAATACTTATCTGGCTCTGAGGGTGAGTTATTTCAATGAGCTGGATACGTATGCTGAGGTGAAGGGGCTGGATTCGCGTGCTATCATAGAGGGTATAGGTCTGGACCCGCGCATAGGGTCGCATTACAATAATCCGTCGTTCGGCTACGGGGGATACTGCTTGCCGAAGGATACGAAGCAATTGCTGGCTAATTATGCTGATGTGCCTGAAAATCTGATAGGTGCGATAGTGGAAAGTAACCGTACGCGCAAGGATTTCATAGCTGACCAAGTGCTTAAGAAGGCGGGGTGGTATGATTACTCCACGAGCAGTGATTACCGCGGGGCGGATGAACGGGAGTGTGTGATAGGTGTGTACCGGCTTACGATGAAGTCTAATTCGGATAATTTCCGGCAGTCGTCGATACAGGGTGTGATGAAGCGTATCAAGGCTAAGGGTGCGCGGGTGATTATCTATGAGCCTACGCTGGAGTCGGGGACTACGTTTTTCGGGTCAAGGGTGGTGAATAATCTGGCTGAGTTCAAGCGTGAGTCGCAGGCGATACTCGCTAACCGTTATGATGCGGAGCTGGAGGATGTAAGGGATAAGATTTATACGCGCGATTTGTTTTCGCGCGACTGACCGGTGGGAAAAGGGGGGAGTAAACCGGTGATTTTTTTACGGTTCGATGCCGGCGGCACGGAGTGCCTGGGCGCGTTCGATGCATGTGGCGCACTCGCCGCAGGGCTGAGGTGTGCCTTTGTAGCATGAGTAGGTAAGGGAGTAGTCGATTCCGAGTGCTGCTCCGCGACAGGCTATCTGGGCTTTGGTAAGATGTGTGTAGGGGGCGAGGAGTGTGACTGTGTCAAATGTGCCTGCTGTGATGGCTGAGTTCATGGCTTGGATGAATGCGGGCGTGCAGTCGGGGTATATGATGTGGTCACCGGCGTGGTTGGCTATCATTATGTAGGGGAGGTGACGGCTTTCGGCTAATCCGGCTGCTATGGCGAGCATTATGCCGTTGCGGAAGGGGACTATGGTGGAGTGGATGTTGGTGTCGTCGTATTGTCCGGTGGGTATGGCGTCGGGTCCGCTGAGGAGTGAGCTCTGGAAGTGTTGTCCGATGAAGGGGAGGTCAAGTTCGATTAGGGGTATGCCGAGTAGCTGACAGTTGGCGCGGGCACATTGGCGTTCGGGCATGTTGTGGTTGGCTCCGTAGCTGAAGTTGACGGCAGCTGCTATGCGCTGTGAGTATTCGTGAAGCATGGTGGTGGAGTCCATGCCGCCGCTCAGGACGATGAGTGAGTCTTTCATAGGGTGTGGGCGGTGTTATCGGGTGTGTGATTCGATGTCGGTGACGCGGCATGCCTGAAGTAGCCGTCGGCGGGCGAAGTCCTGATGTTCGGCATCGCCGTAGTTGGCGAAGGGGTAGATGGATATGCCTCCGCGTGGTGTGAATATGCCTGTGACTTCGATGTAACGCGGGTCCATGAGGTCGATTAGGTCGTTCATGATGATGTTGATGCAGTCTTCGTGGAAGTCGCCGTGGTTACGGAATGAGAAGAGGTAGAGTTTGAGGCTCTTGCTTTCGACCATCTTGATGCGTGGGATGTAGGATATGATGATTTTGGCGAAGTCGGGCTGTCCGGTCTTTGGGCAAAGGGATGTGAATTCGGGACAGTGGAGTGTGACGAGGTATTCGCGGAGGGGGTGTTTGTTGTCGAATGTCTCGAGTATGGAGGGTGAGTAGGAGGTGGGGTATTTTACGCCGGTGTTGCCCAGAAGGGTGACGCCTTGGAGTTCGGATTCGGAACGCATGTGTCTGTGTGGTTTTTGGTGGGTTATTGTGGTTTATGATGAGTGTCGGTTGTGTGTCCGGGTCATGGTCGGGCGGAGTTTCGGGTGGTGAAGTCGAGCATACGGGTGTAGACATCGAGTATCTGGGAGCCGTAGCGTGGATTGGCCGCCCATCGTCCGTTGAGGTCGTGCCATGTGGTGGCGCAGCCTCGCGAGACCATGCGGAAGCGTGGGTCGAGCTGTGGTTCGCCGGGGGGTAGTGGGGCGGCGGTGGCGTAGGCGTAAAGGTGCTGGAGGTGGGCGCGTACGCCGTCGTCGATGGTGGAGAATGATGCTCCTTTATGTCCGCGGCGTATGACTCCGAGTCCGCAGTAGTTGTGTTGGTCAGGTGTGACTGCTGTGCCTCCGGTGAATGTGAACCAGCCTGTCTCGACGATTGCCTGACAGATGGCTATGTCTCCGCGGATGCCGTAGATGTTGCCCAGCCGTAGAT
>CAMWPX010000111.1 GCA_947176205.1 uncultured Porphyromonadaceae bacterium
CATCCTGAGATGTCTCGGGGGCTGGGAGATGTGTATTATAGTCAGTTATTATTCTCGGCCTCTTTCTTTTTACGAGCCTGGGCTTCACGCTCCAATCGCAACAGTTCATCTACAAGCTGCTGCATCTGCTTCTTCTGACTGGCTATGGCAGCCTGCAGATTCTTGCGTTCTTTTTGTAATTTCTTTACTACATTGTCTGTCTGACGTTTTTTTTCTTTAAGTTCCTGCTCCTTCTTGTTAAGTTCTACCAGAGAACCTCGTTTTTCCAGATTAAGACTGTCAAGATAATTACGCTGCCTGCCCACCTTATCCTGAGCGCGCATAATTTCACTGACTTTGCGCTGACGCCAACGGGAAAATTCACTCATATATCTCATTCTGGCATAAGCCATAGAGAACGATTCTGAAGAAAACACAAAACCCATGTAATCCATCATCGGTTGCGTGCCTTGGAGTGAGCGTAACGCTTTTACGTAGGTCTGCTGTAACCTGTTCAAGCTTCGTTCCAGACGTGTAAGAGAATCCGATGCCGAACGAATACCGATATTCAGCGAATCTATATTTGCTTTAACCGAACTGATTTCCTGTGACTTCTGTTTTATTTCCGTCTTTAGGACATTCAATTCATTAAGATTTCGTTGGGTTTCCCGATTGTTATCGTTAAGTTTCTTATTATTTTCTTTAATTTTTCTTTGGGCTGCCTGCTGTTCCTTCTTCACTTTATTAACGCTACGCGATTTCTGTGCTCCGCTTTCGGCGAAACAACACACGACCATCAACAATAGTATCAGCCCCCTCAGCATAAAGTTTCCTATACGTATTTCAAAACATTTTTGACACTTCAGCAGCAGTAATCCGACGATAATTTTCACCTATACGCGGCACCCGCAGCTCTACATCATCATTCCACTTGACCTTATCGAAATTCCAACCGATAGTTGCTGACATAGCTTTATTTTTTATTATCGTTGAAAAATCAACAGACGTAGCAAATACACCGTTAGAAGTCTCAATATCCTTCCCATATTCTATTTTAACCGGTTCATGTCCGGGCACAGAAAATACAGCTCCAAATAAAACATTCCACGGATTGAAATTAAATCCGTAGGAAAATCGTTGCGATTCAGACAACATAATCCATGAATCTCCCCCTATATCATCAATGGAAAAACTTTTAGGGCTTGCGGGAACCTCTGTTTTACCGAGTTCAAATATCCTGCCCAATAAAAGATTCTGAAGATTGGAAACACTTACATCGAAACCTGCCAACAAATCAGAAACCTTATCTGAGAAATAACGTTTGTGAAATTTATCGGCAATAAGTATAGAATCATTGTCAACATAAATCACCGCTACCTCCATACCCAGGACTCGCATCGACACCAGTATGCTCTTTCCATAATCCATAGTCACAGTTCCGGATGCCGACATTTGTGTCGGAGCATTTATCCTTACATTAACCGGTAACCTGAGACGCTCCCACTGCCTGTACCGACCTACTACCCCGCTGTATCGCTCCGACTTATTTACCGGCATGGACATCGTATTATAACCGATTGCTGTTGCAAAATCTTTTTGACTCTTACATCCCGATAATGCCAGTACAGCTAAAACGATGATTACCGACACCACTTGAGGAATTATAATATGCCTACTCTTAATAAAATTCATCGGTAATAAAACGCTTTGTTCTTCACTTTCTTTTCAAGCAACTTATTATCAGGATTCTGCTTCAAGGATTTGCCCCAAAATTCCAAAGCATCTTCAGGATAACCTGCCATAAAATATATATCGCCGGCATGCTCCAAGACCTCAGGATTAGGCTCCGAATCATATTCAAGCACTTGGTCGATTGCTTCTTTTGCATCAGCATAACGCTGAAGGCGGAACAGTACCCACGCATACGTGTCCAAAGAATTGGAATCTTTTGGCTTGATACGCAATGAACGCTCAATCATAGAAAGAGCCTTTTCAAGATTTTCCGAAGCACAAGCAAGCGAATAAGCATAATTATTTAGCACCAAAGCATTGTCAGGGTCGAGCACCAACGCATTCTCATAAGCTTCTGACGCAAGTGCTACCGAATCCATGGCATTATATATATCGCCTTTTCCTTGCCATAACAATACTTTGTGATTGCGGTCAAGAGTATCCATACCGACCATTAGGGTATCAATCAATCGCAAAGCATCATCATACCTTTTCATCAAGGTATAATTTGACACAGCCGTAAGCGGAAACTCTATAGTTTCGGGAAACAGCCGTGCAGCTATGAGCGACTCATCAACCGCTTTTTCATAGTTACCGCCATACTGGTATATGGCTATAAGCAAAGTACGATGCTCCGAGTCTGACGGGTCCAAATCCACCGCAAACTGTGCACAATCCACAGCTTTATCAATTTGCGATGTAGTCACATAATATCTCGCTCCCATTTCGCGAAACACTATATTGTGAGGATAAGTCTCTATCAGATACGAAAGAGCTTCTTCAGCTTCAGGAGAATAAGTAGGCGATACGAGAGTATTACTGAGAAAACTCTGTAAAATATCCACCTTGGCATCTTCGGGTAAATCTATTTCACGTACAGCCTGCATATTGGATTTCACATAAGCTGCCGTATCCTCTTTGGTCAGATACATGTGATTCCGAAATATATAAGCATAAGCAAACGATGGGTCATATTCTATTGCTTTGTTAAAAAAGTATTCCGCGCTGTCCGTCTGTTGGTAACCGGCGTACACCGAACCGACCAAGGTGAGTGACAACGGCGATTCCGGTGACTCTTCAAGCAAACGACGTCCTTCGGTCATAACGGCTGCCGAATCACCAAGTATGGAATACAATTGTGTCTTACGCTGGAATGAAGAGATATCTCTGCCGAAACGTTTTTCATATTCATTACTGAGTTCGAGCGCTTTTCTGATATTCTCCTCTTTACCTGTGGAGGCAAGAGCCTGAATATAGGACAATAGAATATTGGAGTCGTCCGGCATAGCCGAATACATTCGTTCAATAGCGGCAACACCATCATCTATATCACCCAAAGATGATAAAAGCCTCACATACGGAAGTCCGAGAAAAGAATCATCCGGATTTTTAATAAAATAACCGTCAGACAAATCTCTACCGGATTTTACTGATACCGAATCATTATGATTCGCCATTATTTGCTTCAGCCCTTTAAGAGCATTAAGGAATCCATCAGCGGATGACTCCTCAGCTGCATAGGATGCCATATCAAAAAAGGCATCATCATTACCTGTAATATAATAATATAGACTTTCCCCAAATATATAATCACCCTTACGGGCATCCCGCTGTGCCTCACTGACATGCGTACGGGCTGACAAACCAAACACAGACAGAAGCGTTACAGCCAGCAGCACTATGAAAATATTATCACGTCTCACTTATTTTTCAGATATTTATTTTACTCCGGTGTGTCCGAATCCACCTTCGCCACGGACTGTATCAGAAAGCGTATCAGCAATTTCCCACTCCACACGGGAATAACGAGTCACTACCATCTGACAAATACGTTCGCCATCATTCACCACAAAAGGTTCTGACGAAAGATTAATCAGAATCACACCTATCTCACCACGGTAATCGGCATCTACAGTACCGGGAGCGTTAACCAATGATATACCATTTTTTATCGCCAGACCACTACGCGGACGTATCTGACACTCATATCCAGCGGGTAATTCTATACGCAACCCCGTAGGAATCAAAGCCCGTTCAAGCGGAGCCAAAGTTACGGGAGCATTAAGGTTAGCCCGGACATCCATACCGGCTGAGAACAATGTGGAATACTCAGGTAATTGATGATGCGAACCGTTTATAATCTTTACTTTAACAGTATCCATTGAACCAAATTTTATTAAAAACTGATACCGAGTCGCATGCAAGCCATGTGAAGCCCGTCGATATCATAGTGTATATCACCCCTGCTGTAAGGACGCATACCATTATATACGTAGCTTACAGTAATATATGATGTAAATGTCTTGCCTGATGCCAACCGGAAACCAACACCGGGCGAGATATAAAATCCTGCTTGGTCACGGGATGCACCAAAGTTATTGATTACAACTCCACCTCTTAAATCCATAAATGCAAATGTGGGTCTATTACAGAAATTCGTACGCAGCAACATATAAACCGGAAAACTACGAACACTGTTGCTCAGCACCATATTGACTGACGCGCCTACTGCAAGCGCATCTATAAATGAATTTTTGTATCCGAAAAATGCGTCAAGATTTACAGTAGACATACTGTTACTTGTCATATCCACGGAGCCGCCTACCTCAGCACCCCATACAAAATGATTCCACCCGGTCCTTTCCGGATAAGTCTGAGCTGAAGCCACAACTCCCGATATTATCAACAAGATAAATAATGCTGTTTTTTTCATAAGACGTAATTGCATATTATTCATTATGCCATGATTCTGACTCCAAATATATTAACGGTTACAAATTTACGCAATATTTACCTAAACTCAAATATTTTTCCTAACCAACGCCACACAAGCCCAATCCTGACGCACAATCGTATCAACAATATGATAGCCCGACAATGCTGCACGTTCCAAAATCATAGGAACGTCCGACTCATAAAATCCGCTTAAAAACATTAATCCGCCCACACCTTGCACCGATGCATATGCATCAAAATCATTTATTATCACGTTTCGATTTATATTTGCAAGAAATACATCGGCATTATCAGTCAAAGTTGATAATACCGTAGCATCCCCGTGAATTAACTGAAGATTGCCTATATGATTCAGCTCCCGATTCTCTAACGCATTGACATAAGCCGCCTCATCAATTTCTATACCCACTACCTTTTCAGCCCCACTCATAGCTGAAAGCATCGCAAGAATACCGGTACCGGTGCCCATATCCACCACTTTTTTCCCTGACAGACTGGCTGACAGAAGACGCGATACCATTAAATAAGTTGTAGCATGATGCCCGGTACCGAAAGCCATTTTCGGGTCAATCACAATATCATATTCACACTTCGGATAATCCGTGTGAAATGTACTATGTATTACACACTTATCCTCTACGACTATAGGCTGGAAATAATTTTGTTCCCACTCGCTATTCCAATCTTTGCCTTCCACAAAAGCCGACGACCAACGTATAGCACACTCAAACGGTAATTCAGACAAACAATCCATGATGTTTTCTGAATAAAGTTTTTGCGGTATATACGCTAAAAGCCCTTTTTCATCGGGCAAAAAACTTTCAAAACCGGCATCGGCAAGAAAAGCTGCGACCACATCGGTTATGGTCTCAGAACACGGAGAGCAGTCCACTCTCACTTCGATATAATCGTTCATAACTGAATATCTTCTGTAGGTTTGACTTATTCAGTTACGAAATTACTGATTTTAATCGGAGTTTCAGTTACCGCTCTTAAATATTTTAGATATTTTTTTGAACATACGATAACCACTGACAGCATACTGTAGATAATCCATCCCGGTCATCATCTTATTAAGTAGACCGCCTCCACAAGTAATATTACCAAGTCCGGAAAAAGTCCCCGAACTCTCCGCTACTATCTGCTCTTTCAGCATCTCGCTTTTCATATAAATTAATGCCCGACGATAGCGTAATTCATCCAGCGTCATACCATTGTCAGTTGACGGCGATTCTATTTTTTCCAACATATGTGCCATTACTACTGATTTTTATGGATTTAATATATTACGAGATATAAACTTGGTTATTGGATTAACAATCAATTGTTGACGCAGACACCACACCACCACCGCCACAATTGCGTAAAGACCTGCGACAATGGTCGATGCCCATGTCGAGCCTACCCACGAGCCAAGCAACTCACACAACGCTACAGATAAAAAGCACAAACATCCCACACAAAGCAGTCCTATTACAAGGAATATCACTAATGCCGATGCAAGCACCGACAGTTTTTCTACAAGTAAAAGCCTGTAATATTCAAATTTTAACCGAACATATTCTTTACCTATAGCAAATAAACGCGTATAGCCTGACTGATTTTCACTCATATTGCAATATTCCTTTTTTCAAAATATGTTTCCCGCAATATTTCAGCGGGAAACATTATTAGTTAAAACAAATAGTTACGCTTCGGAAGAATCATATATGATTCCTATTCTTTTGTTACTTCGGCGGTAATCTGTTCTACGATAGCCTCAAGTTCCTCATCGCTGTATGCCGGACATCTGGAGCTGACCATTCGTTTGATTCGTCTACGCAACTCTCGTCCTTCATACGGAGCATAAAGCATACCTAACGCACCGCCTACAATAGCACCGCCGATAAAAGCGTATAATGCTGATTTCGCCATGATAATAAATATTTAATCAGTGTTAATTACCACGAGCAAGCTCTTCGGCTATCTCTTCAGCGAGCTTTTCTGCCTGTTCATGCTTAAGAAGCGGACATTTCGCTTTAATAAAATCCACTATGTCACGACGAGTTTTTTCACCCTTCTGGGGTGCGAAAAGTAGACCTAAAGCATCTCAGACTACAACACCGCCGTCTACAGCTAAAAT